>JAJPHB010000128.1 GCA_021325525.1 Alphaproteobacteria bacterium
AAATGCGTCGTCTCGTCGATCGGCGGGCCGAGGCTGAGCGAGCCTTCGAGCTTGAAGCCGTAATCGAGCGTCGAGCGCCGCGCCCAGATCTGCGGCTGCTCGTAGATCGGGATGGCGCAGACATTCGCCATCAGCTTCTGCTGCGCCGTCTTCCAGAGCGCCTTCTGCTTTGCCGGATCGGGCTCGACCCGGGCCGCGTCGATCTCGGCATCGGCGTTGTTGCAATGCGAGAAATTCGTCACCGCCGTCGGCGTGCCGACGATGCTGCGCGAGTGGAAGAACTGCGTGAGATACGTGTCGGCGATCGGGAAGCGGGCCGCCGCGTAATGAACGATGGGGCTCATATCCTTGCGGATATCGGCGTGGAAGGTGGCGTGCTCGACCACCTCCATGTCGAGATTGATGCCGACCTTGCGGAGCTGCGCCTGCACGACCTCCATCATCGACAGCATGCCGGGCAGGTTCGTGTGGATGATGTGAATGGTGAGGCCGTTCGGGTAGCCCGCCTCCTTCAGCAGCTCCTTCGCCTTCGCCGGGTCATAGGGGATGAGCGGCACGTCGTCGCTCTGCCCCAGATAGCCGATCGGCACGATCGACTTGGCGGCGCGCGTGATGTCCTTGCCCTTGAACTGCACGACCTGGTCGCGGTTGACGCCGTAGGCGATCGCCTGCCGCACCTTGATGTTGTCGAGGGGCGGCTTCGTCACGTTGAGATAGAGGCTCGACAGCTCCGCCGGGTTGAAGACGTCGACGATGACGCCCTTCTCCTTCTTCATGCGATCGACCCAGGTCTGGTCTTGCTTGCCGTAGGTCAGGTCGATCTCGCCCGAGGTGAAGGCGAGGTCGCGCGTCGCATCGGAGTAGATGTAGCGGTATATAATCTTGTCGAGCTTGGGCGCGCCGCGGAAATACTGCTTGTTGGCGACGACGGTCACCGATTCCTTGGATTTGTATTCGTCGAACATGAAGGGGCCGGTGCCGATCGGCTTCTTGGCGAAGCCTTCGCCCATCTCCTCGGCCGCCTTCTTGCAGACCATGTTGCCGCCCTGATAGTTGATGAGGAGCCCCAAGAGGCTCGGCACCGGGTTCTTCAGGGTGATCTTCACGGTGTATTTGTCTGGCGCCTCGACCTTCTCGAAATCCTTGAAGTCGCTGGAGAAGGCCGAGCGCTTCGGATCGCCGGCGCGGGCCAGGGAATAGACGACGTCCTCCGCCGTGAACTCGCCATAGCCGTGATGGCACTGAACGCCGTGGCGCAGCTTGAAGGTCCACTCCTTGCCGTCGGGCGAGGCGGTCCAGCTCTCGGCGAGATCGGGCTCGATGGTCTCGGGATTCATCGTCCCCGGTTTCATGCGGACGAGGCCGTTGAAGAGCCAGTCGAGCAGCGCCTTGTCAGGCGTCGTCGCCGAGACGTGCGGGTCGAGCCGGCCGGCATCGATCGCCGCCATGCCGACGGTCAGCACCTTCTTTTCGGCATGGGCCGCACCGATCGTCGCGAGAAAAGCGGCGCCGGCGAGCAGCGCCGCCCTGCGGAGTGAGCCGCGGATCATCGAAAACCTCCCCTTTTTGCGCTCCCGAGCGTGCCGCGATACTCGCCACAAACCGGCGGCGAGCGCAAGCGGAACCGCGCCGGCGCGGTCTGTCGCGGCGACCGCGCCCGCAAGAATCGGATGGACCTGCCGGTTCCCTTGGCGATCATCGGCCGAAGAGCAAGAGAGGCCATTCATGACGAGGTGGAAGACGGCGCCGGCGGTCGCCGAGCGCGTCGACAGAATCGATTGGCAGGAAGCGGCGGCCGCCCTCGACAAGCAGGGCTACGCGACGCTTCCGGCGCTGCTCGATTCCGAAGAATGCCGCGCGCTCGCGGCGCTTTACGGCGAGGCGGCGCCGTTCCGCAGCCGCATCGTCATGCAGCGCCATGCCTTCGGCCGCGGCGAATACAAATATCTGCGCTACCCGCTGCCGCCGCTCGTCGAGGCGCTGCGTCAGGCGCTCTATCCGCATCTGGCGCCGATCGCCGAGCGCTGGCGGACGCGCCTGAACGAAGGGGGCAGCTTCCCGCCGCGCCTTGCGGATTACCTCGCCCGATGCCGTGCGGCGGGACAATGCCGACCGACGCCGCTGCTCCTCGATTACGGGACAGGCGATTACAACTGCCTCCATCAGGATCTCTATGGGCCGCTCGTCTTCCCCTTGCAGCTCACCGTCCTGCTGAGCGCGCCCGGCCGCGACTTCACCGGCGGCGAATTCCTCCTCCTCGAGCAGCGTCCGCGCGCGCAGTCGCGCGGCGAGGTGGTGCCGCTGGCGCAGGGCGACGCCGTGATCTTTCCCGTCCATCATCGTCCCGTGCAGGGCACACGCGGCTGGTACCGCGTCAACCTTCGCCATGGCGTGAGCCGCATCCGCTCGGGACGACGCCGCACGCTCGGCGTCATCTTCCACGACGCCGCCTGACCTCTGGAACTGCGCCTTCGCGGAGGCCGTTACGAATCGGCGCCGGAGGAGCGGATGGCGGAGCAAGGCGAAGGCGGCAGGGTGGAGGAAGCGTCGGCCGACTCCGGCTACCACATTGCCGCCGCCGCCGAGGTCATGGAGCGGCAGCCGCGCATCCTCAAAGCCGGCGAGAGCTTCGCTCTCTTCGATCTTCATGGCGACATCGACGCCGCGGCGCGCGCCGCCGAGGGCGTCTTCCACGACGATACGCGCTACCTCTCGACCTGGCGCCTGCGCCTCGGCGGCGTCCGTCCGTTGCTCGTCCGCTCTTCGGTCCACCCCGAGACGCGGACGCTGCGGGTCGACCTCACCAATCCGGACATCCTGCACGGCGAGGCGCAAGTCGCCGGGCGCGAGAGCCTCGTCATCGACCGGCGGCGCGGCTTGGAGCCGGGCCTTTGCCGCGAGACTCTCCGCATCGCCAACCGCAGCGACCGCATGGTGGCGTTGCCAGCGCTCCTCGAGTTCGGCGCCGATTTCCGCGACATGTTCCAGATCCGCGGCCACCCCCGCAAGAAGAGCGGCCGTCGGCGTCCCGACCGCATCACCGCGGACGGTCTCGTCCTCTCCTTTGCCGGCGCCGACGGCGTCCTCTACGAGACGACCCTCGCCTTCCGCCCGGCGCCCGATGCCATCGAGGGGCGGACGGCGCGCTTCGATCTCCGCCTCGCGCCCGGGGCCGAAACGGCGATCGAGATCGAAATCCGCTGGCGGAACAGCGCCCGCGACGTCGCCGCGAGCCTCCCGCCGGCCGATCCGACCCGCGCCTTCGCCGCGGATCTCGGGCTCGCCTCGGGCCATCTCGCCTTCGACACCTGGATCGCGCGCTCGCGCGCCGATCTCGAAACCTTGGCGACACCCACTCCCTACGGCCTCTTTCCCTTCGGCGGCGTCCCTTGGTACTGCACCACCTTCGGACGCGACGGCATTCTGACGGCGTTCCTCACCCTCTGGGCCGATCCGAGCCTGGCGCGCGGCGTCCTTGGCTATCTCGCCGCGGCGCAGGCACGCGACAGCAACGCGGCGGAGAGCGCCGAGCCCGGCAAGATCCTGCATGAGCGGCGCAAGGGCGAGATGGCGCGGCTCGGCGAGGTGCCCTTCGGCCGCTTCTACGGCAGCATCGACAGCACGCCGCTCTTCGTCATGCTGGCGGCGGCCTATTGGCGGCGCACCGGCGATGCCGCGTTCATCGGCGCGATCTGGCAGCAGATCCTGGCGGCGCTCGGCTGGATGGAGCGCTATGGCGACCCCGACGGCGACGGCTTCATCGAATATGGCGGCAAGTTCGACGAGGGCTGGCGCGATTCGCCGGACGCCGTCTTCCACGCCGACGGCCGGATCGCGGAGAAGCCCATCGCCCTCTGCGAGGTGCAGGCCTATGCCTTCGCCGCCTGGCAGGGCGCGGCGCTTTTGGCGCGCGCCATCGGCGCCGGCGACGGCGCCCAATATCGCGCCCGCGCCGAGGCGCTGCGGCGCCGCTTCGAGGCAGCGTTCTGGTGCGAGGAGATCGGCTGCTACGGCCTCGCGCTCGACGGCGCCAAGCAGCCTTGCCGCGTGCCCTGCTCCAGCGCCGGGCACGCGCTCTTCGCCGGCATCGCGGCGCCCGAGCGCGCGGCGCAAGTCGCGGCGCGCCTCATGGCGCCCGCCTTCTTCGCCCGCTGGGGCATCCGCACGATCGGCGAGGATTGCGCGCGCTTCAATCCCGTCTCCTACCATAACGGCTCGATCTGGCCGCATGACAACGCACTGATCGCCCTCGGCCTTTCCCGCTACGGCCGCAAGGCCGAAGCGCGGCGCCTCGCCGAGGGCATCTTCCGCGCCAGCGCGCATTTCGACCTACGGCGCCTACCCGAGGTGTTCGCCGGCTTTCGCGAGGACGAGAGCGGCGGCGGCCCCGGCCGCTATCCCATCGCTTGCGCCATGCAGGCCTGGTCGAGCGCCGCTGCCTTCGGCCTCCTCGCCGCCTGCCTCGGGCTCGACTGCGATGCCGAGGCGCGGCGCCTCGTCTTCCGCCATCCGGTGCTTCCCGAACCCCTCCGCGAGCTCACGCTCCGCAATCTGCGCTTCGGCGCCGACGGCATCGATCTGCGCATCCGCGGCGACGGCGAGCGCGCCGAGGTCGAAGCCCTCGGCGGCAGCGGCAGGATTGCCGTCGCGGTCGAGCGCTGACGGCGCGGCTCCCCATTCGCGCCGCTGGCGGCTAACATCGCGGCCAGCCTGCCGGCGCCGGCCGGCGCTCAGAAGCGAGGGGGGGAATGCTCGTCGAACGGGCGGAATTCGCGGAGCTCGATGCGCTCGCGGCGCATCGCCAGGGCTTGTGGGAACGCCAGCGCGACTACGTCGCCGCATCGTCGCCCCTCCATCGCCGCGCCTGGGGCAGCGCGCATCCGCCGCGCCGCCTCGAAGACCTCGCCGCGCTGCCCCTCATCGACAAGGAGATGCTGCGGGCGAGCCAGCGCGCGCATCCGCCCTTCGGCGACTATCTTGCCGCTCCCGCGGCAGCGATCGCCCGCATCCACCGGACGTCCGGCACGACCGGGACCGCGATGAATCTCGCCCTCTCCGCGAGGGATGCGCACGAGACAGCGATCGTCGGCGGGCGCGCGCAGGCGGCGAGCGGGCTCGGCCCTGGCCACCGCGTCGTCCATTGCCTCAATTACCGCCTGTGGATGGGCGGCTTCACCGATCATTTGACGCTGGAGGCGACGGGCGCCACCGTCATCCCGTTCGGCGTCGGCGAGTCGCGGCTCCTCATCGAGACGATCCGCGAGCTCGGCGTCACCGCGATCTCCTGCACCCCCTCCTATCCGGCGGTGCTGGAGCGCGTCATAGCGGAGCATTTCCCGGGTTTGAGGCCGCGCGATCTCGGGCTGCGCCTCGGCCTCTTCGGCGGCGAGGCCGGCCTCGATGACCCCGCTTTCCGTCAGCGCCTCGAAAGCGTCTGGGGCTTCGCCGTCCGCAACGCCAATTACGGCGTCTCCGACGTCTTCTGCAATTTCGCCGGCCAGACGGAAGGCGACCCGGATCTTCATTTCATGGCCCTCGACGTGCTGCATCCCGAGCTCATCGCGGCCGAATCGGGGACCGCCCTCCCTTGGCGCGAAGGCGAGACGGGCGAGCTGGTGCTGACGCATCTCAGCCGCGAATGCCAGCCGCTCGTCCGCTTCCGCACCGGCGACATCGTCACCTTGACCGGGCTGGGGCGCGCCGCCTGCGGCCGCACGGCGCCGCGCTTCCGCGTCGTCGGCCGCAGCGACGACATGGTCGTCGTGCGCGGCATCAACGCCTTCCCGACGCAGATTGCCGCGATCCTCAACGCCAGCCCGGCGCTGTCGGGCGAATACCGCATCGTGCTCGAAGGGCGCGGCCCCTATGATTGGCTGCCGGTCGAGGCCGAGCTTGCGGAAAAATTCGGCGGCAGCGGACCCGCGGGCCTTGCCGAGGAGATCGCGGCCGCGATGAAGCGGGCGCTCGGCCTCAGCGCCCGGATCGCGCTGCTGCCCTTCGGCACGCTGCCGCGCACCGCGGCGAAGACGCGCCGCGTCATCAGAAAGGAGCGGCCATGACGGCGACCGTGCTGAGCGAGGATGCGGGCGAGGGCGTGCGGATCGTCACTCTCAACCGGCCGCATCGCCTCAACGCCATCGTGCCGGAGCTCCTCGACGCGCTCGTCGCGGCGCTGCAAGCCGCCGATCGCGATGCCGCGGTCCGCGCCATCCTGCTGACGGGCGCCGGCCGCGCCTTCTGCTCGGGCGACGACCTCAAGGAATTCGAATCCCAGGCGGCGGGCGAAGCCGCGACGCGCGCCTATATCGAGCGCATCCAGGACGTGACGCGCGCCATCGTCCTCGGCGACACGCCCGTGATCGGCGCCATCCGCGGCTGGGCCGTCGGCGGCGGTCTCGAATGGGTCATCAATTGCGATTTCGCCATCGCCGCCGAGGGAACGCGCTTTTTCTTCCCGGAGATCTCGTGGGGCCTCTTCGTGACCGGCGGCGTCACGGCGCTGCTGCCGCGTCTCGTCGGCCTCCAGCGCGCGCGGCGTCTCATGCTGCTCGGCGAGCGCTTCGATGCGGCCGAGGCGCTGGAATGGGGCTTGCTGACGAGGGTGGTCACCGAAGGCGCGCTCATGAGCGAGGCGCTCGCTCTCGCCCGCCGGGTCGCAGCGCTGCCCCCCGAGCGCGTGCGCGATCTGAAGCGCATCCTTGCCGCCCGCGGCGAACTCGGGCTCGACGGCGCCATGGCGGCCGAGACCGAAGCCACGCTCCGCGGCTTCCTCGACCCCGAGACGGCGGCGCGGATCGCCGAGTTTCGCTGAGATGACGGCACGGAGGCCGCGGCGGGCTCAGCGCCGATTGGTTCCGCCATAGAAATAGGGCGGGTTCGGCGGCGCCCCCGGTGGATAGGCCATGCCGCCCGGGCCATAGCCTGTGATCGGGCCGTTATACTGGAAGCCGAGCGTCGCGCCGGGTGCGGTCATGGGCGCCGTCGCGCCGGGGCGATAGAGATAGGGCTGATAGGAGGGAGCGCCGGCGCCGATCTCGGGCTGGAGCTGCGGCTCGCGCTGCGGCGCCGGAATCGCGGGCGCGTCGCTTGCGGGCGCGCTCTTTGCTTCCGGCGGCGCGACGGCCGGCGCCGCCGCCCAGGCCGGCGGCCGCGGCGGAGTCTCGCTCGCGGCGCAGCCGAGAAGCGGGAGGAACAGCGCCGCCGCGACCGCCGTCCGCCCGCGCCCCTTGTCCACGCCTCCTCCGCCTCAAGGCCAACCGAGCCGGACGCGGCCGATCGCCATGGCGACCGCGGCCTGCGTCGGCTCGACGACAGGGATGCCGATCGCCGCCTGCAGCGGCGCGCGGAAGCGCGCCATGCCGGCGCAGCCCATGACGACGACATCGGCACCCTTCTCCTCCTGCAAACGCCGGCCGATCTCGGTCATCCGCCCGAGCGCCCGGTCGTCATCGGCGAGCTCGGCGACGCCGAGCCCGACCGGCAGATCGGCGGCGAGCCGGCTTTCGACGCCCATGGCCGCGATATAGCGCAAATGGCGCGGCACCGATTTCGCCAGGATGGAGATGACCCCGAAGCGGTGGCCGAGCGTCAGCGCCGTCAGGATGCCGCATTCGGCGATGCCGAGCACGGGCTTCGCCGTTGCTTCGCGCGCGGCGTGGAGGCCGGGATCGCTGAAGCAGGCGATGACGAAGGCGGCGGCGCCGTCGCTGCGGGCGCGAACGAGCCGGCAAAGCGGCGCGATGACGCTGTCGGCGTCGCTCTGGCTTTCGATGCCGGGCGGGCCCTCGGCGAGGGTGAGGCATTCGATCGGCGGTCCGCCGGCGATGCGCAGCGGCGCCATCGCCGCGTCGATGCCGCGCGTCACGGTCTCGCTCGAATTGGGGTTGATGACGATGACGGGCTCGGCCATGGCGCGTTCCTTTCTGCGCCGAGCCTATCATAGAACACCGCCCGGCGAGGATTTGGCGCGGCTCAGAAAAACGCGCACGTTGCTGGAATTGGCAAACGTCAACTGATGTTTTCGGTCCCGGGACCGGGAACGATTCAGGGCCCGTGCTGTTCGTCATCTGGTTGCCGAAAGGGACCCAAATACGGACTGGGGCGCGATTTGATCAAGCTGCAAAAACCCAGATGGGTGTTCTTCGACGGCGCCCTGCGCCCGTGGGAGGACGCGAAGCTGCACATTTCGAGCGAGGCGGTCCTGCGCGGCCTCAATGTCTTCGAAGGAATCAAGGGCTATTGGCAGCCCGATGGCAGTTTCGGCTTCGTCGCGCTGAGGCGGCATTACGACCGGCTGCGGCAGTCGGCGCGGCTGCTGCACATCCCGTTCGAGATGAATTTCACCGCCTTCGAGGACGCCTGCCACAGCCTTGTCGCGGCGCTCTACGAGCCCGCGCGCAACATGTGGGTGCGGGCGACGCTCTATGTGACCGAAGGCCACTGGGGCGAAGGCACGGTCGCCGATCTCGTCCTCACCGCCTATCACCAGGAGAAGGGGCCGCCGCAGCCGGTCGACACCGGCATCAGCACCTGGCAGCGCGCCATCGACCTCGCGCTGCCGTGCCGGATCAAGACGAGCAGCAACTACCAGGTGGCGCGCCTCGCCAAGATCGAGGGCCGCCGCCGCGGCTGCCCGGAGATGATTCTCCTCAACCAATGGGGGCGGGTCGCCGAATCGGTCGGCTCCTGCGTCCTCGTCCTGCGCGACGGCAAAGCGGTGACGCCGCCGCCCTGGGAAGGCGCGCTCGAAAGCATCACGATCGACATCGTCGCCGAGCTCTGCCGCTCCCTCGGCATCCCCTTCGAGCGCCGGCCGGTCGAGCGGACGGAGCTGCTGATCGCCGACGAGATCGGCTTCGTCGGGACGCTGAGCGAGGTGACGACCGTGCGCTCGATCGACGGGCAGCCGATGCCCGAGGCGCCGATCCTCGCCCGGCTCGGCGAGCGCTATCTCGCGGCGGTGACCGGCCTTGCTCCGCATCCGGCGGTGGAGCTTTCCTGTCGTCCGCGGGCGTCGCCGAGCGCTATCGCCTCGGAAGCCGCCGAGTAAGCGCGATGGCCTCGATCTGTGCCGGCGTTCTCACCTACAATCGGAAGGAGCTGCTCGCCTCCTGCCTCGCCTCGCTGCTGGCCCAGACGCGGCTTCCCGACCAGATCATCGTCATCGACAACGGCTCGAGCGACGGCACGGAGGACCTCCTCCGCGCCCGCGGCTATCTCGACGATCCGCGCATCACGCTCATTCGCCTCGAACAAAATATCGGCGCCGCGGGCGGCTTCGCGGCCCTGTTCCGCGCCGCCTTCGACGGCGGCTTCGACTGGGGCTGGTTCATGGATGACGACGTCATCACCGAGCCCGATGCCCTCGCCGAGCTCATCGCCGCCTTCACCGCCAATTTCTCCCATCCCGCCGAGATCGGCTTCCTGACCAGCGCCGCGGTCGGCCCCGACGGCCGTTCGAACGACGTGCCGCAGCTCGACGACCGCCCCGGCGTCAACGGCTTTCCCGAATGGGAGCATCTCCTCGCTTCGGGCCTCGTCAAGATCCGCTCCTGCATGCTGAACGCCGTGCTCATCCCGCGCACGACGCTGGAGCGCTTCGGCGCGCCCAGCACCGATTTCGTCATCTGGGGAGAGGACACCGACTATTCGCTGCGCGTCACCGAGGAGCGCCCCGGCTATCTCGTCGGACGCAGCCGCATCACGCATCTGCGGCCGGTGAATGGCCATCTCAGCATTCATACGGAGACCGAGCCCAGCCGCATCGGGCGCTTCTTCTACCTCTACCGCAACACGGTCTATCTGCGCCGCCGCTTCTGGAAGCGCCGCGAGCTCTTCTTCTTCCTGGTGCGCGCGGTGACCGACGCGGCGGCATGCCTGGGCCACGGGCCATATCGCTTCTGGCGCTTCGGCCTCGTCGTCTCCGGGACGGTGAGCGGCCTCTTCTTCCACCCCCGCACCGTGCGGCTCGCGGCCGGCGAAGCCAAGGCGCCGCGCAAGCTCGCCGATCACGCCCGCGCCGCCCGCTCGGCCAGCGTCGCGCTCCGATAAAGCCTCTGCGTCCTCTGCGCTGAATTCCTCTTCCATCAACGGAAGGGGCGTTCAGGACGGCCGCGCCTTCAGGTGATCGGCAAGGCGCAAGGCGAGCGCCACGATGGTCATCGTCGGGTCGTCATGGCTGTAGGTCGGGAAGACCGAGCTCCCGGCGATGAAGAGATTGGCCTTGCCGTGGACGCGGCAATCGGCGTCGACGACGCCCTGCTTCGGATCGCGGTGCATCCGCGTCGTTCCCATATGATGGTGCCCGTTCTCGATGGCGCTCATCGGGTCCTGCGTCGTCTCGGCCGTATTGATGCGCAGCCGCCCGAGGCCGAGGCGTCCCAGCTCCTCGCCGATGAGGCGATGGGCGCGCTGCATGGTCGCGGCGAAATCGCCGGGCAGGCGCCAGTCGAGCTGGGCGCGGCGCAGGCCGAGCGCGTCCCGCTCGGCGACGAGGCTGACCCGGCTCGCCGGATCGGGCGGGCATTCGCAGGAATAGAAGGTCGAGAAGAGCGGCGGCTCGCGATGGAGCGCGCGCTCGTAGAGCGTCGTCGCCAGCCCGTCGAGATCGCCGACGACGCGGCGCAGGTGGAAGCCCAGATGATCGGGCCAGTGCCCGCCGCGCAGGCTCTTGTAGATGCTGCGCAGCGAGGCGACCGAGGCGCTTTCATCGGCGAGCTGACCCTTGTCGAGGCCGAGATAGAAATTGGGCAGCCCCTCGCGGCGCAGCGTCTCGGCCGTCAGCGTCAGGAAGCCGTAGATCTTGATGCCGCGGACGCGGTGGTAGTCGTAGAAGGCGAAGTTCGGGTAACGCGCCGAGAAGACGATATTCGCCGTCTTGGCGATGTTGGGATGGTCCATGAAGAAGCGGCCGACGAGATCGTTGCCGTTGCCGAGTCCCGCCCGCTCCACCTTGTCGGCGTTGAGGAGGAGCCGCGCATTCTCGATGCCGCCGGCGGCGAGGACGAAGACCGGCGCCTCGGCCCAGAATTGGGGACCAGCAAGACAGGCGATGCGGAGGCGCTTGACGAGGCTCGCATTCGCATTCGTCTCGATGTCGACGAGGTTGGCGTTGAGATAGACGGCGACCGTCTCGGGGCGGGCGAGGTCGTCGCGGTAGACCGTGCCGAAGCGCGTCGGCGGGCTGTTCTGGAACATGCCGGTCGCAATGCGCGCCGCCGCGTCGAAGGCGAAGGGCTTGGCCTCGCCCTCGGCCCAATCCGAGGGGTCGTAGCTGTAGGGGCCGAGCTGGCAGATCGTCTGCGCCCGGCGATAGAAGGGCTCGAGCTCCGCGCGGCCGAAGGGCCAGCCGCTGTGAGGAATGTGCGCCCGCGCCTCGAAATCGAGAGCGTCGAAGGGCTTGCACGAGCCGTCCCAATGGTTGGTCGTGCCGCCGAAATAGCGCAGGCGGTCGGCATCGAGCGGCGGCGCCGCCTCGCCGATGACGGGACCGGCATAGAGCGCCTGCGTCGCCGCGTCGAACTCGAAGCCGCCGCTCTCGATGAGGAGGATCCGCCGGTTGGCGGCCGTCAGCTCGCGCGCGAGAGTGATGCCGGCGGCGCCGGCCCCGACGATGCAGATATCGCCGCGGACCGTACTCCCGGCCTCGATTTGTCGCGCATCGATAAACATGGCAGGCGCCCCCCATACAGCGCTGATTGAACGCGGCAGTCCCTAGCCGGTTCCGCCTGGGCGCCTGCCGCATTCGTGCGAGCCGCGGCGTCATCGATGGCGTAGAGCTGGAAGCGGTGGCCGGCGAAGAGCAGCCGCAGCCCGCGGGCGGGCGGCGGCGCATCGCCCGGGGCGAAGAGGACATAGAGATAGTCGTAATGGCGCCGCCAATCGGCGTAGAAGCGCGGTGCGGCCGGGGTGCGATGCTCGCCGGCGACGACATCGCCGATGAGCGGCGGCGGGTCCTCAGAGGGATCGCTCGCCGTCCGATAAGGCGGCTTGACGGCGAGAATGTGGTGGCCCGGATGCGAATAGACATTCGAGGTGAGGACCGAGCGGTCGATGATGGCGAGGCTCGGCGCGTGGAAATAGGCGATGGTGAGGCGCCAGGGCAGGCCGCTCGGCGCCCGCCGCGTCACCAGCACGCGCGAGCCCGGCGCGATGTTGCGGAAGGAGGCGAGGAGGTCGCGCTCGAAGCGGGCGTAGTCGCGGTCGCCGCGGGCGACGACGGCATCCTCGGCGAGGGCGAGGCAGGCGAGGGCGGCGCCGAGCAAGACCCGCTCGAAGCGCTGCGGCATCGGCCAATCCGCGAGGGCCACGAGGAGGAAGCAGATGCCTGCCGGAAAGCGGACATCGGCGCCCCATGAGCCGAACATCATGGTCGGCATCGCGATGAAGATCGGCACGGAGATGGCGAGGACGAGCCGTCCCACCGGATGAAGGCGCAGCCGCCCGAGGCAGAAGGCCGCGGCGATGCCGCCGAAGGCGATGAGGCGGCCGGCGATCTCGACCGGGTCGTTGTCGGTCACGAGAAAGCTGTCGAGGCCGAGCAGCTTCCCGTAAATCTCCCAGCTCGTCGCCGTCTGCCGGTCGGTGGCGCTGGTGAGGAAGAGCGGCAGCATCGCGGCGAAGGGCAGGAGTAGGACGGCAAGGTCGCGGGCGCCGCCGCGGCGGTCGCGCCGCAGCGAGAAGCGCCAGGCCTCATAGGATGCCGTCAGCAAGCCGTAGAAGGCGAGACCGAAGAGATGGGCCGTATAGAGAGCGGCGCAGGCGAGGAGCGATGCGGCGAGGCGCAGGCGGCGATCGGCCTCGCGCAGCGCCACCCAACCGGCGAAGGCCCAGAGGGCGAGGCCGATGGCGAAGACATAATTGAGCGCGCCTGCATCGAAGGTCGAATTGTGGACGAAGAGGAAGCCGGCGAGCGGCCAGAGCGAGAAGCGGCGGAAGATGAGGGCGTGGACGGCGCAGGTGCCGCTCAGCACCAGCGCCACCGCGACGAGGTAGAAGGCCTTCCCCGCCGCCGCCGGGCCGAGCAGGCCGATGACGGGCGGCACGAGGATGTCCATCGCCAGATTCGGCAAGAGCTGCCAATGGACGGCATAGAATTTCTGCAGCAGCGCGTTGTGGTCGAGCGTCGCCAGCACCCACATGCGCGCGATGTGTTCGGGATAGTCGTGGCCCCAGGGATAGGGCAAGGCGAGGAGAGGCGCCGCCAGGGCCAGAAAGAGCGCGCCGGACAGGCCCAGCGCGGCAGCAGGCGACAGCGACCGGCGTTGCGTTGCCCGACCGATTTCGGCGGCGAGCAGGACCCGGTCGGACATGGCGCCTCATGATCCCAAAGGGTGACAGAGTGGTCAGGTTCTCAACGCCAGGTGACCGCTTTCGTTCCGGGCCGTTTGCCGCCGCCGGCCCTCAGGGAAGCGCGAGCGTCTGGTTCATCTGATAGAGGCTCCGCATCGTCGGTAGGAGCTTGCCGTTGGCGACGGGTTGCGTTGCGCCGGAGGGGATGGAGGAGCCCGAGGCGGGAGCGACGGCGCCGCTGGAGCAGGCGGCGAGAAGCAGAATGAGCAGAAGCGTGAGAGCTGCGCGCATGGCCGGTTCTCCGAGGCGAGAGGCCGAGTGGACCGACCAGTACCGTCCCTCGGCCGACGAGGTTCCAGCGCACGACCGGAAGTTTCGCCGGAAAGAGGCTCGTTGAACCGTCTCGACTGATCGCGGCAGGGGCTGCCACACCGCGCATTGGCGGACAGGACTGCCGGAGGAGGGATGAGCGGCCAGCCGGGCGGCAATCCGCCGAGGAGCAGAGGCGGCTAGCTTACTCTTCCCCGCTTCGGGATCGTGATCCCGGCGGCGCGGTCCTCAACCGTCGTCCGGGAACTGCCGGACGCCTTCCGGAATCCTCACCCAGGCCTGCTTGCTCCGGGTCCAATAATGGCCGTCGGGGACGATACCCGACGGGTCGTCGAGCGTCCCCGCCTTGACGCTGAGGCCGCGCTCCGTCCGATGGAATATCCTCGTCCCGCATTCGGGGCAAAAGGCGCAGGTCTTGATCCGGCCGCTGTCGCAGACGACCTCGAAGGTCTTGAGCGAGCCCGAAGCCAGGCGGAAGGCCGTCGCGGGAAGGTGGAGGCTCATGCCGAAGGCGCTGCCGGATTGCTTTTGGCAGGCGCGACAATGGCAGACCGAGACGCCGAGCGGCGCCTCGGTGAGCTCGTACCGGATATGCCCGCATTGGCAGCCGCCGCGCCGCGCCTCGACCATGCCGCTCGCTCCTCGCCCGATCCCGGCCGAGGATAGCCGCTATTCTCTTTGCCGAGAAAGCTCGCCTATGATCTCGGCTGCAGCAGCGCGAGCGCAAGAGGAGGCGGCGATGGCGCGTATTCTGAAAGTGGCGGCGGCGCAGATGGGACCCGTGCACCTCGCCGACGATCGCGGGCGCGTCGTGCAGCGCCTCTTGGCGCTGCTGCGCGAAGCGCATGCGACGGGCGCCCGGCTCGTCGTCTTCCCCGAGCTCGCCCTCACCACCTTCTTCCCGCGCTACTGGATGGAGGACCAGGCGGAGATCGACACCTTCTTCGAACGCGAGATGCCGAATGCGGCGACGCGGCCGCTCTTCGACGAGGCGCGGCGTCTCGGCATCGGCTTCTATCTCGGCTATGCCGAGCTCGCCGCCGAGGCGGGGAGGACGCGCCGCTACAACACCGCGATCCTCGTCGCGCCGGACGGGCGCATCATCGGCCGCTACCGCAAGATCCACCTGCCGGGCCATGCCGAGCATCTGCCGAAGGCGCCCTTCCAGCATTTGGAGAAGCGCTATTTCGATGTCGGCAACGAGGGCTTCAAAGTGTGGCGCGCGATGGGCGGCAATCTCGGCATGTGCATCTGCAACGACCGGCGCTGGCCCGAGACGTTCCGCGTCATGGGGCTGCAGGATGTCGAGATGGTGCTCCTCGGCTACAACACGCCGACGGAGAACATCCACCATCCGGAGCCGGCGCATCTGCGCATGTTCCACCACCTCGTGACGATGCAGGCCAACGCCTACCAGAACGGCACCTGGGTGGTGGCGACGGCGAAGGCCGGGCGCGAGGACGGCTTCGCCATGATCGGCGGCTCCTGCATCATCGCGCCGACAGGCGAGATCGCGGCCAAGGCGATGACGGAGGAGGATGAGGTCGTCGCCTTCGCCTGCGACCTCGATCTCGGCGCCTATATCAAGCGCACGGTCTTCAACTTCGCGAAGCACCGGCGCATCGAGCACTACCGCCTCATCACCGAGCGCACGGCCGCCGAGCCGCCGGGCGCAGGATAGTCCGGCCGAGCGCCTACGGCTCGCGATGGGAGAGGAGAACCCCCTCAGGCGAGCTTCGAGGCGACGGTGAGGACGTTCTTGGCGATGCCGAAGACGGTGGCGCCAGTGCCGCCGATATCGACGATGCGCTTGCCCGTGTCGATCTTCGAGCTGCGCAGGGCGCGCATCTCCGCCAGCGTCTTCGTGTATGTCGCGTGGAAGTCGTCGGCGGCGCGCAGCTTCTGATTGAGGGTGCCGATGGCATCGAGCAGCTTCGTGCATTCGTTGCCGAGGAGGGCGACGATCTGCTTGCGCTTGTCATCGCCTTCGATCTGCCTCAGCTTCTCGATGATCCCCTTGGCGTCGGACCACATCTTCTCGGCATCCTTCTGGAGCGAGCCCGATTTCGCGACGTGGTCCTTCAACTGCTGGTCCATCTTGGTGGTGCCGGCGACGAGCGGCGCCCCGAGGGCGGCGGCGATCTCCTTCGCCGTCGCCTTCCAGTTGACCTTGGGATCAGCGAAGCGCTTCGCCAGCGTCACCGCCTCGTCGCGGATCCCCTCTTCGAGCTTCTCGATGCCCTTGGCGAAGTCGTAGGCATCGCTCGCCATGCCGGCGACGGTTTTCGCCATGCCGATGACGGCGACGACAGTCGTGCCGCCGGTGACGACGGCGGCGGCGACGCTGGCGGCGAGCGAGATCGATGCCGCGGTGACCTTACAGGCGAAGATGACCTTGTACTTCGTCCAAGCCTTGTTCTTGGCGACGTAGCCGTCCCAGGCCCGCTTCGCCGCCGCCACGGCCAGCCCTTCCTGGGCCTTGCAGATCTGTGCGCAGGTGTTGGCGAACGTCTTCACCGCGTCGCGGCCCTTGGCGAGGTCGGACGGCATCTTGAATTTGGCGTCGAAATCCTTGATCGCCGCCTGCACCGTCTGCTGCGATTTCTTCAGCTGCTCATAGGCCGCGGTGGCGACGCTCTGGATGACGAGCTTGTCCTTGCGCGCGGCCTCGACCAGCTCCTTCGGAGGATCCTTGAACTCGACCACCGCGGGCATCGCCGGAACGGTGATGTTCTTGCAGCGCAATCCGGCCGAGAAATCCAATTCGGCGACGACGAGACCGGCCATGACTCCCCCCGCGCACGACGCCCGCGCATCGCGCGGAAGAGCCTGGTCCGGATCGTCTTCCGGCGATCCGGTCAATCTATGATAATTGGCGGTTCAGCGAAAGGCTTCGCTGCTCGCTCGGAACGCGAGCGAAGGCGGCCGGCCGCGGGAGCGCCCTCCCCGCGGCCGGTCCCCGCACTTCACGAGCGGAAGAGGCTCATGACCGCGCCGCCCACGGTGGCGCTCGTCATCAGCAGCGCCGCGCCGACGGCCAGCAGCCCCACGAGGAGCAGAATGCCGGCGTTGATCGGGACATAGGCGAGGATGCCGAGAATCATGGCGGCCAAGCCGATCAGGACCTGGGCGCCGCCCGCGGCGGCAGAGGCCTGCTGGAAGACCGCTTGCACCGCCGGATCGGCAGCCGCGGGCTCGCTCGCCATGGTCGCCATGCGCGCGGTGATGCCGCCGCTCAAAATGAGGGCGCCGCCGAAGACGATGAGCGCCGCCGGCGCGAGGCGCAGGACGTCGGTCGCGAGCAGCGACAGAATGCCGAGCACGATGCCGACGCCGCCGGCGAGAAACTCGATCGTGACGCCGCCGCCGAATTCCGCCGCGCCGACGCCGGAGCCGCGCGGGCTCGTCAGCAGCAGGCGCGAATATTCGCCCGCAGTGTTGGCGCCCTGCAGCAGCAGCGCCGCGCCGACGATGATCGTCGCGATGGCGATCATCTGTCCGGGCGCGACATTGGCGAGCCCGAGAATCGCCAGGACGATGATCGCGATGGCGGCCACCACCTCTGTCATCGGCGCGACGGCAGCCATCTCGAAGGCGCGCTCCTTTCGTTCCTCTTGATACGTGACCATGACCTTCTCTCCTACCGACCTGGATCGGGACCGGTCGCCGCGCGGGCGCCGGTGCCGTCACGAATGACGCGATCACCGCCACTGCCGGTCGCTGGTGCGGAGGTCGTCGCGGAAGGCGCGCTCGGCTCCGCGTGCTCCGCTCACAGGAGACGCGGACGGTCGGACGGGTCGTCTCTCGCGGGTTGCCACCCGTGAGGCACCGGTCAGCTTGGGGCTGTCATCCGTCTCGTTATGGCAACGCGCAAACGGCTTTCAGAGTTCCCCGCCGCGGCCCGGCTCCCTCGGCGGCCGCGGCCCGCCGCAGCGCCGCCTCCGCCGGGGCGATCGAAGATTGAACTCTTTCGCCTTGTGGTTTATGTGTCGCGAGAGCCATGTCCAGTTCGGAGATGGTCGCCGCAAATCGCCGGAGGAGGGACGCATGCGCATCGTTGCCGTGATCGTGGCGGGCCTCGCGCTCGCCGCATGCAGCAAACCGGCGCCGCTCGGGCCGCAGCCGACGCAGCGCCTCGGCGACCGCTTGACCGCGGCGCAGATCGAGGACGAGATCGTGGGCAACACCGGCACCGGCACGCGCACGAGCACCAGCGCGACTTATTCGATGTATGTGGCGCCTGACGGCACCCTCATCGAGAAGCTGCCGACCCGCACCGAGACCGGCCATTGGCGCATCACCAATGACGGCCATTTCTGCATGCAATGGCCGACCGACTTCAACGGCCACGAGATCTGCCAGACCGTGCACAAGGCCGGCATCACCATCCAGCTCGCCTCGCCCGAATCGCTGGAGGAGCTCGTCTTCCAGGCGGGAAACAAGCTCTGAGCGCCCCGTCCCTGATACGGCCGCGCCGATAGTCGAGGCGGACGGAACGCCGAAGCGCATCGACAAGGCCTATTCCTGGGAGGCGCCGATCACCGCCCATGGCCTCATGCTGGCGGTGATCCGCAGCGCCGCCAAGGGCGATCCCTACCGAATCTTGGAGAATGGCCGCTTAGCTCGACGGCATTGGTCAGACAATTCGGGTTTCGGTGGCAAACCCGCCATCCGGATCGAATCGGTGGACGTGATAGACTGGCCGGCTCTGCATGTGAGCGGGATAGTCTCCTTTGCGAAGCGTCGTCGCGATGCACGGCACGACGCTCGCCCGAATAGTCCCGACATATCCCGCTGCCGGACGATGAACATGGCCGCTGAAAATCGCGACGACGCGGCCGGAGCGCTGCAAAGCTTGCTGCAACCGCGACATGGGCTCCTGCGTTTCGAAATGCAGCGGGTGCGGACCGACCGTCACGATGAACGGCGGATGGTGCGTGAAGATCGCAACCGGCTTCGTGGTCTCGTCATCGATCAGCTCGATAAGACGCCTTGCGCGCTCGGCGCAAAAGTCGCCCCTGTTGCTGCTCGAGCTCAGAGTATCCAAGACGATCAGCCTTACCGGATAGTCGTCGACCGCGTACTCGATGAACTCGGATTCGGGCCCAAGATATCCGCGTGACGAAAATGCCCCGCGCAAATTCGCCCGATGATCCTTGTTGCCCGCCACGACATAGACCGGCGCGCGCGCATTCGCGAGCGTCGACGCCGCCAAGGCGTATTCCTCCGGCTGGCCGCTATGAACGATATCCCCGGTGTGAACGATCAAATCGGGGGCCGGATCGAGGGTGTTGATATTCGCGATGGAGCGCTCGAGATCCGACCGTCGCTGATCGGCGTCGGGCGTATCCAAGGCGATATGGGTATCGGAAATATGCGCGATGATCACGATGCCCGATCCGCTCCCGTCGGCCGCAGGCTTGCATAGTACTCCTTGAGGATCGCCACCACCTCCGGCCGGCTGAACTCGGGAGGAATGTCCGCATCGGTGGAGAGCATCTCCCGCTGCTGCGTACCGGAGATCGAGATGCGATCCTTCGGGTCGTGAGGACAGGTGCGCGCCGTCGCCATTCCGTAGCACTTCCGGCAATAGAACGTGACGTCGATCTTCAGCGGCTTGGTTTCCAGAGCGCCGTCCCACAATTCATCGAAAATGCGCTGTGAATCGAAAGGGCCGTAGTACTTGCCGACGCCCGCATGGTCCCGTCCGACGATGAGATGGGAGCAGCCGAAATTCTGGCGAATGAGGGCGTGAAGCAGCGCCTCGCGCGGGCCTGCATAGCGCATCTCGATGGGATAGCCCGCCTGAATGACCGTCCCGGGGCGGAAATAATTGTCGATCATCGCCCGAATCGCTCGGGTTCGAACCTCGGCCGGAACGTCGCCTGCCTTCAATTTCCCAAGCACTTGGTGAATGAAAACGCCGTCAAGGACCTCTACTGCGATCTTCACCAGATACTCGTGGCTGCGATGCATGGGGTTGCGGGTTTGGAAGGCAGCGACACGCGACCAACCTCGTTCAAGGAACATGGCGCGCGACTGGGTTGGCCGGACATACAGGTTCGGATACTTGACCGGGTATTCGCCTTCGCTCAGCACCGTGACCGGCCCGGCGAGGTTGACATCCCCCTGCTGGAGGACCTTCGCAACACCTGGATGCTTCGGATCGACGGTCCGATAAACGTGCTCGGCCTCGACCTTCTTGTCGATCGAATATTTCTCGCGCACCGTCATGACCGCGAGTATCTCGCGGCTTTCCGCATCGACGAGCGCCACCTCCTCGCCGACATGAACGCCGTCAGCGAGATCCCGGCTTGTTGGAAGCGTAATCGGGATCGGCCAAAAGACCCCGCTGGTCAATTTCATGTCCAGGCAAGAGGCGCGCCAGTCGTCATGCGCCATGAACCCGTCGAGCGGCGTGTAGGCGCCCATTGCCAGCATGAACACATCGGAGACCGCACGGGAGTCGAGGGGAATCTTGCCGAGCTTTTCCGCGCGCGCGCGTTCCTTCGCCCGCTCCGCCTCCGGCAACAGCAGCGGCCTCACTGACGACGAACCATGCGGCGGCACCAGCTCCGGCGTTGCGCTTCTCTGTGAAGTCAAGCTCCCCTCCGATAGGACGGACCCGAGCCGCCGGCGTCTGAGAGAGGCTGCCGCCCGAAATCAGGATGCCGAGAGAACGGAGCCTCCTGAGGGACGGAAGCGCTCCCGTCAGCCGCGATCAGTCGATGATGTGATAGACCGGAGCCTTCTCCATCTCCCACTTTCCGGAGACCCGGTCGTAGCGGGACAGGGTGAAGCAATGCCAGTCCTTGTCGTCCAATTTGGGATAATCCGCGCGGTAGTAATAACCCGGCCACCGCGTTTCGGTCCGGAACAACGTGTGCTGCGCCACGCTTTCCGAGGCGAGGACGCGGTGTTGCAGCTCCCACGCCCGCTGCAGTTGGTGGAGATTTTCCGCGGCAAGATGGGCCAGATCTTCCTTCAGCATACCCAGCAATTCGATACCGCGCCTCAGAAGCGGTTCGTTGGTCGTATAATAAGCGCTGATACCGCCGACATATTCGTCCATGATCTTCTCGAGGCGTTGAAGACCATGGATCGGCAGGATGTAGCTCGGCGACACCGTCCCGGCCACGATTTCGTTCCGGCCGACCTCGTAGGTTTCGAGGGGCTGATAGATGATCTTCTTCAGTCCTTCGTACTCTGCCTCGCTGATTTGAGGCCGCTCGTTAGCCAAGTCTTTGACGTATTTGACGGCGGCCTTGGCGGCAATCCTGCCTTCCGTAAAGGATCCCGACGAGAATTTGTGGGCGGTGCCGCCAATCGTGTCGCCGGCGCCGAACAGACCCTCGACGGTCATCATCCGATTGTATCCCCACTGGTACTCCGCGGGTGCGTAGTCCTCGGGGCCGCTCGCCCAAGCGCCTGAACAGGTCGCATGCGAGCCCATGACGTAAGGCTCGGAGGTGGTGAGCTCGGGATTTATCTCCTTGGGATCGATGTTTTGCGACGCCCAGACGACCGCCTGTCCGATCGTCATTCCGAGGAAGTTCTCCCAGCCAACCGTCTCCTTGTGCGGATCTTGGAAGGCCTCCTTCGTCACCATGCGAATGGGCCCCCGGCCAGCCTTGACCTCCTCGAGGAGCGCGTGGTTGCGCAGGCAGGTCGGCACGGGATGATGATTGACGTAATCGCCGACCAGCGCCTCGATCGAATCGCGCCAGAAGGCCTCGTAATTCTGCCCATAGGCGTTTTCGGTGTAGGTCTTGAGGTGCAGGAAGTAGGCGCCGACCGGACCATAGCCGTCCTTGAAGCGCGTGAGAACGATTCGGTTCTCCATCTGGGTCATCTTGGCGCCTACCAGGATCGGCAGCGCGTAAGCAGAGGCGCTGCTCCACGGCGCGTACCAAGTCCGTCCCATGCCTTCGCCCACCGCGCGGGGCTTGAAGATGTGCGAAGCGCCGCCAGCCGCCACGATCACCGCCTTCGCACGGAAAACGTAGAAATCGCCGGTGCGGACGTTGAAGCCGACGGCGCCGGCGACCCGGTTGGGCCGCGCTTTGTCCGTCAGCAGGTGGGTCACCATGATCCGGTTGTAGACTTTGGTGGCAGCCTTGCGCGCGGCCTCGGCGACGATCGGCTTGTAGCTCTCGCCGTGGATCATGATCTGCCATTTGCCTTCGCGCTGATATCTCCCCGTCGCGGGGTCCCTCATGATGGGGAGGCCCCACTCCTCGAATTTGTGCACCGTGGAGTCGACGTGCCGGGCAATGTCGTAACCGAGATCCTCCCGCACCAGGCCCATCAGGTCGTTGCGCGCGTAGCGAACATGGTCTTCGGGCTGATTCTCGTTCCAGTGCATACCCATATAGCAGTTGATCGCATAGAGGCCCTGGGCGACCGCGCCGCTGCGCTCGATGTTCGCCTTCTCGACGCAAACGATCTTCAGATCGCGCCCCCAGTACCTCGATTCGTAGGTGGCGCCGCAGCCGCCCATCCCGCCACCGACGACCAAGATGTCTGCATCGACGAATACGGTCTTGCGGCCGGCCATCACACCAGTCCTTGCTTGAGTTGATCCCGTTTGAGGGCCGGCAGGGCGCCGATTTTGAGAGCCTCAGGTTCGTGCGCGAGCTCCTGAGAGTTCATCGCGGCCGCGGTGGGCTCTGGGTATTCCGATGGCGCCTTGATCGACCCCCATGGCGTGGTGCGGATCGGCGAGACGAAATTCTTCTCGCGCCCGTCGCGGAACCGGATCCGCCACGAAATGGTCGCCTTCTCCTCTTCCCTGCGCACGCGGACGCTGTGGCCCAAGGGAGCGAAATCGGCATAGCCACGGCAATCGATCGCATGCTGCGGGCATGCCTTCACGCAGGAGTAGCACTCCCAGCACATGTTGGGCTCGATATTGTAGGCGCGCCGGTAGGTGGTATCGATGTGCATGATGTCGGACGGGCAGACATCAACGCAGTATCCGCAGCCGTCGCAACTCGTCATGTAGACAAACGTGGGCATCGGATCTGCTCCTCTATCGGCGCCTGGCGCTGGTCAAATCAGTAATTCCGCGGCCGCTGTCTGCCGCTGCCGAATATTGTGGGCTTGTCGGCAGGGGCGGGCAGATTGCGCCGCGAGCCGTTTGCCTCTTCCACCCTCTTTTGAAAGGCCGCCGCGGGCTTGTAGAACATATGGGCGAATTTCGACCATGGTACCGATCCGAAGAGGACGGTCGTGGCGAGAAGGTAGAGAGCCAGGAACACGTCCGCCGCGATCGTGGCGCCGCTCTGTTGGAGGATTCCCCAGATGAAACCCAGCGTGGTGCTTGCCACAAGCGAAACGACGAAGAGATCCGCATGCATCAGGCGGAACGGCGAGCTGCCTTCGGCGGCAACATCGACCCGGATGGCGAACCAGAACCAATAGCCGCCGCCGGACACCATGAGCGCCCCGACATACCAAAGCACTGGCAGAACGGCCGGCGTGGGCGCGGGGAGGGTCGAATAGCCGAAGACCATGATGATCGTCGTGACGATATAAAGAATGAAGCCGTACATCGTCAGGAGGTGAGCCGCTCTGCGCTGCGCGTTACAGAATTCGCCCGAGGTGAGAACGTCGACCGCGGCCGTTTGAAGCGCGATGACTGTCATCTGCGCGCCGCCGACTTGCCGCACCCCCCTCCTCTGTGCATTTCGCCAGTGGTTGAAGAAATATGTGGCGCTCTTCTTCATGCCGATATCGAGCAACGTGCCGCCCGCAACGAGCAGGATCATCACGAGCAGATATGCTTGCATCGCGGCGGGGGGGATGGACGCCGAAAGCTCGGCGAAAGGGTTCGTCATGAACATTGCTGGCGTTCCCCCAATTGGACCCCCAGGGTCAACCGCAACAATAACCAGCAGGGCTTTTATCCGCAATCAAATAAATTTATCTATCGTAACTGTCATTCTAATAGATTAAACTCATTAATTGTCATGACCCTCGATCAGTTGCGCATCTTCGTCGAGGTTGCCGAACGCGGCCACGTCACGCGCGCTGCCGAGGCTCTCTCCATGAGCCAGTCGGCGGCCTCGATCGCGATCGCCACCTTGGAGGCGTCCTATAACGTCAAGCTGTTCGACCGTGTCGGCCGCGGCATCCAGCTCACCGAAACCGGCCGCATATTCTTGCGCGAGGCGCGTGCCGTGCTGGACCGCGCCGGCATGGCGCGGTCGGTGCTGCAGGACCTCGCCGGCTACCCCACCGGCCCGGTCGCCATCGCCGCGAGCCAGACGATCGCAACCTATTGGTTGCCCCGCCGGCTGGCGGCTTTTCACGTCGCCAATCCTCGCGTGCGGCTCAACGTCGTGATCCGCAACACGCACGAGGTCGAAAGCGCCGTCGTCGAAGGCGAAGTGAATGTCGGGCTGGTCGAGGGGCCGACGCAGCATCCGGCGCTGATCCGCAAGCAAATCGACCATGACCACATGGTGCTGGTGGTTGCTTCGGGCCAGCCGCCGCTGTCGGTCGATGCTTCCGGGCGGCTCGATCTTCGCGCCATCACCTGGGTGATCCGTGAGCCGGGCTCGGGCACCCGCCGCGGGCTCGAGGACCTGGCGATCCGCGAAGGCCTTTCACTCGACGATCTCAACATATCCCTCGTCCTGCCCAGCAACGAGGCGGTGCGCGAAGCGGTGGAAGCCGGAGCCGGCGCGACGATTGTTTCACGCCAAGTCGTTGCCTCCGCCATAGCCGGCGGCAAGCTCACCGAAATTCCGATCGAATTGCCGCAACGTGAATATGCGTTGGTGCGCCACCGCGACCGCCATGCGACCTTGGCTCAAGAGGCTCTCGTTTCGCATTTGACCGGCGTTACCGTAGCGGCATGAAGTCGAACGGCTCGGCATCTTCGTCGAGCGCTGGCTCTTCTTCGCCGAGGCGAAGCACACGGTCCAGCTCTATTACAACGCCGCGACGGTGTAGGGCTGTCTCTCGCGCTCGCGCTCCGCTTTGATCCTACGCCACCGCCTCGGGCGGCACGGGGAGGCCGGCCCTGAGGCAGGCGGCTTTCAGCGTGTTGGCGAGGAGGCAGGCGACCGTCATGGGGCCGACGCCGCCCGGCACCGGCGTGATGGCGCCGGCGACGGCGGCGGCCTCGGCGAAGGCGACGTCGCCGACGAGCACGCTTTTCTCGCCGCGCGGCACGCGGTTGATGCCGACATCGATGACCGTCGCGCCCGGCTTCACCCAATCGCCGCGCACCATCTCGGGGCGGCCGACGGCGGCGACGAGGATGTCCTTGCTGCGGCAGAGGGCGGGGAGGTCCCGCGTCTTCGAATGCGCGATCGTCACCGTGCAATCGGCGGCGAGCAGCAGCAGCGCCAGCGGCTTGCCGACGAGCGCCGAGCGCCCGACCACCACCGCTTCGCGCCCCCTGAGATCGCCCAAAGCATCGCGCAGCAGCATCATGCAGCCGAGCGGCGTGCAGGGGACGAGGCCGTCGCGCCCGGCCGCCAGCATGCCGGCATTGACGACATGGAGGCCGTCGACATCCTTCGCCGGGTCGATGGCGGCGATGACGCGGCTCTGGTCGATGTGCTTCGGCAGCGGCAGCTGCACGAGGATGCCGTGGATCGCGGGATCGGCGTTGAGGCGCCGGATGAGGGCGAGGAGCTCGCCCTCCGGCGTCGCCGCGGCGAGGCGGTGGTCCTGGCTCAGGAACCCGGCCTCGCGCGCGTGCTTCACCTTGCTGCCGACATAGACGCGGCTCGCCGGGTCGTCGCCGACGAGCACGACGGCGAGCCCGGGATGGAGGCCCTGCGCGCTCTTCAGCGCCGCGACGCGATCGGCGAGGCGCTGCCGCAGCCGCGCCGCGAAGCCGGCGCCGTCGATGATGCGCGCCGCCGGCGCCCGCGAAAGGTCGTTCACCCCAGCTCCTCTTTGCCGCCTTAAGCCTTGGCCTTCTCCTTCTCGCGCGCCTCCGCCTCCGCGATCGGCGGGTTGCTCCAGCCGACCTTCTTGGCGAAGCTCTCGAGCTCCTGCGGCGACATATACACCGTGTGCTCGGGGCCGGGATAGACGCGGTCGCGCACTTCGCTCGCATAGCGCGAGAATACGTCCTCGATGATCGGGATGAGGTCCGTATAGATCTTGGAGTGCCGCGGCGTGTGCTCTTCATAGAGGTGGAAGAGGTCCGAGGTGATGATATGGACGCCATGCGCGCGGTTGCCGGCGCCGAGGCTGATCACCGGCACGGGGAGGGTCTGGGTCAGGTATTCGCAGACTTCCTGCGTCGTCACCTCGCAGAGGATGGAGAAGCAGCCGGCATCGACCATCTGCCTGGCGTCCTCGACGAGGGCCGCCGCCTTGTCGGCGGTCTTGCCCTGCGCGACGAAGCCGCCCAGTTGCGGCATGCGCATGGGCGTGATGCCGATATGGCCCTGCACCGGGATGCCGGCCTTGATGATCGCCTCGATGGCGCGGACGTGATGACGGTTGCCCTCGCATTTCATCACCTCGGCATTGGCCTTGGCGACGAATTTGCCGGCATTCTCGACCGCCTGCTCGGGCGAGACGTGGAAGCTCCAATAGGGCATGTCGACCATGCGCAGCCCGTAGCGCGAGCCGCGATCGACCGCCTGCGCCATGAACAGCACTTCCTCGAAGCTCACCGTCACCGTGCTCTTGTGCCCGAAGAGGACCATGCCGCCACTGTCGGACACGCAGAGGATGTCGATGCCGAGGCGGTCGGCGATGACGGCGCTGCGGTAATCGTAGATCGCCATCTGCACGATGGCCTCGCCGCGCTTCATCTTGTTCATGAGCGCCGGGATCGTGACCTTGCGGCGCGCCGGCGCGGAGCCCTTCGGAGCGGTGGGCGTGCTCATGCGTTGCCTCCCCTTCTTTGGCGTTGCGCCCTGGCGGCAGAGCCTGCCGATGGCGATGGCGGAAAGCCTAGGATTGACGAAAAGAGCGAGTCAATGAGAAGCGGCCGATGAGTTCATCGACGCTATGAATGACGGGCGGCATCGCCCTTGCGCTCAGCCGAGCCAGGCGAAGAGGTGGCTCGCCCGCAGCAGGACCAGCGCGCCGACGACGAGAAGGACGGTCGCGGCGAGGCGCGTCAGGAATTTCTTCGGCAGAGCGTGGGCGGCGCGCGCTCCGCAGCCGGCGCCGAGGGCGACGCCGGTGCTGAGCAGGAGGGCGAGACCAAGATCGAGGTTGCCGGCGACGAGGTTGCCGGCCGAGGCGAGGAGGGCGATCGGCACCTGGATCGCCTGGCTGAGGCCGATGGCGGGCAGGACCGGAGCGCGGATCGAGAGGAGCAGCGGGACGAGGAGCAGCGGCCCGCCGCTGCCGGTCATCGCCGAGGCGGCGCCGATGACGAAGCCGATCGCGGCCAAGGCCGGCGCCGGCGGAATGCGCCCGTCCTCGCCCAGGCCGCCGCTCCGCAGCAGCGCCCGCGTCCCGGCGAAGATGACGACGAGGCCGATGAGGGCGAGGAGCAGATCGGCGCCGAGATGCGAGGCGAGGAGCGCGCCGGCGAAGGCGCCCGGCATCGCGCCGGCGCCGAGCCAGGCCGCCGAGCCCCAGGCGATCGACCCTTGGCGCGCGTAGAGGAAGGTCCCGATCGCGCCGGCGAAGATATAGCTGAACATGCTGGCGGCGATGGCGGCGTGGACCGGCACGCCGATGAGCGTCAGAACCGGGACGAGAAGCACGCCGCCGATCCCGATGCAGCCGATGAAGAGCCCGGAGACGAGGGCGAGGATGAGGATGGCGGGGCTCACGGCAGCGGCGCTCGCGTCGCGCGCATCCGTGCCGACGATCCGGTGGATGGCTTCGCTGCGCTCCCCATGACGAGCGCGTTTTCTCGACCCCGGCATCTCCTCGCCCGATCGCGCCGCCACAACCCCATAGGCACGGCCCGGGCGAGGGCGTAGATTGATAGGGAAGAGGCATCAGATCGCGGAGCGGGGCGGCCGCCATGTTTCTTCGCCAGCTCGAATATCTCGTCGCCTTGTCGCAGGAGCAGCATTTCAGCCGGGCGGCGCAGCGCTGCAACGTCTCGCAGCCGAGCCTCAGCAACGCGATCAAGCAGCTCGAAGGCGAGCTCGGTACGCCGATCGTCCTGCGCCACCAGCGCTTTCAAGGCTTCACCTCCGAAGGCGTCCGCATCGTCGAATGGTCGAAGCGCATGCTCGCCGACCGCAACGCCATGCTGCAGGAGCTCTCGGTCCTCAAGAAGAACCTGTCCGGCCATCTGCGGCTGGGGGCGATGCCGACGAGCTCGCCGATCCTCCCCTTCATCACCCGCCAATTCCTGCAGCTCCATCCCGGCGTCCAGATCCAGGTGAGTTTTCTCGGCCTCGAAGAGATGCGGGTCAAGCTGACGAATTTCGATCTCGATGTCGGCATCACCTATATCGACCAGATGCAGCCGCCGCCGCTCATCAGCATGCCGCTCTACAAAGAGCATCTGAGCCTTCTCGTGCCGCACGGCTCCCGCTTTGCCGCCGCCGGCAGCATGAGCTGGGCCGAGGCGGCCGACATTCCGCTCTGCCTTCTTCCCCCCAACATGCATGAGCGGCAGATCATCGATTCCGCCTTCGCTTCGGTTGGCAAGGCGCCTATACCGCAGATCGAGTCCGATTCGATCGTCAATCTCGCCTTTCATACCATGCATGGCGGCGTCGTCACGATCATTCCGAGCCATTTCTTCCACGTGATCGGCGCCTTTCCAGGCACCCATATCGTCCGCCTCGTCGAGCCCGAGGTGGTGCGCGAGGTCGGCCTCATCTGGGTCGGCGGCGATCCTATCCTGCCCATGGCGAAAGCGATGCTGAACCTCCTCAAATCCTTCGCCGCGAGCGGCGAGCTCGCCCGCCGTCTGGGCGAGAAGGCGGCGGGCCTCGCGCCTGCGTGACGAAGGAAGGATCCGTGACGGAGGGCGGCACCGCCCCATTTCTGCTGGACGGCGTGCCGGCCCCGTCGCCAGCGGGCGCAGCCTATCTCGACAAGGTCGAGGCACTGGCGCCGCGCCTTGCGCGCTGGGCCGACCGGATCGAAGCGGAGCGCCGCCTGCCGCCGCCGCTTCTCGACGCGCTCCACGCGGCCGGGCTCTTCCGCCTCGTCCTGCCGCGCTCCTGCGGCGGCGCGGAGCTCGATTTCCCGAGCTTCGCCGCCGTCATCGAGGCGGTCGCCCGCATCGACGCGAGCACCGCCTGGTGCCTCGGTCAGGCCTCCGGCTGCTCGACGGTGGCGGCCTATCTCGCGCCCGCCGTCGCCGCCGAGATCTTCGGCCGCGACTCGCGCGCCGTCCTCGCCTGGGGGCCGGGTCCGGGGGCGCGCGCCATCGCCGTCGAGGGCGGCTATCGCGTCACCGGGACCTGGTCCTTCGCGAGCGGCGGGCGGCATGCGAGCTGGCTCGGCGGGGTTTGCCCTATCCTCGAAGCCGACGGCACGCCGCGCCGCGACGCGGCCGGCCGCCCCGCCGTCCGGACCATGCTGTTCCCGGCCGCGGCGGCGCAAATGGAGGACATCTGGCACGTGATCGGGCTCAAGGGGACGGGGAGCGATGCCTATTCCGTCGCCGATCTCTTCGTCGCGCACGACCATTCCGTCGCCCGCGACGATGCGGAGGAGCGCCGCGAACCGGGGCCGCTCTATCAGCTCCCGGCCAACAGCTTCTTCGCCGCCGCCTTCGCCGGCGTCGCCCTCGGCATCGCGCGCAGCACGCTCGACTCGTTCCTCGCCCTCGCCAAGGCGAAGACGCCGCGCGGCTTCCGCTCGCCGCTCGCGACCAACGCCTCGATCCAGTCGCAGCTCGGCGAGGCCGAGGCACGGCTCCGCGCGGCGCGCGGCTTCCTCTTCGGCACGCTCGGCGAGACCTGGGGCGCGCTCGAGCGGGCGGGCAGCGCCGCCCTCGCGCAGCGCATGACGATCCGCCTCGCGGCGACGCACGCCATCCAGCAGGCGGTGACGGTCGTCGATTTCGCCTATCACGCGGCGGGCGCCACCGCGATTTTCGCCGCCAATCCCTTCGAGCGGCGCTTTCGCGACATGCACACGGTGGCGCAGCAATTGCAGGGCCGGAAAGCGCATTTCGAGACCGTCGGCCAGTACCTTCTCGATCTCGAAGCGGATATGAGCTTCCTTTAGCGCCAAAAACGCTCGCGCCCTTAGTCCTCGCGCCGCTTGCGGCCGAAGATCATGGCTCCGACGAGGTTCTCGCGATGCCGAAAACTGGCGAGCATCACGCCGCCGATATGAATGCCGGCAAGCAGCAACAGGACATGGGCCAGAAGGTCATGGAGATGCTGCATCCAGCGGACGCCCCAGAAGGAATCTGTCGTCAATAACCAGCCCGTGAGCGCGGTGGCGGCGGTGGCGAGCAGCAGGCAAATGACCATTGCCCCGCCGGCCGGATTATGGCCGATGTAGCGCGCCTCCTGTCCTCGGCCAATGTCGGCGAGATAGGCGAGGACCGTGCGGGGCGAGCGCACGAAGTCCGAAAAGCGAGCATAGCGGCTGCCGACGAGGCCCCAGGCGGCGCGCGCCCCGACCAGCGCTCCGGCGGCATAGCCTGTCGAATTGTGCAGATCTTCAAGAGAGTTGGCGCTGAGCCAGCTGACGCCGATGCTCAGCACCAAGCCCCAATGAAAGAACCGCACGAGGGGGTCCCAGACGCGAATGAGCGACGGCGTGCTGACGCGTCTCCCACCCCCGCCCGCTGAACTCAATCAGTCTTCTCCGGCTTCCGGGTTGTCGAGCTTCTGGAGCGTCTCGGCGTTGAACGCCATGTTGGTCCGTTTGCCGGCCTTGTCGGTGGCGTAGACCTCATAGCAGCCGTTCTCGACCTTGATTTGGCGGACCTTCAGCCCCTCCGACTTGAGCTGCGCTTCGAGCTTCGCCTCGGGCTGCCATTTCGATTTGGGTGCTGTCGTGCACTTGCTGGGTCCGGCAGCCAGAGCCGGACCCGCCGAAAGCGCCACGGCGGCAGCAACCAAGAGCAAACGGTTCATACCAAAATCTCCTGTGTGAACGAGCAACGAAGCCGAATCGCGGCGCCGGCGTGGACCGGCGCCGTCCGCGACAAGGCCGGAGGATGGTGGAGGGCGAAGCTTACCGACACCTGACAGCTGTGCAAAAATTGGCGGTGCCGAGCGAGGAGCAAGTGGGGGTGCGCCGCACCGGGTCGTGCATAGAGGTGGACGATGCGGCGCGTGTCGGCGCGGGTGAACCCGAACGCGCCGATCTCGCCAGGAAGCCTGGAGCCGCGCCGCCCCGCCGGCAGCATCGCTCGCAGGGTGATCGCAATGTGCACGCGCCAATATTTCGCAACGTGCGGTCGTATTGATAGTTTGTGAAAATTATTTCATTCACGTTTGACGTTTGACTTGCGGCGAACCGCCTCTTAGCCTCCCCTCGGTATTGGCAATGCGGCGCGGTGACGCAGCGGCGATTGGCCATTGCGGCAGCATCGCGGCGAAGACGAAGGGGCATCGAACGGAAGCCACCAGAACAGAACGGAAGGAAACGCGATGAGCGATCAATCGGCGACGATGCGGTTGGCACCGGGGCTGGGCCGGCAGAAGGCGGGCGGCGGCGGTGCCGCCAGCTCGGGTCTGCACATCCCCTTCCGCGAAGCCTTGCTGGTGGCGCTTGCCGCCGGGCTCGGCTACGGCTTCGATGCCTATGCCGTCAACATCTTCGGCATGCTGGGTCCGACCCTGATGAAGGACCTCGACATCACGGCGAAGACCTTCGGCATCATCGGCTCCATTTTCCTCGTCGGCTACACGATCGGCACCATCGGCTTCGGCATGCTCGCCGACCGCATCGGCCGGCGCGACGCGCTCGGCTGGTCGATCATCCTCTACGGCATCACGACGGCGCTCGGCGGCGTCTCGACCAACCTCGTCGCCTTCACGGGCCTGCGCTTCCTCACCGGCATCGGCGGCGCCGGCGAGCTCGCCGTCGGCGCGCCCTACACCGCCGAGATGTGGCCCGCCAAGGTGCGCGCCCTCGGCACCGGCGGCATCATGTTCTCGCTCTATTCGGCGGGCTACATCTTCGCCGCGCTCTGCACGCTCTTCATCGTGCCGCGCTTCGGCTGGCAATGGACCTTCGGCTTCGCCATCGTGCCCGCTGTCCTCGTCTTCATCTTCCGCCGCCTCATCCAGGAATCGGTGCGCTTCCGCCATGCGAAAGCCGAGATCGAGCGGCGCCTGCACGAGGAGGGCATCGCGCATCCCCGTGTGAACATCTTCTCGATCCCGGGCGCCTGGCGGCGGATCATCGTCGGCTGGCTGCTCTACATCCCCAATGCCTGCGGCTACTGGGGGATCACCGTCTTCCTCACCACCTTCATGGTGAAGAAGTTCCAGGTGACGCCGGCGGACGCGATCTACTACGCGATGCTCTTCTACATCGTGCAGTTCGTGCTCTCCTATGTCGGCACCGGCCTCTCCGACCTCCTCGGCCGCCGCGTCGCGGGCATTCTCGGCGCGCTCATCATGATTGCCTGCACGATCGTCGCCTCGACGACCAACTCCTTCGAGACCTTCTTCATCTTCGGCGGCATCATGATCGGCATGCTGGGCTGGCTGTGGGGGGTGGGCGACACCTATCTCAGCGAGTTCTTCCGCACCACCCTGCGCGGCACCGGCTTCGGCATCATGGTCGGTGGCGGGCGCGTCGCGTCGATCTTCGCGCCCTATCTCGTCGGGCTCGGCATCGTCGCCATGGGCCCGACCATTCCCTTCCTCCTCACGGCCTGCCTCTGGCTCGGCACCATCATCGGCTATCTCCTCGGACCGGAGACGCATGGGCGCGAGCTGGAGGAGGTGCAGCTCTGAGCCTCGGCGCCAGGCTTCGAGACCGGATGGGACGGCGGCGACAGCCGCCGTCCCGTTGCGTTTACAGTGGGGCGTTCCGGAGAGGGAGTCCCGAGCTCATTGTCCAAGTCTATCAAACGATAAAATAGATCGTCTTTACAAATGACCGGAAGCCACGCACAGTTCAAAGCAGGTGTTTGAGCGCCGAATCGGGCTGCATCGGATGCGCGCGACGTCATCGGGGCGATCATCATGGCCAGCGCCGGGCACGACAGGACGCCGCTCAATCAAATATCGCGAAATGCGCTGCGGGCGCCGGCATTCGGCGCGCCGACCGCGCGCATTCGGCGCCCGGCGCGTCGATCACATCGTCATGAACCCGGACGAGCCACCGCCGGCCGCCGCTGACGGCCGGCGCAACAGGGCAGGAGGTGTGCGATGAGCGAGTTGCGGAAGGAGCCCGTCCTCTATGACAGCGGGCAGTCGATGCCCTATGTCGACAGCCGCATCTACAGCGATGAAGGCATCTTCGCCGAGGAGATCGAGAAGATCTGGAAGAAGATCTGGCTGGTGACGGTCCATGAATCGGAGCTGCCCGAGCCGCTCGACTTCCGCACCCTCACGATCGCGCGCGAGCCGGTCGTCATCGTGCGCGGCACCGACAACAAGATCCGCGCCTTCCGCAATGTCTGCCCGCATCGCGGCAACCTCATCGTCCGCAAGCCGGCCGGCAATCTGTCGGTCGCCGAGCCTTCGGGCAACGCCAATTACATGACCTGCATGTTCCATGCCTGGCAGTACGACTGCTTCGGCCGCTGCGTCGACATCCCGCGCATGAAGCAGGGCTATCAGGACCGCCTGAGGAAGGAGGATATCAGCCTCGAGGCGCTGCCCTGCGAGGTCAAGCATGGCGGCTTCGTCTGGCTGTCGCTCAACAAGAACGTGGAGCCGCTCGCCGAGTTCACGGGCGAGGCCTTCGACATCATGAAAGTCGAGCTCGACACCGAGCCGCTCGACATCTTCCACTATCACAAGGCCATTATTCCCAGCAACTACAAGCTCTGGCACGACACCAACAGCGAATTCTACCACGATTACATGCATTACTTTAATCGTGCCACGAGCATGATGCAAAAGGGCTATTTCGAGCGCCAATACACGGCGTTTCCCAACGGCCACTGCACGGTCGGCTCGATGGAGGTGAAGTACGAGGCCTATCAGGGAGCGAAGGAGCGGCCGCTCTCCTTCCCCGGCATGCCGCGCAACGGCTGGAAGATGGTCGACCTCTTCCCGGGCGCGACCTACAACATCCGCGGCTCGTCGCTGCGCGTCGACACGACGACGCCGATCGGCCCCAACCTCGTCATGATCGAGTTCCGCGGCCTCGGCTTGAAGCGCGATACGCCGGAGGAGCGGGCGCAGCGCATCCGCGACCACAACACCATCTGGGGACCCTTCGGACGTAACCTGCATGAGGATCTGCTCGGCATCACCGGACAGGGCGTCGCCATGCGCCCCGGCACGGAGCCGCGTCAGGTCCTGCACGGCCGGCACGAGAACAACTCGATCCATGACGAGATCGGGATGCGGCATTTCTATGCGGAATGGCAGCGCCGGATGGGCCGCTCGCCTTCGGATCCGATGCGGGAGCTCAGCCTCGCCGCCGAGTAGGGGCGGCGAGAAGGGTTGTCACGCGACGCGGCGGGAGTGGGGTCATGGGGATGAATGAAACGGCGGCATCGCGCGCAGAGGCGGTGCGCAACGCGATTTATCGCGCCTGCCTCTTCCTGGACGACGGCAAGTTCAAGGAGTGGCTGACGCTCTGCGCCGCCGATTTCTCCTACCGCATCAAGACCTACAGCCCCGAGATCCGCAAGGAGATGACCTGGTACGAGCAGGACTGGTCGGGACTCTCCAAGGCGATCGAGATGCTGCCGCTGCACAACACGGATCACGGCCGGCTGACGCGCCATGCCACCGTCTACGAGGTGAGCCTCGACCCGTCGGGATCGGAAGCCTCGGCGACCACCTCCTTCGTCTGCTACCGCACGATGCTCGACGGCATCAACGCGCATCTCGACGCCGGCGAGACGCAGCTCTTCCTCATCGGCAAATACCACGACCGCTTCCGCTTCGGCGCGGAGGGGCCGCTCTTCACCGAGCGGACCGTCTATCTCGACACGCGCCGGCTCGACAAGGGCACGCATTACCCGATCTGACGGCGCGGTGGAAGGAGCGCGCATGGCCTGGAAACGACTCTGCGCCCTCGGCGACGTCGCCGAGAACGCCTTGCGCAAATTCGAGGTCGACGGCGTCCCCGTCGTCGCCGCCCTCGTCGAGGGCGAGGTCATGGCCTATCCGCCGCTCTGCCCCCATATGGCCGAGCCGCTCGAGATTTCCGGCATCTGCGACGGCGGCACCCTCACCTGCACCAAGCATCTCTGGCAATGGGACATGAAGAGCGGCGGCGAGCTCGGCCTCGCCGAAAAGCCGCTCCTCCTCTACCCGGTGAAGCGCGAGGGCGACGCCGTCCTCATCGATATCGAGCAGGAGCTCGTCTACGACTACGATTGAGGACGCGCGGCTCTCTCGCCCGGGCCGAGGCGCCGCAGGAGGGCGCGGGCCGGGCGGCCGTCGATGCCGGCGAGGCCGAGGCCGATGAGGGCGAGGCCGATCATGGCATTGGGCGCCACGCGCTCGCCGAGGACCAGCACGCCGAGAGCCAGCGCGCTGCCCGGCAGCAGGAAGGTGACGAGCAGCAGGTTGGTGGCGCCGGCCGCCGCGAGAATGCGGAAATAGATCATATAGGCGAGCGCCGTGCTGACGAGCGAAATGCCGAGCAAGGCGCCCCAGGCGGCGGCGCTCGGCGGCGGCAGCGCCCAGACGCGATCGGCGAGCGCAGCAAAGGGCAGGAGGAGAAGCGCGCTCGCCGTGATCTGTCCCGCCGCGACTTTGAGCGGCGCCAACCCGGTGAAGCGCCGCCCGTAGATGCCGGCACAAGCATAGGAAAGCGCGGCGCCGAGGCACGCCGCGGCGCCCGCTATGTCCTGGCCGCTGCCGGCGATCGTTTCGGGACCGATCAGGGCCGCCGCGCCGCCGAAGCCGAGAAGGACGCCGGCGCCTTTTCCCCAATCGAGCCGCTCATTGGCGGTGGCAAAATGCGCGGCGATCACCGTGAAGATCGGCGTCGTCGCGTTGAGGATCGAGGCGAGCCCGCTCGAAATGCGCGCCTCGCCCCAGGCGATGAGGGTGAAGGGAACCGCGTTGTTGAGCGCGCCCATGACGGCGAAGGCAGCCCAGAGGCACGGCGAGGCCGGCAGGGCATCGCGGCGGAGCAGCAGGACGGCATTGAGCGCGAGGGCGGCGAGGGCGACGCGGCCGAAGGCGATGGTGAAGGGCGGCAGCTCGCGCGCCAGCACCTTGAAGAAGAAGAACGAGCCGCCCCAGAGGAAGGAGAGGACGAGGAGAAGGGCCCATTCCCGGCCCCCCATCTTCAGCGCTGCCCGCGACATGCCGCTCCGCTCCGCCGGGTCGATCGATAGGGCGGAGGCTAGCGGTCCGGTGCGGCGGGCACCGCCCGATCCTTGCGCTCGAATTCAGAGGATGGCTCGCGCTCCCTTCAGCCGATCCAGGCCATCGTCTTGGCGAGCGAAGCGAAGCCATCCAACCCCTTTCTGCCAGGGTCTGGATCGCCGCGTCCGCTACGCTCCTCGCGACGATGTGGGAAAAACAGGCCCCGAAGACCGCCCGTGTCAGCTCGCGATCATCAGCCGGGCGCTCTGTTCGAGGAAGCTCTGGGTGATCATCTTGGCGAGGCGCTGCATGACGAGGAAGCCGGCCGCGGTGTCGTCTTCGAGGATCCGCAGCAAGGCCTTGCCCTGGATTTCGAGGAGCCGGCAGTCTTCGAGCGCCACGACCGTCGCGATGCGGCGCGGCTGGTCGATGAGGAGGGCCGCCCAGCCGAAAATCTCGCCCGGCGGCAGCATGCTGCCGCTGCCTTCCGGCCGGCCGTCGCCGCCGAGAGTGAAGCGCAGGCGGCCGGTAATGACGGCATAGGCGCTGCGCGCCGGATCGCCGATCGAATAGAGCGTCTCGCCCTCGTCGATGCTGAGCGGCCGGGCGATGGCCGCGATCCGCTTCAGCGTCGCGGGCCCGACGCCGCGCAGGATGGCGGTGCTGCCGAGGATCGTCTCGACCAGGCCGCCGGTCTTCTCCGCCTCGCTCATCGCACCGCCTCCCGCGCTCAGCTGAATTTGTCGTAGCGGATGTCGCGCGCCGGCAGCCGCGCTTGCGTCACCAGCATGCGGATCGCGACATCGACGAGGATGGGCGGCCCGGCGAGATAGGCGACGCGGCCGGCGAAATCGCCGGCGAGGTCGCGCGCCGCGATCTCGTGCGGGAAGCCGCTCTCGAAACCGATCAGCGGATAGCGTCGCCGCAGCTCCTCGCTCGGCCGGTCATGCGAGAGGACAACCGTGACCTTGAGCCGCTCCGGAAATTGCGCCGCGAAGCCGTTGAGCCGGTCGAGATAGAAGATGTCGGAATTGGTGCGGACGCCGAAAAAGATGGATGCGGCGAAGGCATCGAAATGCCCGACGGCGCAGCCCGCCTCGAGGATCGAGACGATCGAGGCGATGCCGGAGCCGCCGGCAATGGCGAGGATCGTGCGCTGCTCATGCGGGTCGAAGACAGCCTTGCCGACGGGGCCGAACCATTCGAGGAGGTCGCCCGGGGCCGCCTGCGAGAACAGCCAGTCGGTGAATTTCCCCTCGGGCTTGCGCTTGATCACGAACTCGATCGCTGTGGTGGGCCGGGCGTAATTCACCATCGAATAGGCGCGGAAGCCGGCAATCTGCGGCGCCCGCAGCACCGCGAACTGGCCGGCGACGAATTCGATCGGGCGGGCGAGGCTGAGATGCAGCGCCGCGACATCGGCGGTGAGGCGCTCGATCCGCTCGATGCGCGCTTCGCCGAAGCTGGGGCGCGGCTGCGGCGCCACCGCGAGATCGGCGTTGCCCGGCACCTCGAAGGCGCAATCGCTGAGCGCCCGCGTCTGGCACATCAGCACCTCGTCGCGCTCGGGCTTGAGGAACTGCCGCCCCGGCGCCTCGCTCCAATCGTTGATGACGACGCCGGAGAGGCGGCGCGCCTTGCAGGTGCCGCAGGTGCCGGTCGCGCATTCGTAAGGGAGCGCGACGCCGGCCCGCAGCGCCGCGTAGAGCAGCGGCTCCTGCGGCTGCGCCGGATAGGCGATGGCGCCCTTCTTGGTCTTGACCTCGATCTGCACGGCCGTCCCGCTGTCAGCCCCGCCGAATATTCCGGAAGTAATTGGTCCGGCACGGCGGCGCAAGCTAGTCATTTGCACAAAAACCCCGAGTGATTTGGCGTGCTATGGGCCGATAGTGGAAGACTTTCGCGAAAACCGCATGATGCCGGCCGAATGCTACGCGCAGCGGCGGCGCGAATCCAGATCGTCGGCGCTTCCCGACCGGCGAGAGACATGGCGGCCGCCGCGCCGCGGATTGACGAACCGGCTGCTGCCGGGAGCAATATGGCGCGCATGCCCCCTTCCGCGACGGAGCCGCTCAATGGACCGCATCGATCTGCGCTCGGACACGGTGACCCTGCCCTCGCCCGGCATGCGCGAAGCCATGGCCGCGGCGCCGGTCGGCGATGATCAATATGGCGAGGACCCCTCGGTCAACCGCTTGCAGGAGCGCGTCGCCGCGCTGCTCGGCAAGGAGGCGGCCCTCTTCCTGCCGAGCGGCACGATGGCGAACCAGATCGCCCTCAAAGTGCTGACGCGGCCCGGCGACGACGTCATCGTCGGCGAGGAAGCGCATATCGTCTGGCACGAGGCGGGCGCGGCCGCCGCCAATTCCGGCGTGCAGTTCACGGTCGTCGGCCGCGGCGGCCTCTTCACCGCCGCGGAGCTCCGCGCCGCGGTGAAGCCGCAGGGCCACATCGTCTTCCCGCCGACGACCCTCGTCGCCATCGAGAACACGCATAATCGCGGCGGCGGGGTCGTCTTCCCGCAGGACGAAGCCGCCGCCATCTGCGAGGCGGCGCGCGGCGCCGGCCTCGCCAGCTATCTCGACGGCGCCCGCCTCTTCAACGCGGCGGCGGCCTCGGGGCGGAGCCTTGCCGAGCTCGCCGCTCCCTTCGACCTCGTCTCGGTGGCGCTGTCGAAGGGCTTGGGCTGCCCCGTCGGCAGCCTCATCGCCGGCGGCAGGAGCGAGATCGCCCGCGCCGTCCGCTTCCGCCGCATGTTCGGCGGCGCCATGCGGCAATCCGGCATCCTCGCCGCCGCCGGCCTCTACGCCCTCGACCACAACCTCGCGCGCCTTCCCGAGGACCACGCCAACGCCCGCCTCATCGCCGAGCGCATCGCCGGCACGCCCGGCCTGCTCCTCGACCTCGCGACGGTGCAGAGCAACATCGTCATCTTCAAGCTGGAAGCGGGGGCGCCCGACGCCGCGACCGTGGTGGCGCGGGCCAAGGCGGAGGGCGTCCTCGTCTCAGCCTTCGCCGCCCGCACGGTGCGCGCCGTCACCCATCTCGACGTGACGCGCGAGCAATGCCGGCGCGCCGGCGAAGTGCTGGCGAGAGTCGCGGCGCAGCGCTGACCGGCGCGGCGCTCAGAACATCTTGTCGATGGCGTCCTGGTCGGAAACGCGGTCGGCGCCGCCATGGACAATGGCCGAACCGGTATCGACGAGGCTCTGGAGGCGCAACGAATAATCGGCGGCGCTCAGCTTCAGCCGCTCGGGCTCGGCCGCGCCGGCGAGCGTCGCCAGCTTCTGCCGCGCCTCCTCGACGGTGGCGCGCAGCTCCTCGAGCACGTGCTCGAAATTGTCGCGCGTCGCCGGCGGGACGTGGGCATAGGCCTCGATCGCGAGCGGCGCGAAGGCGAGGCCGCTGCCGCGGAAATGCTCCTCGTAGCTGCGGAAGCGCCAGGCGCGGACGTCCTCGATCATCTCCGGCATGTCCGGAACCATGCCGATCAGCATGATGATCTCGTTGACGCTGTTGAAATAGTCCGTCGAGAGCAAGGTCCCGCTGTCGATCGTGGTGCCGGCGACACGCGCGCGGAATTCCTCGTACATGGCCCAACCCGCTAACTCGCGCCGGCATTCTAGGAAGCGAGCGTTATCAATCGATAAAAGGGCGGCGCGCGGCGCTCGCCTCGTCCCGCTCGCGGCGCCTGCATTCCGCGCATGGCTGCCGCGCAACCTCTCGGCAGGTCGCGCCGCACCCGCGGACCATATCATGAGCATGCTTATTATCTGGTCGTCCGCGCTGTCCCGAGGGAGGTTCGCTCATGGCCGCTGATGGCGGCGCCGCCGTCGCGCTCCGCGATGCCGAGCGCGACCGCTCGCAGACGAAGGCGGCGCGGCGCTCGCGCCGGCGGCTCCTCCGCTGGGCGCTCTTCGCGCTGCTGCCGCTGGTGCTGCTGGCCCTCGCCTATTTCTACGTCACCGGCGGCGCCGTCATGTCGACCGACGACGCCTATATCGAGGCGGACAAGCTCGCCGTCACCACCGATGTCTCGGGCATCGTCCAAGCCGTCGATGTGAGCGAGAACGAGAAGGTCGCGGCGGGACAGGTGCTGTTCCGCCTCGACGACGCGCCCTTCCGCTTCGCCCTCCAGCGCGCCGAGGCGCAGCTCGGCACCGTGCGCGACGATCTTGCGGCGCTGAAGGCGAGCTATCGCGAGAAGCAGCAGGAGATGACGCAGGCGAAGAACGACGTCGCCTTCTACGAGCGCGAATTCCAGCGCCAGCAAGAGCTCTTGAGCCGCCATGTCGCCTCGCAGGCGGCCTTCGACCAGGCGCGCCACAATCTCGAAACGGCGCAGCAGAAGCTGGCGGCGCTCGCCCAGCAGGGGCAGCAGATCATCGCCAATCTCGACGGCAATCCCGAGCTCCCGGTCGAGCAGCATCCGCGCTATCGCGACGCGCTGGCGCAGCGCGACGAGGCGGCGCGCGAGCTGGCGCATACGGTGGTGAAGGCGCCGATGGCCGGCGTCGTCACCAAGGTCTCGACGCTTCAGCCCGGGCAGTACCTGCCGGCGGGAACCGCGGCCTTCAGCCTCGTCGCCACCGATCATGTCTGGGTCGAGGCGGATCCCAAGGAGACGCAACTGACTTACGTCCGCCCCGGCCAGACGGCGACGGTGCGGGTCGATGCCTATCCCGACGAGGAATGGCACGGCACGGTGGCGAGCCTCAGCCCGGCGAGCGCCGCCGAATTCTCGCTGCTGCCGGCGCAGAATACGAGCGGCAACTGGGTCAAGGTCGTGCAGCGCATTCCGATCCGCATCCGCATCGACACGAGCGACCCCGCAAAGCCGCCGCTCCGTGCCGGGATGAGCGTCGAGCTCGATGTCGACACCGGCCATGCGCGCGGCCTGCCGCGCTTCCTCGCGGCGCTCTTCGGCGGCAGCGTCAGGAGCTCCTGATGCCTGGCGGCGCCATGCCCTCGAACCGCGCCGCGATCACCGTCTGCATCATGCTCGCCACCATCATGCAGGCGCTCGACACGACGATCGCCAATGTCGCGCTCCCCTATATGCAGGGCAGCCTCTCGGCGAGCCAGGACCAGGTCAACTGGGTCCTGACATCCTATATCGTCGCCGCCGCCATCATGACGCCGCCCACGGGCTGGCTCGCCGGCCGCTTCGGCCGCAAGCGCCTCTTCCTCGCCTCGGTCGCCGGCTTCACATCAGCCTCGATGCTGTGCGGCATGGCGCAGTCGCTCGCCGAGATCGTCCTCTTCCGCTTCCTCCAGGGCTGCTTCGGGGCGGCCCTCGTGCCGCTGTCGCAGGCGACGCTGCTCGACACCTATCCGCGCGAGCGCCAGGGCGCGGCCATGGCGATCTGGGGCATGGGCATCATGGTGGGTCCCATCCTCGGCCCGACCTTGGGCGGCTGGCTCACCCAGAATTACGACTGGCGCTGGGTCTTCTACATCAACCTGCCGGTCGGCGTGCTGGCCTTCCTCGGCATCGGCGCCTTCCTCGCCGAGACCCGCCGCGATCGCGCGGCGAAACTCGACTGGTTCGGCTTCGGCACGCTCAGCCTCGCCATCGCCGCGCTCCAGCTCCTCCTCGACCGCGGCGAGGAGCTCGACTGGTTCGGCTCCGGCGAGATCCTGCTCGAAGCGGTGGTGAGCGGCGCCGCCTTCTACCTCTTCCTTGTCCACACCTTCACAACGCAGCGTCCCTTCGTCAATCCGCGCCTCTTCCGCGACCGCAACTTCGCGACCGGGATGCTCTTCATCTTCCTCGTCGGCATCATCCTGCTCGCGACCTTGGCCCTGCTAGCCCCCTATCTCCAGGATCTGATGGGCTATCCCGTCGTCACCGCCGGCATCGTCATGGGGCCGCGCGGCATCGGCACGATGCTGGCGATGATGATCGTCGGCCGCCTCATCGGCCGCGTCGACACGCGCCTTCTCATCCTTTTCGGTCTCGCCCTCACCGCCTGGGCGCTCTATGACATGACGGGGTGGACGCCGGCCATCTCGGAATGGGAGGTGGTCCGGACCGGCTTCGTCCAAGGCGCGGGGCTGGGATTCATCTTCGTGCCGCTCAGCACCGTCACCTTCTCGACGCTTCCCGCGGCGAGCCGCACCGAGGCGACCGGGCTCTACAACCTCGCCCGCAACATCGGCTCCAGCATCGGCATCTCGGCCGTCTCCAGCCTCCTCGTCGCCGAGATGCAGGCGAACCATGCCGCCATCGTCCAGCATGTGACGCCCTTCAACCGCCTCTTCGCCGCCCCCGCCATCGCCCATTTCTGGAGCCCGGTGACGGCGGCGGGGCGCGCCGCGCTCGACGCGCAGATCACGAGCCAGGCGACGACCATCGCCTATATCGACGATTTCAAGCTGATGATGGTGATCGCCCTCATCGCCATGCCGATGGTGCTGCTCTTGAAGAAGCCGGCGCGCGACCCCGGGCCGGCGGCACTGGCCGCCGATTGAGCGGTGTCGCTTGCAGCGGCAAGGTGCGTCCTTCGCGACGCGTCCTTCGGACGCTCCTCAGGATGAGGCTCAGGAGCGGGTGGCAGTCCCAATCAACCTCATCCTGATGAGGAGCCCGCGAAGCGGGCGTCTCGAAGGACGCATCACCGTCGATCCGCGTCTCACACGACCCGCGTCAGCAGCGGTTTGCCAGCGTAGTAGGCGAGGAGGTTGTCGATCATGAGCTGCCCCATGGCGGCGCGCGTCTCGATGGTGGCGCTGCCGATATGCGGGGTGAGGACGACATTCTCCATGGCGAGGAGCGCCTCCGGCACCTTGGGCTCGTCCTCGAAGACGTCGAGCGCGGCGCGGCCCAGAATGCCGCCCTTCAGCGCGTCGACGAGCGCCGGCTCGTCGACGACCGAGCCGCGGCCGATATTGACGAGCATCCCCTCGGGCCCGAGCGCCGCCAGCACCTCGGCGGTGACGAGGCGGCGCGTCGCCGCGCCGCCGGGGCAGGCGACGACGAGGACATCCGCTTCGCGCGCCAGCTCGACGAGATCGGCCACGTAGGTCCAGCGCGCCGCCGGCTTCGGCCGCGGCCCGGTCCACAGCACGCGCATGCCGAAATGCTCGCCATGCGCCGCGATCGCGCTGCCGATGCGGCCGAGGCCGAGAATGCCGAGCGTCTTGCCGCGGATGCCGCGCTGCAGCGCCATGCCGCCCTTCGTCCATTTGCCGGCGCGGATGAAGCGGTCGCCGGCGCTCATCCCGCGCGCCGCGTCGAGGACGAGGGCGATGGCGAGGTCGGCGACCTCGTCGGTGAGGACGTCGGGGGTGTTGGTGACGGCGATGCCGCGCGCCTGCGCCGCGGCGAGGTCGATCGAATCGACGCCGACGCCGAAATTGGCGATGACCTTCAGCTTCGGCAGCGCGTCCATCAGCGCCGCGTCGATGGGCCGGTGGCCACCCACCGCCATGCCCTCGACGCGATCGGCGAGCGCGGCGAGGAAGCTCTTCTCGTCCGTCGCCCGCCACAAATGATGCGCGGTGAATTCGCGCTCGAGCGTCGGCATCGTGCCCGGTGCCGAGATATGTGCTGTGACGACGATGTCGGGCTTCATCGAGGCAGACTCCCTTAGCAAGTTCTCTCCGCGGCCGGGGCCGCATAGAACAGCTTTCGCCGCCTCCGGGCAACGTCCTTCGACTTCGCCGAAGTCGAAGGAAAGGGCCGCGGCGCGAACTCAGATCACGGTGATGCGGATCTTCTTCGAGACGACCGGCGGATTGAAGGGGATATGCGCGCTATCGCCGAGGACGAGCTGGAGCGTGTGCGGCCCGCGCGCGAGCTGCACCTTCGCCTCGGTCTGACCGGCGCCGAAATGGAGATGGTTGCGGTCGGAGGGGATGGGCTCGTTCGGGTCGAGCGGGTCCTTCACATCGACGAGGAGATGGTGGTGGCCGCTATTCGCATAGGCGTCGCCGGCATGCGTCACCCCCATCCCCGAGAGGCCGAAGCGGCAATAGACGGGCGACTTCACCCTCTGCCCGTCACGCGGCGTAATGAAATAGAGAGAGGCGTCCTTCGGCGCCGGCGTCGGGCCGGCGAAACCGCGCACTGGCAGCAGCAGCGCGCCCGCGCTCAGCAGCAGCAGCCGTCTTGCCACCATCGCCGCCTCCCTAGTCCGACCGCGCCACGCGGAAGCCGTGGGTCGGATAGCGCACCCGCGCGTCATATTGGTCGCGGCTCGAGCTGCGCAAATAGCTGGGATCGCTCTTCCACGAGCCGCCGCGCAGGACGCGGGCCGTGCAATCGCCCTCCGCCCAGGCCGAACCATCGACGGGCGCGCCGCGGTAATCCTCGTGCCAGCAATCGGCGACCCATTCATCGACGCCGCCGCCCATATCGTAGAGCCCGAAGGGGTTCGCGGCGAAGCTGCCGACCTTGGTCGGCCGCTTCGGGTCATAGGGCTCGCCGCAGCCCCTGCAATTGGCGACGCCGTCCTTGAGCTGATTGCCCCACCACCATTTCGTCTCGGTGCCGCCGCGCGCCGCATATTCCCATTCGGCCTCGCTGGGCAGGCGGTAGTTGCGGTTGGTCTCGGCAGCAAGCCATTTGACGTAGCGCTGCGCGTCGTCCCAGCTCAGATTGGCGGCCGGCTCGTCATCCCCGCCGGCGACGGGCGCCGCGCAGGCTTTCGCCGCGGCGCATTCCTTCCATTGCCCGACCGTCACCGGGTACTTGCCGATCGCGAAGGGCGCGAGGGTGACGCGATGGACCGGCTTCTCGGTCGGGTCGTCATTGCTGCCCATGGCGAAGCTGCCGCCCAGGATCGGCACCAGGACGGGCTCGGTGATCGCCGGTTTCGGCGGCGAGGGCGCCGGCGTGGGGGGCGCCGATGCCGCCGCCGGCGGGGCGGATGCCGGCGCCGGCGCCGCGGCCGGCGGCGCGGCGGGCAGCGGCACCGCCTTCCGGGTGGCGGCCGCAATCTCCTCGCGGGCGCCGGGGATGAACCCTTTCGACCACAGATACCAGGCGCCACTGACGGCACAGATGAGGAGGATCACGACAGCCGCCGCCGTCACCCGCCGCACGCCATGCGCGCGCCGCACCGCCGCCGGATCGGGAAGCACGCGGTAGACCGGGACGGGATCGGTGATGTTCTTGACCTTGCGGTCGCCGAGCGACTGGTAGCCGCAGACGAGCTTGTGCTTGATCTGCTCGTAGACGCCGCCCGAGATGTTGATGCCGCCCGGCTCGGCCAGCGTCTCGAGGCGGGCCGCGATGTTGACGCCGTCGCCGTAAACATCGCCGTCGGCGTCGATGATGATGTCGCCGAGATTGATGCCGACGCGGAACTGGATCCATTGCTCGCGCGCCAGCGCGGCGTTGCGCCCGACCATGCTCTGCTGGACGACGACGGCGCAGCGCACCGCCTCGACCGGGCTGTCGAAGACGGCGAGCATGCCGTCGCCCGTCGTCTTGACGATGCGCCCGTGATGCTCGGCGATGCTGGGGTCGATGAGCTCGCGGCGCAGACGCTTGAGGCGGGCGAGGGTCCCCTCCTCGTCGGCGCGCATGAGGCGGCTGAATCCGACCATATCGGCGGCAAGGACTGCGGCGAGGCGGCGCGATCCGTCGCCCGCTTGGGCGTCCTGGTTGCGGCCCTCGAACGGGTGCACCTCGCCGGCCATGAGAGAGGCTTGTCGCCTTCCTCGCAAATGTCAAGGCGCTCGCCGCAGGAACGCCGCGACCGCATCGCCTCTGGCGCTGGCGCGCGGCAATGCTATGGTGCGCGCCGTCATGAGCCAAGTGCGCAACGCGATCATCCTGGCGGCCGGCATGGCGCGGCGCCTTGCCCCCACCTCCGATCTCCTGCCCAAGGGCCTCGTCGAGATCGGCGGCCAGCCCCTGCTGCTGCGCTCGGTCGAGCTTCTCGCCGCTTCCGGCATCGCCGAGACGCTGATCGTCACCGGCTACCGCGCGGCGCAGATCGAGGCGGCGCTCGGCCCGCGGCGGAACGGGATGGCCATCCGTTATCTCCACAACCCCGATTACGCCGAGACCGGCAGCATGGTCTCGCTGCTCGCCGCGGCGCCGCAGGCCCCGGGACCGGTCCTCCTCCTCGAATCGGACCTCCTCTACCACCCGGCCTTCCTCGATGCCGCGCTCGGCGCCGAGGACGACGTCCTCCTCGCCGCCGACCTCTCGGGCTCGGGCGACGAGGTCTATCTCGGCGTCGACGGCGAGAATCGGCTGTGCTTCCTCGGCAAGAACCCGCCCGAGAATTGGCGGCGGCAGAGCGTCGGCGAGCTCGCCGGCATCAGCCGCATCTCGCGCAAGCTGCTGACGCGCTTCGCCGCCGCGGCGAAGCGCTCACTGCGCGCCGGCCGCGGCAACCGCCACTACGAGGAGATCCTTTTCGAGATCGCGGCGGCGGGCTGGCCGATCCGCGTCCAGCACTGTCCGGGCCTGCCCTGGACCGAGATCGACACGCCGCTCGACCTGCGCCGCGCGCACGACATCGTCTGGCCGCGCCTCGCGCCGCCGGCGGAGGATGCGGCGCAGGCAGGGTGAGGCGACGGGCGCTCAGGGCGTTCCCGGCTTGCGGGCGACTGCGAGCAGGGTCGAGCGCAGCGCCGGGACGAGCGACACGACAGCCAGCATGAGCGCGCGCACGGCTTCGCCCGGCGAGAAGGCGCGTCGCTCCCGCCAATAGGCGGTGAAGAGGCGGTCCTGCGTCGCGATGTCCTTCATGGAGCCGACGATCCCGCGCCGGCGCAGCGTATCCTCGAAAGCGCGGACGCGGATCTCCGAGAACCCGCTCCTCTCGAGGACGAAGCGCAGCTCCTCGGCGACATATTCCTTGTGGTGACCGAGGTGATAGGGAAGGTGCGGGCCGTTGTCGATGTATTGCGCGACGGGCGGCCAGTTCGAGTAGCCGAGGGCGACGCGCAGGCGCACGGGAAGCCGCACCGCATTCGGCGTCGTGAGAACGACATGGCCGCCGGGTTTGAGGAGGCGCCGGATCTCGGCGAGGAACCGCTTCGGCGAGCCGGGCAAGTGCTCGATGACGTCGCCGGCGAAGGCGACGTCGATGCTGCTCTCCGCAATCGGCACCTCTTCCTCACCGACCCAGGCGAGATGGCCTTCGGCGCCGAGCGCGATCAGCCGGTCGAGCCCCTCGCGCTGCGAGTCCTTGCGCGCGACATCGACGGTGACGACCGAATGGCCGAGCCGCAGCAAGGTCTCGGGAACGATGCCGATGCCGGTGCCGATGTCGAGGACGCGGCCCCGCTCCGGCAGCAGCGCCAGGATCGCGCGCAGCTCCTCGATGTGGCAGCGCAGCGGCGCGATGGCGAGCTTGCGGCGCGCCGCGAAATCCGAGCGGCGCAGATCATCCACCACTTCAAGATAGGTGCGCTCGACCAGCGCTGCATCCATGACGAGATCTCTCGAGAGCGCACGTCGCCGCTCGGCGCTCCTCGCCGCGGCGGAACCCGCGATCGCGGGTTCCGGGGGCGAATGATGCCGGCGCGGGCGGCGCCGCGCAAGGCGGCCGCCGCGGCCGGTCACTGCGGCGGCACGCGTTCGAGGCGGCTGAAGCCCTTGGGCGCCGCGTCGGTCTCGGTGCCGACGATGACCCCCGAGGGATTGGCCCAGTAGAATTTATGGTCGTTGGCGACGGTGTATTTCGTGCCGGTCGCCGGGTCGGCATAGACATCGATGCCGAGGCGGGCGCGCTCGTCCTCGGCCAGCACGCGGTCGATGACGGCGCCGCGGCTCTCCCAGCTCCGCATGATCCCGTCCGAGATGGCGGCATTGCTGCGCGCCGCGATGCGCGAGACGTCGAGATTCGTCTGCGATTGCCGCGCGACCCAGGCGGGATTGACCTCGACCGAGGCCAGCATATGGGCGAGCAGCCCCGCGGCGATCCCGGCGACGGGCGAAGGCGACAGAACCCCCGCGATCGTCTCGGCATACCAGATGGCCCCCGCCGGCCCGCCGATGACCATGACGCTGGCCAGGATGTAGGCGGTCATCGCCTGCCCCGCCTTGACGCAAGCGAAGCGCGCCTCGCCGGCATCGTGCTGAATGCCGTAGGCGCGCGCCACGGCGTTGATCTGCGCCGTCAGCTCCGGCCGGGCGCGGCTCTCGGTGAGCTTCACCGCGCCGCAGAGGGCGGCGAGCTTGCGTCGTCCCCACCAGGCGGCGAATTGCTCGCCGTTCCGGTAGTGCGCCACCATGTAGGTCGTGCCGCCGCCGCCATTGTAGAGGCTGCCCTCGCGGAAGCCGGCGGCGGCGAGGAGGGGCGAGGGCACGACATAGCCCCATTCGCTGGGATCGTTGATGGCGAGTATCGTCGCCCCGTCCGGCGCCGTGGCGCTGACCCAGCTCCGGTATTGGAGCGCGTTGCGCCGCACCGTCCCGCCGGCGACGCGCCAGCCCTGCGGCACCTCGACCCGGAAGGCGCCTTCCTCGGGATCGCTGAAGTGCGTCCAATTCTGCACGAGGGGAACGGCCGCCACGGGTGCCGGCGCCTGCGCGCCCGCCGGCGCGGCGACGAGGATCAGAAGCGCGAGGATCGCCGCGTATCTCATGGGCACCCTCCCCGACCCGCCCGATGAGCGTGCCGCGCGACGCGCCGGCGGAGGCGCCCCGGCAGGCCCCGAAACCAAGCAGACCCAATCCGGCGCGGCGGCGCAAATCAAATCATCGGCGCACGCCGCATTCCCGCAGAGGCCGCGGCTTCGCGGCAGCGGGCGGCAACGGCTCGATGAATTACGGCGCGCTGCGACCTCGCGAGCGGCAAGGTCTCGCGCCTGCCGCTCTGACCCGCGCCATTTCCGCCAGCAGCGCCAAGCGTCGGCGGATTTTACAATTTCGGATACTCTCACCCGTTCGGGTCGGGTATGTGCTTGAGATCACAGCACCCGCCAAATTGGCGCGAATCTTGCTTCGTTGCCTCTGACGCATATCGCCGCCGAACTCGGCTCCTGCTGGGACGCCGCTTTGTCCGGCTCGCGGCGGCTCTGCGTTGCCGGCCATGGGCCGGTGCCCGCGTGAGGACGCTCGATGTCGGGTCCGGGGGGAGCGCGCAGCGAGAGAAGGGCGCGGCCTGAAGCGCCGTGCCGCCGCCCCTGGCGCTGCGCCGTCGCCGTCCTGGTCCTCCTCACCGCGGCGATCTCGGCGCGGGCCGGTCCGATCTTGGCCGATCACGACGGTGCGGCAGCGGAGGGCTCCGGCACCGCGAGCGGCGGCAAGTCAGAGCCATACCGGTCCGATGCCTTCGCTTCGGCCACCGCCGGAACCCGGCCCGAGGCCGCCTTCGTTCCGCCGCTCGAGGCGGCGCCGGCTGATCCGCCAGGCGAGCAGCTGCGGGAAGTGCTTCACAAGATCGCCGTCATTCATCACCGGGCCCTGCCGAACGGCAAGGCCGCGGCCGCGCCGCAGCGCCACGGCCCCGGGTCGGCCGATGCCGATGACGAGGGTGAGGAGGATGGTCCAGCCTTTTCGCTGCGTGAATGGCTGCTCGACAGCGAGACGCTCGGTTGGGCCTTGGAGCACCTCGTCAGCGTCGATGTCGCCGAGGACGGCACCAAGACCGCAAAGGTCTTGGGTGTCGGCAATTTCCGTCTCGAGGTCGATCGCGACAGCGGTCAGGTCACGGTCAGCGAGCAGTCGACCGGGCTCGCGCTCACCGCGCGCGCCAGCGATCCCGCCGAGGCCGCCGAGGCGCGCGCCCGCGCCAGGGCGGATCGCGAAGCGGTCCGCGCCGTCTTGGCCTGGCTGCATTGGCTCTTCGCGACCGGCGAGGGTTGGGCGCTCTTGACCACGATCGCGGTGGCGGCCTCGTGCTTCGCCGTCATCCGCGTCGCGATGCGCCTCAACCCGCAGCGCCGCTCCCGTCCGCACGAGAGCAGCATTCGGCGCCGCGCTCCCGAAGGCGGCCCGCGTCAGCTGCAGGCGCCGGGCCGGCAGCTCTCGCCCTGAGGCGGCGGGGCGCCCTATTCGCCGCGCGCCAGGCGCTTCAGCTCATAGAGCCGCTCCAGCGCCTCACGCGGCGTCAGCTCGTCGGGATGGAGCGCCGCAAGCGCGGTCTCGACCGGCGATGGCTCCGATCGCGGGGCCGGCGGGCGCCGCGCCGCGCTGAAGAGGGGAAGATCCTCGGCGAGCCGCGTCAGCGCGCTCGACTGCTCGCCGCGCTCCAGCGTCGCCAGCACGGCCTCGGCGCGGGCGATCACCGCGGCCGGCAAGCCCGCCAGCTTCGCCACATGGATGCCGTAGGAGCGGTCGGCGGCGCCGGGCGCGACCTCGTGCAGGAAGACGACCTGCCCCTGCCACTCCTTGACGCGCATGGTGTGGCAGGCGAGATCGGAAAGCTTCGCCGCGAGCGCCGTCAGCTCGTGGTAATGGGTGGCGAAGAGAGCGCGGCAGCGGTTGACCTCGTGCAGATGCTCGACGGCGGCCCAGGCGATCGAGAGCCCGTCATAGGTGGCGGTGCCGCGCCCGATCTCGTCGAGAATGACGAGGGAGCGCGGCCCCGCCTGATTCAGGATCGCCGCCGTCTCGACCATCTCGACCATGAAGGTCGAACGGCCGCGCGCCAGATCGTCGGCGGCGCCGACGCGGCTGAAGAGGCGGTCGACGACGCCGATATGGGCGCGCTCCGCCGGCACGAACGAGCCCATCTGCGCGAGGATGGCGATGAGCGCGTTCTGGCGCAGGAAGGTGCTCTTGCCCGCCATGTTGGGGCCAGTCAGGAGCCAGAGGCGCCGCCCCGGCGCGAGGTCGCAATCATTGGCGATGAAGGCGCCGCCGTCGCGGGCGGCGAGCGCCGCCTCGACGACGGGGTGGCGGCCGGCGCTGACGGCGAAGGCGGTGCCGTCGTCGACGACGGGGCGCGCCCAGCCTTGCGTCGCGGCGAGCTCGGCGAGAGCCGCGGCGACGTCGAGCGCCGCCAGCGCCGCGGCTGCGCGCACGATCGCCGCGCCCTCCGCCTTGGCGGCCGCGACGAGCTCTTCGAAGAGGGCGAGTTCGAGGGCGAGGGCACGATCGGCCGCCGTCGCGATGCGGCGCTCGATCTCGCCGAGCTCGACGGTGGTGAAGCGCACCGCGTTCGCCATGGTCTGGCGGTGGATGAAGGCGGCGTTCTGCGCGAGCTTCGCCGCATGCTGCGGCGTCACCTCGATGTAGTAGCCGAGGATGTTGTTGTGGCGGATCTTGAGCGCGGCGATGCCGGTCTCGGCGGCGTAGCGCGCCTGGAGCTGCGCCATCATCTTGCGGCTCTCGTCGCGCAGTAGGCGCAGCTCGTCGAGCTCGGCGGAGAAGCCCGCGGCGATGAAGCCGCCCTCGCGCGTCAGCAGCGGCAGCTCTGCGGCGAGCGCCGCGGCGAGCCGCCCAACGATCGCGCCGTGCTCGCCGAGATCGCCGAGCGCGGCGGCGAGGAGCGCGGGGAGGGGGGTGTCGCCGCCGCGAAGCAGCCGCTTCACCTCGCCCGTCCGCGCCAGGGTGTCGCGCAGCGCCGCGAGATCGCGCGGCCCGCCGCGGCCCAAGGCGAGGCGCGAGAGCGCGCGCTCCATGTCGGGGCATTGGCGAAGGAGCTGGCGGAGATCGCCGCGGCGGCGCTCGTCCTCGACGAAGAGCTGCACGGTGTCGAGGCGGGCGCCGATCGCGGCGGGGCAGGTGAGCGGCGCCGCGAGATGCTCGGCGAGAAGGCGGGCGCCGGCGCCGCTGACGGTGCGGTCGATCGTGGCGAGAAGGCTGCCGCGGCGCTCGCCGGAGAGGGTCGTCACGAGTTCGAGGTTGCGCCGGGTCGCCGCGTCGATCTCCATGACCGCGCCGGCGGCGAGGCGGCGCGGCGGCTGCAGCAAGGGGAGCCGGCCCTGCTGCGTCGCCTCGACATAGGCGACGAGCGCGCCCGCCGCCGCGAGCTCGGCGCGCTCGAAGCCGCCGAAGCCGTCGAGCGAGGCGACGCCGTAAAGGGCGAGGAGTCGCCGCCGCCCGCCCTCGCTGTCGAAGCGCGTCGCGGCGAGCGGCGAGAGCGCATGGCGCCATTCGCCGAGAAGCTCGGCGAGATCGGGGCGCGGCAGCAGGCGTTCGGAAACGAGGATCTCGCCGGGATCGAGCCGCGCCAGCGCGGCGCCGAGCGCCGGCGCCGTCACCGCCTGCGTCATGAAGGCGCCGGTCGAGAGGTCGAGCCAGGCGAGGCCGAGGGCACCCCCCGCTTCGCCGAGCGCCGCCAGGTAATTGTGGCGCCGCGCGTCGAGCAGGCTGTCCTCGGTGAGGGTGCCGGGCGTCACCACGCGAATGACGGCGCGGCGGACCGGCGATTTGCTGCCCCGCTTCTTCGCCTCCGCCGGATCTTCGACCTGCTCGCAGACGGCGACCTTGAAGCCGCGGCGGATGAGGCGCGCGAGATAGCTCTCGGCGGCATGCACGGGAACGCCGCACATCGGGATGTCGGCGCCTTCATGCTTGCCGCGCTTGGTCAGGGTGATGTCGAGCGCGGCCGCGGCCTTCGCCGCGTCCTCGAAGAAGAGCTCGTAGAAATCGCCCATGCGGTAGAAGAGCAGGCAATCGGGCTGGCTGCGCTTCAGCTCGAGATATTGCGCCATCATCGGCGACGCCGTGCCGTCCGCGGGTCCAGCAGGGCCGGTCGGGTTCGGGAGGGCGTCCGGGGCGGGCGCGCTGAACGCCGGGCGCGCGATGTCGTTCATGGCAAAGGGCGGAGCATCTCTGATTTCGGTCAAGGACGGAGCGGCGGTGCCACGCTAGCATGGCATCGCCCGCAGCGGAACGCGCCCTCAGAATGCCGGGAGTTCGACATGCCAGCAGCAGAACGCTTTCCCGTCATCCGCGAAGCGGTCGGCTCCTTCGCCGACCGAGCGCGCTTCCGCCGCGCGGTGAGCGAGTTGCTGGCCGCCGGCTTCCGTCCCGACGACCTCTCGGTGCTGGGCTCGCATGATTCGCTGGCCGCCGCCGGCGATGTCGCGGCCTATCGCGCGGGGCATTCCTGGCTGCCCGAAGGCCTCGCCGAGGAGATCAACTATCTGGGGCCGCTCACCATCGCCGGCATCATCCTCGTTTCGGGCGGGCCCGTCGCCGCCGGCATCGCGGCGCTGATCGGCGCCGGGCTCGGCGGCGCCGCCTTGAAGGAGATCCTCGACCGCTATGCGGCGCCCCGCCACAGCGCCGAATTCGCCGCCGCCCTCGCCGCCGGCGCCGTGCTCCTCTGGGTGCGCTGCCCCGACCCCGAGAGCGAGCTCAGCGCGACGCGCATCCTCGAAGCCGCCGGCGGCCAGCACGTCCACATGCATGGCCGCCCGGCCGGCGAGGGGTGAGCGCGCGGGCACTCGCGCAAGATGAGCCCCTCTCGGCGACGAAGTGGGGAAGAGGCGGGGGCGAGGTGGCCTGGCCGCTTGCTCAGCTATCGCCCGAGAATCCCCCACCTCACCCTGACCTCTCCGCCCCCGGGGCGGAGAGGAGCGGATAAGCACGACGGCGGCGGCATCGCTTGACCCTCCGACGGCGTTTCATCGAGAGTTGGCCGCCACCCTTTGCGTCCAGCCCATGAGCATCCTCGCGCCGTTGCGGTCGAAGCCGATCGCCTTGATCTGGAGCGGTCTCGCCCTGGGGGCGATCGGCGACCAGCTCTACGCGGTGGCGCTGGTCTGGATGGCGGTCGCGCTGATGGGCGCCGGCGCCGGCTACCTCTCGGCGCTGCAGGCCGGCGCGACGCTGGCGGCGGCGCTCTTCGGCGGCATCTGGGCGGATAGCTGGGACCATCGCCGCACCATGATCGCCGCCGACCTCCTGCGCGCCGCCATCATTCTCGCCTTCGTCGCGCTGGCCAGCATCGCGCCGCTCAGCGTCGCGATGCTGATCCCGACGGCGCTCGGCGTCGCCGCCTTGCAGGCCTTCTTCCGCCCGGCGCTGCAAGCGATCCTGCCGCGCCTTGCCGGCGATCCGCGGCAATTGCCGGCGACGAATGCGCTCTTCGATGCGACGGAGCGGATCGCGCGCCTCTCGGGGCCGCTCATCGTCGGGGCGCTCAGCGGCATCGTTCCGGTCATCCATTTCTTCACTCTCGACGCCGTGACCTTCCTGGGCTCGGCGGCGGCGGTCGCCACGGTCGGACGCGCCTTGCCGCGCCGGCGCCCGCGCGCCAGCGCCGAGACGGCGCGGATGCTGTCGCGGATCGGCGCCGGCATCCGCCGCGGCGCCGCCGCCGTTCGCGCTCAGCCCCTGATCGCCTATGGCATTGGCAGCGGCGGCGTGCTCAACGGCCTCTGGTACGTCGTCATGTTCCTCGCCGTGCCGCTCGTCATCGCCCGCCGCGGCCTCGCCATCGGCGCGGGAAGCGGCAGCCTCGGCGCCTATGCCGCGGTGATGGCGAGCTACGGCGCCGTCAACCTCGCGACCAACCTCGTCGTCGGCAACCGGCCGCTGCCGCACCGCCCCGCCCGGCTCATCTTTTCCGGCAACGCCGTCCTCGGCCTCGGCCTCGCGCTCATGGGCGCGGCGATGGCGCTGCTCCCCGAGCGCTGGCTGCTGCCGGCGCTGATGGCGGCGGCGGGGCTCGCCGCGGCGGGCGGCCCGATGCAGGACATTCCCTTCGCCACGCTGCGGCAGACCCTGTTCGCGCCAGGCGACATCGCCGCCGTCATGCGCCTCTATATGGTGGCGACGCAAAGCGGGCTCCTCCTCGGCATGGTGGCGGCGCCGCCTCTGCTGACCGCTTTCGGGCCGGCCGCCGTCGTTCTGGCCTGCGGCGGCGGGATCATCATGATCGGCGCGATCGGGCTCGCCCGGTTCGGCCCGACCGCGCTATCGCCGGCATGCGCGCCGAGCCCGATCCTCGTTCCCGATCAGTCGCGCCGACTTTGACGCCCGCGCGGCGCCTCCTCTATGCTCGATTCGCAGGCAAGCCGGCAGAACGGGATCGAAGGCGCCGTGCGCCCTGCGACCGGGGAGGGACTTCGCGATGGACAACGGATCGGTCCGCGTCACCGAGGAGGAAGCCCTGCTGTTCCATGCGCAGGGCCGCCCCGGCAAGATCGAGATCTCGGCGACGAAGCCGCTGACGACGCAGCGCGACCTCTCTCTCGCCTACTCGCCCGGCGTCGCCTTTCCCTGCCTCCAGATCGGGCGCGAGCCCAGCGCCGCCTATGACCTCACCGCCAAGGGGAACATGGTCGCCGTCGTCTCAAACGGCACCGCGGTGCTGGGCCTCGGCGATCTCGGCGCCCTCGCGGCGAAGCCGGTCATGGAGGGCAAGGCGGTGCTCTTCAAGCGCTTCGCCGGCATCGACAGCTTCGATCTCGAGATCGACACCAAGGATGTCGACGCCTTCATCAACTGCGTGCGCTATCTCCACCCCTCCTTCGGCGGCATCAACCTCGAGGACATCAAGGCGCCGGAATGCTTCATCATCGAGCAGCGCCTCAAGGAGCTGCTCGACATTCCGGTCTTCCACGACGACCAGCACGGCACCGCCATCATCGCGACGGCGGGCCTCATCAACGCGCTGCACCTCACTGGCCGCGAGCTCCGCTCGATCAAGATGGTGGTGAACGGCGCCGGAGCCGCCTCGATCGCCTGCGTCGAGCTCCTGAAGACGATGGGGCTGCCGCACGGCAATGTCGTCCTCGTCGACACCAAGGGCGTCGTCTACGAGGGCCGCAGCGAGGGCATGAACCAGTGGAAATCGGCGCATGCCGTCAAGACCAAGGCGCGCACGCTCGCCGAGGCGATGGAGGGCGCCGACGTCTTCTACGGCCTCTCGGTCAAGGGGGCGGTCAGCCGGGAGATGGTGAAGTCGATGGCGGCGAAGCCCATCGTCTTTGCCATGGCCAATCCCGACCCCGAGATCACTCCCGAGGAGGTGAAGGCGGTCCGCCCCGAGGCGATCGTCGCCACGGGCCGCTCGGATTATCCGAACCAGATCAACAATGTCCTGGGCTTCCCCTACATCTTCCGCGGCGCTCTCGACGTGCGCGCGCGCGAGATCAACGACGCCATGAAGATCGCCGCCGCCGAGGCGCTCGCCGCCCTGGCGCGCGAGGACGTGCCCGATGAAGTCGCCGCCGCCTATTCGGGCCAGCGCCTCAAATACGGCCCCGACTACCTCATCCCGACGCCCTTCGACCCGCGCCTCATCTGGGCGGTGCCCTCGGCGGTGGCGAAGGCGGCGATGGAGAGCGGGGTCGCCCGCAAGCCCATCATGGACATGGCGGGCTACCGGCAGTTCCTGAAGGCGCGGCTCGATCCGACGGCGGCGGGGCTCGAGCTCATCTTCCGCCAGGTGCAGGAGAATCCGCGCCGCGTCGTCTTCGCCGAGGGCGAGGAGGAGAAGGTGATCCGCGCCGCCCTCGTCTACCACTCGAGCGGCTACGGCACGCCGATCCTGGTGGGGCGCGAGGAGCGCATCCGCAACACCATGGCGCAGATGGGGCTCGTCTCGCCGGAGGGGCTCGAAATTCACAACGCGCGGCTCTCCACATCGAACCAGCGCTATACCGAGTTCCTCTACCAGCGCCTGCAGCGCAAGGGCGCGCTCTACCGGGATTGCCAGCGCGCGGTCAACCAGAACCGCAACGTCTTCGCCGCCTGCATGGTCGCCTGCGGCGACGCCGACGCGGTCGTCACTGGGACGACGCGGAGCTGGGCGGTCTCCTTCGAGGATATCAGCCGGGCCATGGACCCGAAGCCCGGAAGCTGCGCCTTCGGCCTCACCATCCTCTTGACGCGCGGCAAGACGGTGTTCATCGCCGACACCACCGTGCACGAGCTGCCGAGCGCCGAGGAGCTCGCCGACATCGCCGTGCAGTCGGCGGCGAAGGCGCGGCAGATGGGCCAGGAGCCGCGCGTCGCCCTGCTCTCCTTCTCGAATTTCGGCAATCCGCGCCGCGAGCGGGCGCAGCGGGTGCGCGACGCGGTCATGCTCCTCGACGAGCGGCATGTCGATTTCGAATATGACGGCGAGATGAGCGCCGACGTCGCGCTCAACCACGCGCTGATGCGCCAGCTCTACCCGTTCTGCCGCCTCTCGGGACCGGCCAATGTCCTCGTCATGCCCGCGCTCCACACGGCAAACGTGTCGGCGAAGCTGATCTCGCAATTGGGCGGCGGTACAGTGATCGGGCCGCTCCTCATCGGCCTCACCAAATCGGCGCAGATCGTCGAGCTGGGGGCCACCGTCTCCGACCTCGTCACCATGGCGGCGCTCGCCGCCCACGACGCGCTCGCGTGAGGGCGCGCCGCCGGCGGCGGCTGGCGCCGCGGCCGCGAATTCATTAGGCTTCGCTTGCTTGAAGGATCGATCGCGCCGGGCGGGGAGCGCCGGTCCATAGCGGCGGAGTCGTGGCGCGGCGTGTCGGAACTGCGCATCGAGCGAAAGCTGGCGGCGATCTTGTGCGCCGATGTCGTCGGATATTCCCGGATGATGGGCGCCGACGAGGAAGGGACACATGCGGCGCTGCAGCGGTGCCGCCGGGAAATCGTCGACCCGACAATCGCCAATCACAAGGGGCGCATCGTGCGGACCGCGGGCGACGGGCTGCTCGTCGAATTCGCCAGCGTGGTCGATGCCCTGCGCTGCGCTCTCGCAATCCAGGACGAGCTGGCGGCGGCCAATGCCGGAATCGCTGAGGCGCGGCGCATACGCTATCGGATCGGGATCACCATCGGCGACGTCATCGCCGATCCCGAGGGAATTCACGGCGAAGGCGTCGCCGTGGCCTCGCGACTCGAGAGCATCGCCGAACCCGGCGGCATCGCGGTGAGCCGCACCGTGCGCGACCAGGTCCCCAACCTCCTCCCGATCCGCTTCGAGGATATCGGCGAGCACCAGGCCAAGAATGTCGCCCGCCCCGTGCGCGCCTACCGTGTCGTCACACGGCGGGACGAGCAGGACCGGCCGCCGATTTCCGCGCCTGTTCCCGAGGACAAGGCGGGCCTCGCCGTTCTGCCGCTTCAGCACCCGAGCGGCCACCCCGAGCTCGGTTTCCTCGCCGACAGCCTTGCCGAAGATCTGATCACCGAGCTGTCGCGGCCGCAGTGGTTCTCGGTGATCGCCCGCAACTCCAGCTTCACTTACAAGGGACGCGTGGTCAACGCGAAGCAGATCAGCCGCGAGCTCGGCGTCCGCTATATCGTCGAAGGCAGCGTGCGCGCCGCCGATGCCCGCCTCCGCGTGCTGTGTCGGCTCGTCGAGGCGCCGACCGGCAGCGAATTGTGGAGCGAGCGCTTCGAGGGCACCCGGACCGAAGAGCTCGAGCTCCAGGACAAGACCGTCGCCGCCGTGGTCGCGGCGGTCGAGCCGACGCTGCGGATGCAGGAGATCGAACGCGCGCGGAGAAAGCCGGTCGAGCAGCTCGACCTGCACGGGGCATGCGTCCTGGCGCTGCATCACCTTGTCGAAGGGGCGCCCGAGGCGACGGCGGCGCGCCGGCTGGCGGAGCGGGCGCTGACGCTCGACCGGCGGAACCCGCTTGCCTGCGCGCTCGCGGCCTGGGAGAGAGCGCAGGCCTTCGTCTTCGGTCGCGACGGCGCTTCCGCCCGCGACGAGGCGGAACGGCTCAGCCGCTCAGCCGTGGCCGAGGGCGGCGATCCGCCGGTGGCGGCGGCGATTGCCGGCCTTGTCCTGGCCATGATCTCGCAGGAGCGCGACCTCGCGCGGGCGGCCGCGGACCAAGCGCTGGCAGCCGCCCGCCAATCGGCGCTGATCCTCAGCCTCGTCGCGCTGCAGCGCTGCCTGTGCGGCGAGGCCGAGGATGCGATCGAGATGGGCGCCCGGGCGATGCAGGCGAGCTCGTTCGAGATCGGCGCGGCACGCGCGCTGCTGGCGCAGGCTTGGGGCGCGCTGCTCGCCGGGCGCCATGCCGAAGCGGCGGCGCATGCTCGCAAGGCCATCCAGGGTCGGCCGCGCGCCGTCTTCGCGCATGCCGCTCTGATCGCGAGCTTGTCGCTCGCCAGAGAAAGCGAGGGGGCGAGAGAGGCGGCGCGGCGCCTTCATGAGGCGGCGCCGGGCTTCGGCATCGCCGCCCTCGAGCGGCTCGCGCCGGCGCGCAGCGCCGCGAGCGCACCCTATATCGAGGCGCTGCGTCAGGCGGGCGTGCCGCCATGACGCGTGCGAGCGCGGCTCCCCATGCTCGAAGCTGTTATTCGCCTCACAGTCGGCGCCGCGGTCGGGCATAGTACACTGTTCTCCGAGCTGTCCGGAGGAGTAGCTGGGCGATGCAGCGCTTGAAGCGGCGGCTCGCGGCCATCCTCGTCATCGGAGGTGGCGCGACACCGCGGGACGAGGAAGGCTCCTACGCCGCGCTCGGCTCGGTCTTCGCCGAGTCGATCCTGCCGCTTGTCGCGGAATTCGACGGCCATGTCGCCAAGCGGCCGGGCGAGACCACCCTCGCGGAGTTTGCCAGCGTCATCGACGCCGCGCGCTGCGCCCTCGCCATCCAGGCGAAGCTGAGCGAGCGCAACCGCGCCGCCGCCGCCGATCGCCGGGTCGATCTGCGGATCGGGATCAATCTCGGCGACATCATCGTCGAAGAGGACGACATCTATGGCGATGGCATCAACATCGCCGCCCGGCTCGAAGCCCTCGCCGAGCCCGGGAGCATCTATGTCTCCGGTATCGTCGCCGATCAGATCGCCGGCAAGATCGAAGCGCGGCTGACCGATCTCGGCCAGCATCGGCTGAAGAACATCGAACGGCCGGTCCAGGTCTACCGCCTGGCCGCCGCCGAGGCGGAGGAGCCGCGCCCGGCCTTCGGCGCCGCGCCCGGCGCCGCCTCCGCCATGCCGGATTTGGCCGGGCCCTCGGCCATCGCTGTGCTGCCCTTCGCGAATTTCAGCGGCGATCCGGAGCAAGAATACTTCGCCGACGGGATCACCGAAGACATCATCAGCACGCTCGCGGTGTGGAAGGCGTTTCCCGTCATCGCCCGCAATTCGACCTTCACCTTCAAGGGCCGGGACGTCGATGTGAAGCAGGTGGGGCGCGAGCTCGGCGCGCGCTACGTGCTGGAGGGCAGCGTCCGCCGCGTCGGCTCGCGGGTTCGCGTCGCGGCGCAGCTCATCGATGCCGAGCGCGGCGATCATTTGATGGCCGACAAATGGGACCGCGAGATCACCGACCTCTTCGCCTTGCAGGACGAGATCGTGCTCGCCATCGTCGGCGCGATCGCTCCGGAACTGCTGAAGATCGAGCGCGAGCGCCACGCGCGCGCGCCGCAACGCCACCCCGGCGCCTATGACTGCTACCAGCGCGGCCTCTGGCATCACTACAAGCACACCAAGGAAGACAATCTCGCGGCTCAGGCCTTCTATCGCAGCGCGCTCGCCGCCGAGCCCGAATACCCGAAGGCGCTCGCCGCGCTGGCGCACGCGATCTGCAACGCCGGCGTCCTCGGATGGGCCGAGGATGCCGAGCGGAACTTCGCCGAAGCCTTCGCCCTCGCCGAGCGCGCGGTCGCGCTCGACGGGCGTGACCCCGCAGCGCGCTTCATCTTCGGCCTCGCCGCCATGCATGCGAAGAAGCCCGATCTCGCCATCGCCGAGATGGAGCAGGCGATCGCCCTCAATCCCAGCTATTCGGCGGCCCATGTCATCCTGGGGCAGCTTCACAACTATGCCGGACGGCCGGCGGACGGCATCCGCCTCATCGAGCGCGGCATGCGGCTGAGCCCGCGCGACCCGCGGATGTCGCTGTCGCTGCTGGCGCTCGCCGGCGCCTATTACCAGCTCGGGCGCTACGAGGAAGCCGTCGAGGCCGGCCGCCGCTCCTGGGCGCTCAACCGCAGCTGGTCGGCCGGGCTCCGCTACGTCGTCGCCGGCCTCGGCCAGCTCGGCCGCAAGGACGAGGCCGCAGGACCGCTCCAGGAGCTGCGCCGCATCGAGCCCGATCTCGGCGCCGTCGCCGAGGTGCTGCGGCGCTTCTACCAGCTCCCCTCGATGATCGAGAGCGTGCTCGACGGGCTGCGCAAAGCCGGGATGACGTAGCGAGCGCGCCCGCGCGCCCGCGTCAGCCCGCGCGCCCGGCCGCGCGGATCAGCGGCAGGCCGAGGAGGAGGCTCGCGGCCAAGAGCAGCAGCGATGACGGCTCGGGCACGGCAAAGAGGTCGGCCGGATCGATGTCGGCGGCGACGAGGCCCTGCGGTATCGTCCGACCGTCATTGGGCGGGGTTCCGATATAGCCCGTCGTTCCGAGGAACGGATCGTTCTCCCCGAGCGTGAGATCGTTGGAGTCGGAGTTTCCGGTCGCATCGAGCCCGCCGATGCCGCGGAAATTGTCGCTGAAGAGGTAGCCGATCTTGCTGCCGGTCAAATTCGCCGCGTCGAAGCCGCAATCGCAATGCGGCGTTCCGGACAAGTCGAAATCGAGCGAATCGCCGAGCGCGAAGCCGCTGAAATCGAATTCGAGGACCTGGCCATTCGCATCGATCGTCTTGACGACGGGGCTGCCGAATCCGGTGGCGACCAGATCCGAGACTTGCAGGCCGGTAAAGTCGTCGATCGCGGTCGAGGCGTTGAGGAAGAGCTGCTTCAGCGTCACTCCCGCAGGACCGCTCGAGAAGGCCACGTGGATGTGCACCGGCGGCGGCGGGAATTCGCCGATGGTCAGGTTGTCGGTCGCGGCGAGCTTGACGAGCGGAACGCCGGTCAGAAAGACGCTCGATTTGACCTGTCCCTGCTGCAGGGAGTTCGCCTGATCGGTTCCGGTCGGATTCGTCTGGCTCGCGGCTTGCGCGGGCGAGCCCGGAACCGTGCGCAGCGTTCCGGAGGTCATCAGATCGGTGGCGGGCTGCGTCGCGTTGCCGAAGGTGGTGTGATCGAGGCCGAGATTGTGGCCGATCTCGTGCGCCAGGGTATCGAGCCGGTCGCCATTCTTCAGCGGGTTGAAAGCGGCGAAGATCTGGCGCGAAACGGCGATGCCGTTGCCGTTGATCCAGCTCGAGCCGAAAGTGACGCCCGATCCGTTGGTGATCTGATCGACAAAATACATGTTGATCGTCGCCGGATCGCTGCTCTGATCGTGGCCCGCGGTGCGGGTGAGGGCGCAAAGCGACGGGAAGTTGGTGTTGGTGAAATTGCACTGACCGGCCGAGAAGGTCGGATCGGTCGCCGACAGCTTCTGGAATTGCGGCGCCACGAACTCGGTCACCGTCGGCTGAAACGACGCCGCCACATTGGCCTGAGTGTAAATGTTCTGCACCGTCGTGACGAAGCTCTGCGGCAGGACGTTGCCGGGCAGCCCGCAATCGGTGAAGGTGTTGTCGCTGCACACATTGATGACTTGGATCGACAGCGAGCTGTTGATCGTCGTCGCGCCGGCGGCGACGGCGGAGAGAGCGAGAAGCGCTGCACCCAGAACTGTCGATGCCGCAACTCTCATCACCCCCTCCCCTTCGTCATTCTTGCCGAGCCGCGCCGACTGGGTACGGCTGCGAAGTGATAGCGCATGTCACGACACAACGCGGCGCAAGCCGTGTGGCGCCTGCGCTCGCCGCCCGTTGCCGGCGCGTGCGAGCAGCCACGGCGACATCAGCATTGCCGGCAGAGTCTGGTATTCGGCCGCCCGCAGCTCCGCGATGCCGAAGCAAAGCGCTTCGTGGGCCTCGGGCGAGAGCCGGCGGAAGGTGCCGAAGACACGGTCCCAGAGCGAGAAGACCGCGCCGTAGTTAGAGTCGGCGTCCGATCGCGCCAGCGCGTGGTGAATGCGATGCATGTCGCTCGTCACCAGAAGGCGCTGGAGCCACGGCTCCCAGCGCGGCGGCAGGCGCAGATTGCCGTGCTGGATGGCGGCCGTCGTCGTCAGCACGACGCCATAGGCGAAGAGCGCCAGCGGCGGGATGTCGATGACGAGGAACCCGATCCACAGCAGGGCCGATCCGGCGACGATCTCCAGCGGGTGATGCCGCAGCGCCGTCGAGACGTCGAGATCGGGATCGGAATGATGGAGGGCGTGGAGGCGCCACAGAAACGGAACGGCGTGCTCCAGGCGATGAAGCCCGTAGCGGAGGACATCGCAGACGAGCACCCCGGCGACGATCGTCGGCAGCGCGCCGGCAAAGGGCCAGCCGGGCAGCGCCACGCCGAGCGCGGCCGCGATCTCGCCGCGGATGCGGGCCGGCTCCGGCAGGAGCCAGACCATGAGGGCCGAGTTCACCAGGTAGAGAACGATGTTCCCGACCCAGCGCCCGCCGACATCCACGGCCTGCTGCCGGCGCGGCCACGCCAACTCCCACGCCGCGACCAGAAAGAAGCCGCCGAACAGGGCGAGAAAGCGGAGCAGCGCGCCGCTCGTCGGCTCGGGCATCAGCGCTTGCGCCCGTTCCGACCTTTGCGGTGCCGGAGATAGGCGAGCGCGCCGACCCCGCCCATGAAGAGGGCGAGGCTGGTCGGCTCGGAAACGAGAACGGTGCAGCCATTGCCGGCGCCGGCCAGCGCGGAGCCGCCGGCGAGGAGCAGTGCTGAAGCGGCAATCATGACAGCGAATGCCGGAATCTTTGCCGAGAGCTCCATCGGTTCGATCTCCTCACGAGGATTCCCTTGGACCTAGCGGACGGAGCGCTGCAACTTCCGTGCCAACAAGTAAAAACAATGAGTTAATGGGTAAACGGAAGAGATCGGCTTGACGAATGTAAGAAAATGCGACAATCGGTGGCATTGCAACTTCACGTAGCAACCATAAAAGCCGCACGACGGCTCGGAGAAAGTTCCGTTCGACTCACCTATCTGTCTGAATTTGGGTGGATTTCTTCGATCTCAACCATGAGTGACGAGTGCATCCCGCCTTGCATTTCACACAGGCCCGGACTTCTCCGATGCTGCTTTGTAAGGAGACCTGTACTTTGGGGTGTGTCGGTTTCCTTTACACGAGACGGCGTCCCTGCGGCTCTATGACGCGGCCCGGGAAGGGTTGGAGCCGCCGCGCTGGCCGGCGGCGAGGCTCTTGACGCCGCGGCGCCGACCTTGACCATGGTGCGGCCATAGATCGCGAGGCCATCCTGAGAAAATCCGCCCTGCCGCTCTCCCGCCTGGTGCCGGCGATGCTCGTGCTGGCGGCGCCGAGCGGCATCGCGCTCGCCGTGCTTGGCGGCACGGGGCGGTTGTCGCCGGGCTGGGTCGCGCTCGGCTTCATCGGCCTGCTCCTCGCGACCGGCCTCGTCCTCCACCGGCATCTGCGCGGGCTCGCGGCTCTCGGCGCCGCGACCGCCTCCCTCGCGCGCGGCGAAACTCCGCAGCCGCCGCGCCGCGCCGACCCCCTCGTCCTCGAGCTGTGGCATGGCTTGATGCGTCTCGCCCGCGAGCTGCGACAGCGCCTGGTTGAGCGCACGGAAGCTCTCGCCGCCGCGCGCGCGGTGCTGGCAGCGCTGCCCGATCCGCTGATCCTCCTCGACGCCCGCCGCCGCATCCTCGAAGCCAACCTCGCCGCCGAGGCGCTGCTGGGCGCCGCACTCGGCGGACGCGACCTCGCCGCCGCTTTGCGCGATCCGGCGGTGCTCGCTGCCGCCGATGCGGTGCTGGGCGGGGCCGCGGCGCGGCGCGTCGAATTCACCTTGCCGCAGCCGGCGGAGCGCATCCTCGGCGCGGAGATCGTCGCCCTGCCGCCGGGCACGGCCGGGGCGAACGCCGCGCTCCTTCTCCTGCGCGACCTCACCGCCGCGAAGCGCAGCGAGCGCATGCGCGCCGATTTCGTCGCCAATGCCAGCCACGAGCTCCGCACGCCCTTGGCGGCGCTGCTCGGCTTCGTCGAGACGCTGCGCGGCCCGGCCCGCGACGACCGCGCCGCGCAAGACCGCTTCCTCGCGATCATGCACGAGCAGGCATCGCGGATGGCCCGTCTCATCGACGATTTGCTGTCGCTGTCGCGCATTGAGATGAACGAGCACTCGCCGCCCACGGGACGCGTCGATCTCGGCCGTCTTCTCGGCGGCGTCGCCGCCGGCTTCCAGCTCCGCGCCGCCGCGCGCGGCATGTCGATCGCGCTCGATGTTCCGCCCGGCCTGCGCGCCGCGCTCGGCGATCCCGACGAGCTGGCGCAAGTCTTCCAGAACCTCCTCGACAACGCCGTCAAATATGCCGGCGAGGGGACGCCGATCACGGTGTCGGCGCGCCTTGTCGAGGGCGGGCGTGGCGGCGCGCGCATCGCGGTCGCGGTGAAGGACCGCGGGGAGGGCATCGCGCGGCAACACCTGCCGCGCCTCACCGAGCGCTTCTACCGCGTCGACACGGCGCGCTCGCGCGCGATGGGCGGGACGGGGCTCGGCCTCGCCATCGTCAAGCACATCGTCAGCCGCCACCGCGGGGCGCTCGACATCGCGAGCGAGCCCGGCGAGGGCTCGGTCTTCACCGTGCTGCTGCGGCCGGCCGCCACAGCCGCGGCCGGCGGATGATCGGCGCGGAGCCGTCATCAAACTGCAACATCGCCGTCACATGATGGTCGCCGAGGCGCGCTAGAGATCGGGCGCGGGCGGAAGGCGCCCGGATCACCTGGGGAGGCATTTGATGCGAGGTTTCACAGCGGCCGCACTCGCGGCGATCGGCGCGACATTTCTCGCGGCCGCGCCCGAGGCGGCACAGATTTCCGGGGCAGGCGCCACCTTCCCCTATCCCATCTATGCGAAATGGGCCGAGGCCTATAAGGCGAAGACCGGCGTCGCGATGAACTACCAGTCGATCGGCTCGGGCGGCGGCATCAAGCAGATCGAGAGCAAGACCGTCGATTTCGGCGCGTCCGACATGCCGCTGAAGCCGCAGGATCTGGAGAAGGCGGGGCTGCTGCAATTCCCGATGATCATGGGCGGCGAGGTTGCCGTCCTGAACCTCAAAGGCGTGGCCCCCGGAACGCTGAAGCTCGACGGCAAGGCGTTGGCCGGCATCTATCTCGGCAAGATCGCCAAATGGAACGATCCCGCCTTGCAGAAGCTCAATCCCGGCCTCGCCCTCCCCGATCAGGCGATCGCCGTCATCCACCGCTCCGACGGCTCTGGCACAACCTTCATCTTCACCGACTATCTCTCGAAGGTGAGCCCGGAATGGAGCGACAGCGTCGGCGCCAGCACCGCGGTCGGCTGGCCCGTCGGGCTCGGCGGCAAGGGCAATGAGGGCGTCGCCGCCCTGGTCGGCCGCACGGCGGGCGCCATCGGCTATGTCGAATACGCCTATGCGAAGCAGAACAACCTCGCCTACGCGCTCCTCGCCAACAAGTCGGGGGCCTACAACCAGCCGGATGCCGCCTCCTTCCAGGCGGCCGCCGCCAATGCCGATTGGCGCAGCGCCAAGGATTTCGACCTGCTGCTGACCGATCAGCCCGGCGCCGCGAGCTGGCCCATCACCGGCGCGAGCTTCATCCTCATGCACCGGCAGCAGGCGAAGCCGGCGACAGCAAAGCAGGTGCTGGACTTCTTCGACTGGTGCTACCGCCACGGCCAGAGCCTCGCCGCCGAGCTCGATTACGTGCCCATGCCGGCGAGCGTCGTCGATCTCGTCGAGGCGGGCTGGAAAACCCAGATCACCGGTCCCGACGGCAAGCCGGTGTGGACCGGGCCGGGATCGTGATGATGGGATCGTGATGCGTGAGAGCAGGGCGCGCGGCGGCCCTCGCCCCTCGCCCGTCACCTTCACCTCTTCCCTCTCCCCGCCGGGGAGAGGGGAGAGGAAGGAGCCCTTTGCGAAGCAATGGGAAGGTGAGGGGCGAGGGTCACCGCCGCCCATTCGGAAGTTGACGAGACGATCTTGACCGCTGCCATCCTCCCCGCGCTCCGCAAGCCCCGCCTCGGCCGCTTCGGCGATCCCGCCTTCCGCGCCCTGACGAGCGCCTTCGCGCTGCTCGTTCTCGTCATCCTCGGCGGCATCGTCGCCGCCTTGGCGCGGGGCGCGCTGCCGGCGCTGGCGAAGTTCGGCCTGCCCTTCCTCGCGAGCGCAGCCTGGAATCCGGTCAAGGAGAATTTCGGCGCGGCGGCGCCCATCTACGGCACCCTCGTCACCTCGGCGATCGCCATGCTCGTCGCCATCCCGCTCGCCTTCGGCATCGCGCTCTTCATCACCGAGCTCTGCCCGGCTTGGCTGAAGCGGCCGCTCGGCACGATGATCGAGCTCCTCGCCGCCATTCCCAGCATCATCTACGGCATCTGGGGGCTCTTCGTCTTCGCTCCCTTCCTGCAGGCGCACCTCGAGCCGGCGATCATCGCGAGTTTGGGCGCGCTGCCCGGGATCGGCGCGCTCTTCGCCGGGCCGCCGCTCGGGATCGGCCTTCTCACCGCCGGCCTCATCCTCGCCATCATGGTGCTGCCCTTCATCACCGCCGTCATGCGCGACGTCTTCGCGACCGTGCCGGCGATCCTGCGCGAATCCGCATACGGCATCGGCGCCACCACCTTCGAGGTCGTCTGGCGCGTGGTCCTGCCCTATACGCGGACCGGCGTCCTCGGCGGCATCATGCTGGGGCTGGGCCGCGCCCTCGGCGAGACCATGGCGGTCACCTTCGTCATCGGCAATGCGCATCGCATCCAGGCCTCGCTCCTCCAGCCGGGCACGACCATCTCGGCCGCGCTCGCCAATGAATTCACCGAGGCGGTCGGCGACATCTACACCTCCTCCCTCATCGCCCTCGGCCTCATACTCTTCATCATCACCGCGATCGTGCTCGCCCTCGCGAAGCTGATGCTGATCCGCCTCGAAGCACGGGCCGGCGCCTGATGTCGGCGGCGCTCTACGTCCGGCGCCGGCGGCGCAACGCCTTCGTCATCGGCCTCGCGGTCGCGGCGACGACGCTCGGCATCCTCTGGCTCGCCCTCATTCTCTTCGCCCTGCTGCGCAACGGCATCGCGGCGCTCGGACCCGATCTCTTCCTGCGCATGACGCCGCCGCCCGGCAGCAAGGGCGGCCTTCTCAACGCCATCGCCGGCAGCCTCGTCCTGACGCTGGTCGGCACCGCGGCGGGCGCGCCGGCCGGCATTCTCGCCGGCACCTTCCTCGCCGAATACGGGCGCGGCAGCCGCCTCGCGGCGGTGCTGCGCTTTTTGAACGACATTCTGCTCTCGGCACCCTCCATCATCATCGGCCTCTTCATCTACGCGGTGATGGTGCTGCCGATGGGCCACTTCTCGGCCTGGGCGGGCGCCGCGGCGCTCGCCATCATCACCATCCCCGTCGTGCTGCGCACCACCGAGGACATGCTGGGCCTCGTCCCGGCGGCGCTGCGCGAGGCGGCGGCGGCGCTCGGCGCGCCGCGCTGGAAGGTCATCGTCATTGTCGCCTACCGCGCCGCGCTGCAGGGCATGGTGACCGGCGTCATGCTGGCGGTGGCGCGCATCGCCGGCGAGACGGCGCCGCTGCTCTTCACCGTGCTCAACAACCAGTTCTGGAGCACCGACATGAACGCGCCCATGGCGAACCTGCCGGTCGTCATCTTCCAATTCGCGCTCAGCCCCTATGCCGATTGGCAGCGCCTCGCCTGGGGCGGCGCGCTGCTCATCACCGCGACCATCCTTCTCCTCAATATCGCGGCGCACCTCATCGCCGCGCGGAGCAGCTCCAGCCGATGAACGCCGAGACTTCGCTCGCCGCCGCGCGCGCCGCGCTCCCGCCCCGCGTGGCCCGGCCCGGCGCCCGCCGCGTCCTCGAAGAGAAGATCGTCATCCGCGATCTCTCCTTCTACTACCGCGATTTCGCCGCGCTGAAGCGCATCGGCCTCGCGCTCTACGACAAGCAGGTGACCGCCTTCATCGGCCCGTCGGGCTGCGGCAAATCCACCCTGCTGCGCACGATGAACCGCATCTACGATCTTTATCCGGGGCAGCGGGCCACGGGCGAGATCCTGCTCGACGGCGAAAACATTCTCGATCCGCGGCAGGACCTCAACCTGCTGCGCGCCAAGGTCGGCATGGTGTTCCAGAAGCCGACGCCCTTTCCGATGTCGATCTTCGACAACATCGCCTTCGGCATCCGCCTCTACGAGCGCCTCGGCACGGGCGAGCTCGCCGACCGCGTCGAGGAGGCGCTGCGGCGCGCCGCGCTCTGGGACGAGGTCAAGGACAAGCTGCGGCAGAGCGGGCTCAGCCTTTCGGGCGGCCAGCAGCAGCGCCTCTGCATCGCGCGCGCCATCGCCGTCAAGCCCGAGGTGCTGCTTCTCGATGAGCCGGCCTCGGCCCTCGATCCGATCTCGACGCAGCGCATCGAGGAGCTGATCGCCGAATTGAAATCCGACTACTGCATCGCCATCGTCACGCACAACATGCAGCAGGCGGCGCGCAGCTCGGATTTCACCGCCTTCATGTATCTGGGCGAGCTCGTCGAGTTCGACGAGACCGAGGCGATCTTCACGAAGCCGCGCGAGAAGCGCACCGAGGACTACATCACCGGGCGTTTCGGATGAGCGGGCCGGCGCTGTCGGGAGAATGAGCCATGGTCTCCGAGCACATCATCAAGAGCTATGACGAGGAGCTGCGGCGCCTCGCCAGCGCCATCACTGAGATGGGCGGCCTCGCCGAGAGCCAGCTCGCCGCGGCGATCCGCGCCGTCATCGAGCGCGACAGCGAGCTCGCTTCCCGCGTCGTCGAGGGCGACGCCGTGGTCGACCGGCTGGAGCGCGAGGTGGACAGCCTCGCCGTCCGCCTGCTCGCGCTGCGCCAGCCCATGGCGCGCGACCTGCGCGAGATCCTGGCGGCACTCCGCATCGCCAGCGATCTCGAACGCATCTGCGACTATGCCGCCAACGTCGCCAAGCGCTCGATCGTCTTGAACCAGGCGCCGCCGGTGAAGCCGGTCTACGCCCTGCCGCGCATGGTCAAATTCGCGCAGCAGCTGACGACCGACGTCATCGACGCCTATGTCCAGCGCGACGCCGAGAAGGCCGTCGCCGTCTGGGCGCGCGATGAAGAGCTCGACGAGATGTATTCGGGGCTCTTCCGCGAGCTCCTCACTTACATGATGGAAGATCCGCGCAACATCACCCCCTCGACCCATCTCCTCTTCATGGCGAAGAACATCGAGCGCATCGGCGACCACGCAACGAATATCGCCGAGACAGTCTATTTCCTCGTCCACGGCACGCCGCTCGACCAGGCGCGGCCAAAGGCGGACCGGTCGATCCAGGCGAGCGCCGCCGCCGCGCCGCCACGCGCGACGCCCGGCGACGGCGGGAGCGCGGCATGAAGCCGCTCGTCCTCATCGTCGAGGACGAGGCGGCGCTCGTCACCATGCTGCGCTACAACCTCGAGAAGGAAGGCTTCGCCGTCTGCGAAGCCGGCGACGGCGAGGAGGCGCTGCTGCAGATCGCCGAGCGCAAGCCCGACCTCGTGCTGCTCGACTGGATGCTGCCGCTGGTTTCGGGAATCGAGGTATGCCGCCGCATCCGCCGCGCGCCGCACTCGCGCTCGCTTCCGGTCATCATGCTGACGGCGCGCGGCGAGGAAGGCGACCGCGTGCGCGGCCTCGACAGCGGCGCCGACGACTATATCGTCAAGCCCTTCAGCCCGAGCGAGCTCATCGCCCGCCTGCGCGCCGTCATGCGTCGCGCCCGGCCCGCCGCGGGCGAGGAGGTGCTGCGCTTTGCCGATGTCGCGATGAATCTGGCGCAGCACCGGGTGACGCGCGGCGGCCGCCCCATTCATCTCGGCCCGACCGAATTCCGCCTGCTGCGCTTCTTGATGCAGCATCCGGGCCGCGTCTTCTCGCGCGAGCAGCTCTTGGACCAAGTCTGGGGCCACGACGTCTATGTTGAGCCGCGCACCGTCGACGTTCATATCCGCCGCCTGCGCAAGGCGCTCAACGAGGAGGCCGCGTCCGACCTCGTGCGGACCGTGCGCTCGGCCGGCTACGCGCTCGACGCCCGGAGGTAGGGACGGCCCTACAGGCGCTTCCGCACGCGCGCCAGGGCCGCATCCTCCGGATGATCCTCGATGGTAAAGCCGTGCTCGCGCGCCATCTGCAGCATCGTCTCGTTCTCGCGCAGCACGTCGCCCCACGCTTCCGTCATGCCCATGGCCTTGGCGCGCGCGAGCACGCGCCCCAACAGCAGATAGCCGATGCCGCGGCCTTTCATGTCGGTGCGGACGGCGAGCGCATATTCGCCGCGCCGCCGCGTCTCGTCGGCGAAGAGACGGGCGACGCCGAGGAAATCGGCGCCCGTCTCGGGCAAGGCGGCGATGGCGATCTCGCGCCCGGGATCGGGATGCGACAAGCGGAAGGCGAGGGCCGGGCTCAGCTCGCGGATCGGCGCGAAGAAGCGCAGGCGCACATCATCGGGCGACATGCGGCGGAGGAGCTCCTGGAGGAGCCCCTCGTCGCCGGGTGCGATGTCGCGCAGGCGAATGGCCGTGCCATCCGGCAGCCGCGCCGTTTCTACCGCCGCCCCGTGCCGCAGCTCCGCCATGCGTCTTCCGTTTCGCCCTGTCCCGCCTCCATCGAGAGATGGGGAGGGGGGCACCGCAGCGAAAGTGCGGCCGCTCAGGGCGTTTCGCGGGCGGGCGGCGCGTAGGCCGAAGGCGGCGCGGCAGGGCCGTTGCGGGCGAGGCTCGGCGCCGCATGCGAGGCGCCGCCGAACAGCGCCTCGAACCAGCTCGGCAGGTGCGAGGCGGGCGCCGAGGCCACCGCCGGCCCGGCCGGCAGCAGCGATCCTGGCAGCGGCCGGGGCGGCAGGCCTTTTTCCGCCTCCATCATGAAGGCATGCCAGGTCTGCGCCGGCAGGCTGCCGCCCGTCACCTTGTTCATGGGCTGATTGTCGTCGTTGCCGAACCAGACGCCGGCGACGAGGTCGGCGGTGAAGCCGATGAAGAGCGCGTCGCGATAGTCTGATGTGGTCCCGGTCTTGCCGGCGGCCGGCCGATCGAGCGCCGCCGCGCGTCCCGAGCCGCGGCCGACGAGGACGCCCTCCATGAGCTGCGTCATCTCGGCCTCGATCTCGGGCGCGATGACGCGGCCCGGCCCCGAGCCGTTGCGCTGGAAGAGAATGCGGCCGTCGCGCCCGCGCACCTCTTCGATGCCGTAGGGCCAGGCGCCGATGCCGCCATTGGCGAAGGCGGCATAGGCGGCGGTGAGGTCGATGAGGCTGACCTCGCTGGTGCCGAGGGCGAGGCTCGCATCATTGGCGAGCTCCTCGGTGATGCCGAGGCGGTGCGCGGCGGCGATGACGCGCGGAATGCCGGCGCGCATCTCGACCTGGACGGCGACCGTGTTGATCGATTGCGCGAAGGCCTCGGCGAGCGTGACGGGACCGAGATAGCGGTGCGTGTAGTTGTGCGGCGTCCATTTGCCGACGGTGAAGGGCGCGTCGACCATGCGATCGTTGGGCGTCAACCCGGCTTCGAGCCCGGCGAGGTAGACGAAGGCCTTGAAGGAGGAGCCGGGCTGGCGCAGGGCTTGCGTCGCTCGGTTGAACTGGCTGCCGCCGTAATCGCGGCCGCCGACGATGGCGCGTACCGCGCCGTCATGGCTCATGGCGACGAGGGCGCCCTGGCTCACGGCGAATTTCGCGCCGTCGCGCTTCAGCGTGTCGGTGACGGCCGCCTCCGCCGCCGCCTGGAGGCGCGGATCGAAGGTCGTCTTGACGGTCAGATCCTGATTTTCGAGGCCGCCGAAATCGGCAAGCTGCTCGACGATCCAGTCGGCGAAGTAGCGGCTCCCCGCGTGGTTCGAGGTGACGGCGGCAAGCTGCGTCGATTGCCGCGCCGCGGCCTCCGCCTCGTCCTGCCGGATGAAGCCGGCATCGACCATATTGGCCAGGACCTGCTCGGCGCGCCCCGCGGCGCGCTCGCGATTTTGCGCCGGGCTGAAGCGCGTCGGCGCCTTCAAGAGCCCGGCGATGACGGCGGATTCATAGAGCGTGAGCTGCCGCGCGGATTTGTCGAAATAGCGGTGTGCCGCCGCGTCGACGCCATAGGTGCCGGCGCCGAGATAGACGCGGTTCAAATAGATTTCGAGGAGCTGGTCCTTGGTGAATTTGCGCTCGAGCCAGAGCGCGAGCAGCATCTCCTGGATCTTGCGGCGCCAGGTCCGGTCGGGCGTGAGAAAGAGGTTCTTCGCGAGCTGCTGGGTGATCGTGCTGCCGCCCTGGACGACATGCCCCGCGCGCAAATCGATGAAGGCGGCGCGCAAGAGCCCGACGAGGTCGAGACCGAAATGGCTGTAGAAGCGCCGGTCCTCGGTGGCGATCACGGCCTCCGGCAGGTATTTCGACATTTCGCGCAGCTTGACCGGCTCGCCGAAGAGATCGCCATAGGTGGCGAGCAGCGAGCCGTCCGCCGCCAGCAGGGTCACGCTCGGCCGCCGCATCGCCGTCTTGAAGTCGCCGGTCTCGGGTAGGGTGAGGGCGAAATAGGCGATCATGCCGCCGAAAATGACGGCGCCCCAGATGCCGAGGACCAGCGACCAGCGCAGCGCCGCCCAGGCGAGCCGCCGCCGCCAGCCGCCGCCGGGCTTCTTGGGTGGCGCGGCGCGACCGCGCCCCGACCGCTCCGTCGGCTTCGCCGCCTTGCCGGCCACGGGCAGGCGATCCTCGGGGTCGAGGCGGAGGTCGAAGTTTCGGCGGCTAGCCATGGCCCGAGCCTCGCCATCCGCCCGGCGCCGCCCTCACGCCAGGGTTTCCCATGCCGCGCCCGGAGCTGTCATGGCGCGGAAGATAGCATATCTCGGCGGCGCTTCCGGTCGCGGCACGCATGGCCTTCAAAAGGACACGCGAATTCGGTTTTTTCGTGGCGAGGACGCCGTCATGCGCGCTTGAGGCGAGGTGGTGGCTCACGCCTCGTCATGCGAGACCATGGCGCGGCCGGCCACCCTCATCTCGGCGCGGAGCACGCTGCCGCTCGCCGATTCGGTGATGAAGAGCGAGCGGCGGTCGGCGCCGCCATAGGCGAGGTTTGTGGTCGCGAGGCCGGCGCAGGAGCGGATGCGCCAGCGCGGCTCGCCGAGGCGGTCCACGACCCAAACCGAGCCGCGGCCCGGATCGCAGATGGCGAGGGCGTCCTCCTCGTCCATGGCGAGCCCGTCCGGGCCGGCGATTCCCGCCGGAATCTGCGCGAAGACATTCGCCTTGGAGACGCCGGCATCGCGCGTCACCGCCATGCGCCAGACCTGGCCGGCGCGGGTCATCGCGACGTAGAGGTGGCGCTCGGCGCGGTCGAGCACGATGCCGTTGGGGCTCGGCCCCGTCGCGATGAGGCATTCGAGGCGGCCATCGGCGGCAAGACGATAGACCCGCCCCGTCGGATCCTGCATGCCGGTCTGGCCCTGGTCGGTGAAATAGATGTCGCCATTGCGGGCGATGACGAGGTCGTTCAGCCCCTTGAAGCCCTCGCTGCGGATATGACCCAGCACCTCCTCGACGCGGCCCGTCGCCGGATCGAGGCGCATGAGGCCGTTGCGGTAGTCGGTGATGAAGATCGTGCCGTCGCGGGCGATCTTGAGGCCGTTCGGCCAGCCGTCATATTCGCTGACGAGCGTCCACTCGCCCTGGGTCGAGATGCGGAAGATGCGGCCGTGCGGAATGTCGGTGACCCAGAGATTGCCGGCGCGGTCGAAAGACGGCCCTTCGAGGAAGGAGTGGATTGCCTCGCCGCCGCGGTTGGCATCGGCCCAGGCCGTCCGCACCGGTTTGCGGAAGCGGTCGGGAAGGCGCGTGAAGACCGTTGTCGGAATGTCCTGCGGCGGCGCGAAATAGCTCATGGCGCGAGAATAGCACGAAGAGCGCCGGGAGCGGGCCAACTATGAGCCGAATCGTCGAATCGCTTCCCTGCGGCGGCGCAGCAACTCGCGCACGATGTCCAGAAGCTCGTCGCGCAGCGGCAGTGGCGCGACGGCGACGATGCCGGCGCTAGGCTCGTGCATTTCCGGAAACCACCGCGCCGTCATCGGCAGTTTCGCGATGCGCTTGAGGTAAAGGACGAACGGCCTTTGGTTGAGGCGCGCCGCTCCGTCGCGGCCGAAGACGCGGACACCCAGCGGAAGCGGTACGTCTGCTGGCCAGGAGCGGGACGAGGTATAGGCGACCAGCGCCAGTGGCGGCGCGACGGCGAGGCAATAGCCGATATGGAGGAGCCCGGGGCGCCGCGGCTGTTCGGCTGTCGGAAACAAAACCTTGACGAACGCGCCCTCGGCAAGCACGCGGGCGTGAGCCTCATTCCGGGTCGGGAATGGACAGGAGCTCCGCAACGAGCGCCTTGCGCTGCTCGTAACGCTCTTCCGGTTCCTCGGCACCGCGCCCGAGGGGGCCAGGCGTCAGCTCCGCCGCCTCGGGAGCGGCATAGACGGAAATGACACGGCGCGCCTCGTCCTTCGCCGCGAGATCGCGGAGGACCAGCGTCTCCACATAGTTGGTCGGCGTCCGGTTCTCGGCGGCGGCGAGCGCCGCCAAACGCTCGAAGCGCCCCGCATCGAGCCGGAGGGTCAGCGCCTTGTAACTTCGAGCCATGGCAGCAATATGGCGCTTGCTGCAGCATATTGCAAGATATTGCATCACTATGATGCAAAGCCCAACCTTGATGCGCGGCCTCAGCCGCTCGACTATGCTGGAAGCCAAACCGGCGGAGGATCTCGATGCCGCAACACCGCTTCATCGATCGCACCGGCGCGGCGCCGGAGCCGATCGCCCTCTGGCCGTCGATCGTCATCCCGAAGGAGGCGATCGATGCCGAGATCGAGCGCCTGGCTTCGCTGCCGCGTCCGCGGAATGGCCGCCGCCGCTCCCTCATCGCCCATCCGCAGGCCGATGCGGGCAACGGCCTCGCGCCCGGCATCGAGGTCGCGCTCGAAGTGCTGCTGCCGGGCGAGCGCACCCTCCCGTATCGGCAGAACTCGACGCAGATCAACTTCGTCATTCGCGGCGCCGGGCACAGCGTCATCAATGGGCGACGCCGCGACGTCGCGCTCTACGACGTCTGGAACACGCCGTCGATGATGATCTATTGGCACGGCAACGACACGAGCCAGATCCAGGCGCGCCTCACCTACTCGAATGCGGCGCTCCTTGAAAAGTTGAACATCCATTACGTCGAGGAGGACCCGAAGCCGGTCGAGAAGGTGGCGCCGGAGACCATGTCCGAAGAGGACCGCAAGCGCCGCAAGAGCCCCTTCGGCACCTTCCAGCTCAACGCCGAGGGCGCCTTCCTCATGCCCTACGAGACGCTCATCAACCCGCCCGCCGTCGAATCGAAGGCGCTGCACTGGCCCTGGGCCGAGGTGAAGGCGCATCTCGACAAGCTAGAAGCCCTCGGCAAGGACTATGTCGGTCGCCGCCTCTATCTCCTCTACAATCCGATGACCGGCCGCACCAACGGCACGACCCCCAATTTCTTCGCGACGATGACGATCCGCCCGCCGCGCATCGTGGACCGCCCGCACCGCCATACTTCGGCGGCGATCAACTATTATTTCCACGGGCGCGGCCGCTCGACCGTCGAGGGCGAGGTGCTGGAATGGAAGGCGGGCGACCTCATGCTCTCGGCGCCGGGCTGGGCCGTCCACAACCACGCCTCCTATGACGAGCATGTCTACGAGCTGACGGTGCAGGACCAGCCGCTCAACATCGCCATGGAATCGCTGCTCTGGCAGGAGAGCCTCAAATTGCCGATGGCGGTGCTGGGACAGCAGGAAGGCTTCGGCACGAACCGCGCGGCGGGGTGAACGACTTCAGCGCGGAGGGCGCACAAGATCAGTTCTGTGCCCTCGGCATTGAGACATCCGCAGTCCCAGCGGCATACTCTGAGTGACTCCCCCTCACCCTGCCCTCTCCCCCTCCGGGGGAGAGGGTTGCAAAGGGTTGGCGAGGCAGCGCCGAGCCTTACCTGGAGCTGGGTGAGGGGCGCGCCACGGGCGCGGCGTATCACGTCTATCCGGCGCCCAGCAGCTCGCCGATGCGCCGCGTCGCCTTAAGGCCGCTGCCGGTGAGGAGGAGGACGGTCGTCTCCTCGGCGCGGATCGTCCCTTCGACCACGAGTTTCGAGAGCGCGGCCGCCGTGCCGGCGGAGGTCGGCTCGACATAGAGGCCGGCCGCCGCCAGCTCGCGGAAGGCGGCGATGATCTCGTCCTCGCTCACCGTCACCGTGGCGCCGCCCGAGCGGCGCAGCGCCCCCAGCACTTCGCGCAGCCGCACGGGCTTGGCGATCGCCGTGCCCTCGGCGATGGTGGGCGCGATCGCGACTGGCACCGGCTCGTCGGTGCCGCGCACGAAGCTCGCATGGATGGACGCGCAATTTGCCGGCTGGACACCGAAGAGGCGCGGCAGGCGGCCGATCTCGCCATGGCGCAGCAGCTCGCAGAAGCCGATGTCGCAGCCGAGCACGTTGCTGCCGGCGCCGAGCGGCACGATGACGTTGTCGGGCGCGCGGAAGCCCAGCTCCTCCCACAGCTCGTAGGCGAGCGTCTTGGTGCCTTGCAGGAAGAAAGCCTGCCAATTGTGGCTCGCATAGAAGATGCGCTCGGCCTGGCGCAGCGCTTCCTCGGCGGTGTCCTGGCGCGTTCCCGGGACGAGCTCGACCTCGGCGCCGTAGGCGCGCATCTGCACCGTCTTGCCGGGCTGCGTTGCCGCCGGCACCAGGATCTTGGCGCCGATCCCGGCCGCGGCGGCGTAGCCGGCGATGGCGGCGCCGCCATTGCCCGAGCTGTCCTCGAGGACGCGCTCCACGCCCTGCTGGCGCAACACCGAGATCATCACCGAGGCGCCGCGGTCCTTGAAGCTCCCCGTCGGCATCAGATAGTCGAGCTTGAAGAGCGCCTGGACGCCGCGCCAGGCGCGCCGGACGAGTGGCGTCATCCCTTCGCCGAGCGAGACCGGGTTGCGCACCGCGAGCGGCAGCGCCGCGGCATAGCGCCACAGCGAGCGCCGGCTCCGGTCGATGTCGCCGCGCCCGATGCCGGGCAGCGGCGAGATCATGAGCGGATGGCCGCTCTCCGAGCGCCAGCGCGGCCGGTCCAGGGGATAGCTCTCGCCGCTCGCGAGATTGACATAGGCGGCGGTATCGGCGCGCGCGGTCATCGGGTCATTGCTCATGCGCTCATGAGAGGCTGCGTGCCAGCAAGGACATTACCCGTTATTAGCACTTGGTAGCGCCCTGCCCCAAAACCCTCCGAGGTTCGCGTATGGCATCTGCCAGCATATGTCAATACATGACATACTGGCGAAATGGCCAAGGCAACCCTGATCGTTCATGAGCGCCGGATCGATGCGTCCGGCGGCATTCTAGAGATCAAGATGTGGCGCGTCCCTGACCCAGTGAAGCCCTCGCGGCACGAATACAAATATTCGATGTTTTACGGGGCGACCGGGTGTCCGACTTGTGGGATTCGACAACGAGCCGGGCAAAGGCGACACATGCACATAGCGGGAACCGAGAAGCCGTACACGTTCAGAAGCCTTGACCAGCTATTAGCAGATTTCTTCGCCGAGGTTCGAAAGGCAGGAGGTGAGCCGTGAGCAAGCTGAAGATACATGTTGGTGACAGGCTCGAAACCATCGGCGAGCGCGTTAAAGACGCGGTGCGTCGAGATCAAAAGGGCGAGCAGGTCAGGGAATATCACCTCACCTTCGACTCGTTTGAGACGCTGGCCAAGGTGTTGACCCCTCGCCGGCTGGAACTGCTGCGCTACGTACACAAACATCCAGCCGCGTCAATTCGCGCACTCGCCCAAGCGCTCGATAGAGACTACAGGCGCGTCCACGACGATGTTGAGGCTCTGGCCGAGGCGGGTCTTTTGGAGCGAGCCGCCGAGGGAACTGGCGTGTCAGCTCCCTTTGACGCGATCGAGACACGCATCGCGTTGTAGGCTATTTACCGGTCGTGTCGCTATTAGCGGCCGCGGCACCGCCCTGCCAGTGCGGCGCCCATCGATGCCGCAAACAATCCAGCCATGCCCAGAGCGGGCCGCTTCTGAGCGCGGTCACCGCTCAGGCGTGCCCGGCATCCGAGGAGAGCATCGAGAGATCGACCCCGAGCTTGGCGAGCGCCCGCTGCCACTTCGAATCGAGATCGTTGTCGAAGAGGAGATCTTCGTCGGCGGGCGCGTTGAGCCAGCTGTTCTGTTGCAGCTCGATATCGAGCTGGCCCGGACCCCAGCCGGCGTAGCCGAGAGCGAGAAAGCTCTTGCGCGGCCCCTCGCCGCGGCCGATGGCGCGTAGAATGTCGGGGGTCGCCGTCAGCGCCAGATTGTCGCCGACGACCATGGTTTCCTTCTCGCTGTAATCGGCCGAGTGCAGGACGAAGCCGCGCTCCTGCTGCACCGGCCCGCCGAAATGGACGCGCGGCGTGCCGATGAGCCCGTTCGCGGGGATGTCGAGCTGCTGCAGCAGCTCGCTCAGGGTCAGCGAGCCGATCAGCTTGTTGATGACGAGGCCCATGGACGCGGTCTGGTTGTGCGCGCAGAGATAGATCACCGAGCGCACGAACCGGTGGTCCTGCATATGCGGCATGGCTACTAGGAGTTGACCCGCGAGCGAGCTCAACGCACCTTCCCTCCAGCGATCCTTGAGATAAACGGCGGGCGATGACCGCGCAAGGGCAGAAGGGTTTCATCCGCTGCGACCTTCTCCCGGATTGACGATTTCGTGAACGGAAGCAACATGCGCGGCGTTAATGCCTATCTTGTAGCGGCATGGGTAGCGAGTTGCTGAAGAGGCGGGGCGGCGCGAGCCGCTTTCGGGCGCTGGGCGCGGCGCTCGTCTTCGCCTTTGCCTGTGCGCCGGGCACCCTCGCGCGGGCCGCCGATGATCCGGCGGCCTCCGCCTGGTTCGTGACCGATCAGGGCAAGGTGAGGCTGATCGCCGCGGCGCCTGTCCTCGATGCCTCCGGAATCGCCCGCCTCGGCCTCGAATTCCGCCTCGCGCCCGGGTGGAAGGTCTATTGGCGCTCGCCGGGCGATGCCGGCCTGCCGCCCGAGATCGACTGGACAGGCTCGCGCAACCTCGCCTCGGCGGCAATCGCCTGGCCGGCGCCACGGCGTTTCACCGCCTATAATCTCGAGACGATCGGCTATGAGGATGCGGTCGTCCTGCCGATCACCGCGAGGCTCGCCGATCGCGGCGCCCCGCTCGCCCTCAACGCCGCCCTCAAATACCTCACCTGCAAGGATATTTGCATTCCCTACGAGGCAGTGCTGACGCTCGACCTGCCGGCGGGCGGCGCCGGCGCCGCTGCGCCCGGCGGCGGGCATGCCGAGCTCATCGCGCAATACGCGGCGCGCGTGCCGAGCGCGGCGACGGCGGGCGGTCTGCGCCTCGACGGCGCGCGCCTTTCAACGGGCCCGGCGCCCCGGCTCGATCTCGACCTCGCCGCGGCGGAGACTCTCGGCAGCCCCGACGCCTTCATCGAAGGGGCGCCTGGCATCGGCTTCGGCGCGCCCGCCATCGAGCGGGCGGCGGACGGGCGGTCGGCCACGCTCGCCCTGCCGCTGACCGGCGATCCGGCGGCGATCGCGGCGCTGCTCGGGCAGAAGCTGCGCGTCACCATCGTCGACGGCGACCGCGCCCTGGAGGCAACGGTGACTCCCCTCAAGGGCCCGCCGCCGCGCGCGCCGCTCCGCCTCGCAGCGGTGCTGGGCCTCGCCCTCATCGGCGGCTTCATCCTCAATTTCATGCCCTGCGTGCTGCCCGTCCTGTCGCTGAAGCTGCTGACGGTCACCGCCCATGCCGGCGCCTCGCGGCGCCGCATTCGCCGCGGCTTTCTGGCGAGCGCCGCCGGCGTTCTCGCGGCCTTCCTCGCGCTCGCCGCGGCGCTCGCCGGCCTCAAGGCGGCGGGCCTCGCCATCGGTTGGGGCATCCAGTTCCAGCAGCCGGCCTTCCTCACCTTCATGACGATCCTGGTCGGCCTCTTCGCCGCCAATCTCGCGGGCTGGTTCGAGGTCCCGCTTCCGGGCTGGCTGGGCGCGCTCGGCGCTGGCGGCGCAAGCCGCGCCGGACCGCTCGGCGATTTCGCCGCCGGCGTCTTCGCCACCTTGCTCGCCACCCCCTGCTCGGCGCCTTATCTCGGCACCGCGATCGGCTTCGCTCTCGCCGGGGGTCCGCTCGATATCTTCGCGATTTTTGCGGCGCTCGGCCTCGGCCTCGCGCTGCCCTACCTCGCCGTCGCCGCTGTTCCGGGCATTGCCGCGCTGTTGCCGCGCCCGGGCCGGTGGATGCTGGTGCTGCGCCGCGTGCTGGCGGCGCTCCTCGCGCTGACCGCGCTCTGGCTCCTTTGGGTCCTTGCCGCCGTCGCCTCGGCCACCGCGGCGCTCGTCGTCGCCGCGGCCGTTCTCGTCGCCGCGCTGCTTCTGCGCGGCGTCGCCCAGCCGTGGCTGCGGCGGTCCGGCGCCGCGGCGGCGCTCGCCGCGGCCTTCCTGCTGCCCGCGGCGCTGCCGACCCCGGCGGCGCCGGAGGCGGCGACTGGCGGGTTGTGGCGACCCTTCGATCGCGGCGCGATCGATCGCCTCGTCGCCGAGGGCAAGACCGTCTTCGTCGACGTCACCGCCGATTGGTGCGTCAACTGCAAGGTCAATGAGCGCCTCGTCCTCGGCTCGGCGCCGGTGCTGCGCCGGCTTTCGGATCGCGCCGTCGTCGCCATGCGTGCGGACTGGACGCGCCCGGACGCGCGCATCGAGGCCTTCTTGCGCGGCTACGGGCGCTATGGCATTCCGTTCTACGCCGTCTTCGGCCCGGCGATGCCGCAGGGCGAGGCGCTGCCCGAGATTCTGACCGCCGGCACCGTGCTCGATGCGCTGGCGAAGGCGGCGCCGGCCGGCACCGCCAGCGGCCCAGCCCGGGCGTCTGCCCGCGCGTCGCCGAGCGGCAAGGGAGGGTGATTTTCGCCCTGCGACCGATTATGGTGGCGCCCTGCACGCACCGGTGATCGCAACGACAACGCAAGAGAGAGGAAGAAGCCATGACCATCAAGGTGGGCGACAAGATTCCGTCGGTGAAGCTGAAGCACATGACGCCCGAGGGCGTGAAGGACATCACGACCGACGAGCTCTTCAAGGGCAAGAAGGTGGTGCTGTTCGCCCTCCCCGGCGCCTTCACCCCGACCTGCTCGGCCAAGCACGTGCCGGGCTTCGTCCAGCACGCCGAGGAGATCAAGAAGAAGGGCGTCGACACCATCGCCTGCCTCTCGGTCAACGACGCCTTCGTCATGGGCGCCTGGGGCAAGGACCAGAAGGCCGAGGGCAAGGTCATGATGCTGGCCGACGGCAACGGCGAGTTCACCAAGGCCGTCGATCTCGAGCTCGACGCGCGCGCGAACGGGCTCGGCATCCGCTCCAAGCGCTATGCGATGGTCGTCGACAACGGCATCGTCAAAACGCTGAATGTCGAGAATCCGGGAGCCTTCGAGGTTTCGAGCGCCGAAGCCATCCTGAAGGTGCTCTGAGCCTTCCTCCGTCCCCCTGTCCTGCGTTCCGGCGGGAGCCTTGTCCCCCGCAAAAGCGGGGGACTTTGCCTACCTCACGACGCGGCTGCGCGCAGCGCGGCGATGAAGCGGGCGGCGTTGGCGCCGATTTCGCCGGCGCTCATCCCGGGCTTGTAGAGCGCCGAGCCGAGGCCGAAGCCGGCGGCGCCCGCAGCGCGGTAGGCCGCCATACTGGCGGGCGTGATGCCGCCGACCGGCAGGATCGGAACCTTCGGCGGCAAGATCGCCTTCATCGCCTTCAGAACGGGCGGCGGATTGGCTTCCGCCGGGAACAGCTTCAGCGCATCGGCGCCGGCGGCGATCGCCGCGAAGCCCTCGGTCGGCGTCGCGATGCCGGGAAGGCAGGAAAGCTTCGCCGCCTTGGCGCGCCGGATGATGGCGGTGTCGCCATGCGGCATGACGATGAGGCGGCCGCCAGCCGAGACGACCTCCCCCACCTGCCGTTCCGACGTCACCGTCCCCGCGCCGATGAGCGCCGCCGCGCCGAAGCGGTGCGCGAGGCGCTCGACGCTGGCGAGCGGCTGCGGCGAGTTGAGCGGCACCTCGATGATGGCGAAGCCGGCCTCGATGAGCGCGGCGCCAGCCGCCTCCGCCTCCTCCGGGCGGATGCCGCGCAGAATCGCAACCAGCGGGCAGCGCCCGAGCCATGCCCCGAGATCAGCCATGTCCGCCTCGCTTCGGCAGATGCGCGGCGAGGCGATAGAGGCCCCGCGCGACGCAATCGGGATCGAGAATGCGCGCTTTCCGGCCGGCGGCGGCGAGCGCGTGCGCATAGAGCCTGGCAAGTCCCGGCTCGGCGATGATGTGAACGATGCCGCCCTCGTGCGGCAGGAGATCGGCGAGCTCGCGCCCGATGAGGACGCCCGAGAGATAGGCCGGAAGCGCTGCTGGCGCGATCTCGCCGAAGAGGGCGCGGCTGCGCACGCCGAAGAGGTGATGGAGCAGCCCGCCCGGGTCGCCGGCGCGCGCGAGCCCGGCATCGAAGGCGGCGTCGGCGGTGATCGCGGCGGCAGCGCCCTCGGGCGGCATCAGCCGGCCGAGAATGCTGTGCCGGCGCAGCACGGCAAACGCCTCGCCGGTCATCGCCGTGGCGAAATCCAGGATGCGGCCGCTGTCGAGGCGCACCCATTTGCTGTGCGTTCCCGGCAGGCACAGAATCGCCGCGCCTTCCGGCAGCTCCTCCGCCGCGCCCAGAATCTGCGTCTCCTCGCCGCGCATCACATCGGCGACGGCGGCGGCGTCCCGGCAGGCGAGGCCGGGCACGATCCAAGCCTCGCGGCGACCGCCTTCCCAAGAGACGCGGCGCATGAGGCGAGCGATCTCGGCGGCACCCGCCGGGCAATCGGCATAGGGCGCTTCGAGCCAGCCCTGGCGGCTGCCGACCATGCCGCTCATGAGGATGGGCGTCTCCTCGATCCAGTCGCCGAGCTGGGTTTCGAGCGCCGCCGGAAATCCGCCTTCCGCGACGCTGAGGATGCCGGCAGGCGCCGCGCGCCGGTCGCGGATGCGCCCCGCTGCATCGAGCCGGTAGGCGCGGAAGCTCGACGTGCCCCAATCGACGGCAATCATGGCGCCACACTAACGCCGCCGAGCCGCCGCCGCACCCGGCGCGCGCCGCTCAGCGGCGCCGCAGGTAGCGCAGCAGCAGCGCCGCCGCGATGATGAGGACGATGCCGAGCCAGGAGACCTCGAAATTGAACGCGTCATGCGCGACCGAAACGGCGAGCGCTCGCCCCTTCAAAAAGGTCCACAGAGAATCCATGCCGCCCCCTCGAAGCCGCCGTCGCAGCACCGGCCGCGGCGCGAGGATCCGCCGCCGCGAGCACGGTGTCCAGTGTCTCCCCCTATGGAAACTTGGCGCCGCGGCCTCGGCTTGCGTCCGGGCCGGCGCGGCGCCACACTCGGGCGCGAGGAACGAGGAGGGTGCGGCGGATGCGCAGTCATCACGATATGGGCGGTCAGCCGGCGGGACCGGTCGCGCGGACCGAGCACGATTACGCCTTTTGGGAGAAGCGCGTCGACGCGCTGATGGTGCTGCTGTCCTCGCCCAAGCACCGCTTGCTCAATGTCGACGAGCTGCGGCGCAACATCGAGGCGCTGCCGCCCGACGCCTATGACCGGATGAGCTATTACGAGCGCTGGATCTCGGCCATCTGCAACACGCTCCTCCAGCGCGGCGCGATCACAACCGACGAGCTCGCCCGCAAGATGACCGAGATCGAGGCGCGCGAAGGCGCGGCGTGACCGCGCCCGGCCTCAAGGCAGCTTCTTGCGCGTGCAGCTGAACTCCTTCCCGGCCTCCGTCTTCTCGCACAGCATCACCGCGTGCTGAATCGAATCGACGATCCAGAGAAAGGCGCCGTGCTCGTTGGCCGCGGAGGTGACGGCGAGGCGCGAGGCATCGAAGCTGGCGCCGAGCGGACCGGGCGGCAGGCTCGGCACCGGGACCGGCACCGCGCCCGTGCTTTGCGCCGCGGCAGGCGCAATGGCGAGCGAGACGAGCGCCGCTGACAGCGCGATGGGGACAACGATCTTGCGCATGAGCTTCTCCTTCTGCCGTTGAGGCTCTTATAGCGCAGGGATCCGCGGGGGCGCTGCGTCAATTGCCGGCCGGAGATCGCCCTCGCCCCTGGCCGCCCCGGTCGCGGCGCGCTCCGCGGAACCAATTGAGCCGCCCCAGGGTTCGCGCGAAAGGCGTGCCTGTCCGCAATCCTCGCCGCAGGGCGGAGCCGGACCGGCGGAAAAGCAGGCAGCGTGACGATCTCGACCTTCATGGCGGGGCTTCTGCATGCGACCGAGGCCCAGCCGGTCCTCCAGTTCGGCACGATCATGGCGGCGACCTTCATTCTGGAAGACGCCGCCAGCGTGCTGGCCGCGCTCGCCGCGGCGAGCGGCTATGTGCCGGCGGTGATCGCGGTGACGGCTCTTTACGTCGGCATTGCCGCCGGCGATGCCGGGCTCTACGCGCTTGGCCGCCTCGCCGCGACACATCGCTGGGCGCAGAGGCTCATCGCGGGAGAGCGGGCGTCGCGGGTGCAGAAATGGCTGGCGCAGCGGCTCGCCCTCGCCGTCTTCTCGAGCCGCTTCCTGCCGGGAGCGCGGCTGCCGACCTACACGACTTGCGGCTTCCTCGCGCTGCCCTTCGGGCGGTTCATGCTGGCGGTGATCGCCGCCACCCTCGTCTGGACGTCGCTCGTCTTCGCCGTCACTTATCGCCTCGGCACGCTTGCCGCCAGCTCTCTCGGCGCCTGGCGCTGGCCCATCGGATTGCTGATCGCGGCAGCGCCGTGGATGTGGCATCGCCTGAGCCAGCGCCGCCGCCGCGCCCGGCCGTGAGCCCTTCCGGAGTACCGGCCGAGCCGGCGACGGCGCGGGTCCTGCGGGCGGGCGCCGTCCCGCTTGCCGGTCGCGCCGAGCGGCCGCTCTCGCTCTTCGAGCTCTGGCCGCCGGCCCTCTTCTATCTCCCCGTCGTGCTATGCTGGATCGGTCTGGCGTTGCGGTATCGCAGCGTCACGCTGCCGACCCTCGCCAATCCTCGCCTCGAAGCCGGCGGGCTCTGCGGCGAGTCGAAAGCCGCGAGCCTCTCCATGCTGGGGACCGAAGGGCGCCGCCTCCTCGCCCCCTTCGCGACGATGGTCACCGCCCCGGCGCGCGCCGCTGACGCCGATCTCGAGGCGGCGCTCGCCGCCGCGGCCGCACGCGGCATCGGCTTCCCGCTCGTGGCGAAGCCGGATATCGGCTGCCGCGGCACGGGGGTGCGGATCATCCGCGGGCCGGCGGAATTGCGCGCCTATCTCGACGCCTTCCCGCGCGGCGCGCGCGTGATGCTCCAGCGCTTCGTGCCGGAGGAAGGCGAGGCCGGCGTCTTCTATCTGCGGCGGCCCGGCGAGGCGATGGGCCGCATCGTCTCGCTCACGCTCAAATACTTTCCGCGCGTCACCGGCGACGGGCGCTCCACTCTCGAAGAGCTGATCCGCGCCGATCCGCGCGCCGGCCGCATCGCCGCACTCTATCTCGCCCGCCATCGCGACGCGCGCGACCGCGTCCTGGCGGCGGGCGAGAGCTTTCGCCTCACCTTCCTCGGCAATCATTGCCGCGGCGCCGTCTTCCGCGACGGGTTCCGCTTCATCACGCCGGAGATGACGGCGGCATTCGACCGGATCGCGCGCGAGATCGACGAGTTCTATATCGGGCGCTTCGATGTGCGCTTCCGCTCGCTCCTCGATCTGATGCGCGGCGAGGGCTTCTCCATCATCGAGTTCAACGGCGTCGGCAGCGAGGCGACGCATATTTGGGATCGCGGCGCCAGCCTGCGGTCGGCCTACCGCGCCTGGTTCGCGCAGCTCGCCGCCTCCTTCGCGATCGGCCGGCAGAACCGCGACCGCGGCTTTGCCTCGATGCGGGCCCTCGATCTGCTGCGCCTCTATCGCAAGCAGCAGCGTCTCATGCGGCTCTATCCGCCCTAGGCCAGGTGCGGTCCTGTCGCCGGCGCTCACGCGGATGTGACTGCGCGCCGGCGCGGCGCGGCGGATGATTCCGAACCGGCGGCGCGCCACGCCGCTGTCTCGAGGCCTCGCCATGCGACGAATTCGGAGCGCGTTCTTCGCCGCCCTCGCCCTCGCGACGACGCTCCTCTCGGGCTGCCCGATGGCGCCCGCGCCCGATCCCGCCCACCTCCACGGCGACGGCGGGAATGGCGGCGGAATGTAGCCGGCAGCGGCGGCCTTCGGGCGTCTGCGCCGCGCCGATTTCGTGGAGCCGCCTCCCCGATTCTGGCGTCCCCGGGGATGATTCGCTATCGTGTCGCGCAGATGACTGCGGATCGGTAACGACGCGAGGTGCCCGAGGAATGCGCGAGAAAGGCCGGCCGGAGGCGGCCCTCTCGATGAAGGCTGCCGCAAGCTGGTCGGTGACGCCGGCCGAGCCCTATCGTTTCCGGCCGGGCGACCGCGTCGCCGTACGGCGCGCCGATGTGCCGGGCCATATCCGCACGCCCTGGTACATTCGCGGCCGGCAAGGCGTCATCGAGCGCATCTGCGGCACCTTTCCCAATCCGGAGGAGCTCGCCTACAACCGGCCGGGCCTGCCCGCCCAGCCGCTCTACCGGGTGCGCTTTCGCCAGGCGGATGTGTGGCCGGATTACGCCGGCCCGCCCGCCGACACCATCGAGGTCGAAATCTACCAGCATTGGCTCGAACCCGCCTGAGGAGGCCGAGGAGACCGCCATGACGCAACCATCCGGCCACCACCACGACCACGGAGCGGCGGGCGCGCATGTCCACCCGACCCGTCCCGATGACGAGGGGCCGCTCGGCTATTACCAGAGAATGGAGATCGCGGTGCGCGAGCTCCTCATCGAGAAGGGCACGATCGATCCCGATGACCTCCGCCGCACCATCGAGGCGATGGATCAGCGCAGCCCCGCGCAGGGGGCGCGCGTCGTCGCCCGCGCCTGGTGCGACCCGGCCTTCAAGGCGCGGCTCCTCGACAACGGCACCGCCGCCTGCGAGGAGCTCGGCATTGCCATGGGACCGACGAAGCTGGTCGTGGTCGAGAATCGGCCGGGCCTCCACAACCTCATCGTCTGCACTCTCTGCTCCTGCTATCCGCGCAATCTGCTCGGCTTGCCGCCCGATTGGTACAAGAGCCGCAACTATCGCAGCCGCGCCGTCCGCGAGCCGCGCGCCGTGCTCGCCGAATTCGGCACCGTGCTGGCGGACGATGTCGAGGTGCGCGTCCATGATTCGACCGCCGACATGCGCTATCTCGTCTTGCCCGAGCGGCCCGCCGGCAGCGAGGGGATGGGCGAGACGGAGCTCGCCGCGCTCGTCACGCGCGATGCGATGATCGGCGTCACGACGGTGCGGCGGAACTGAGGGGGCGGGCGGCGGCAGCGCCGCCGCCCGCCCCGTCGGAAATCGGGGAGGAAACGGCGAATGCCGCTGCACGGCGAGGAACGAAAGCACGCGCTGGTCGAGAATGTCGCCGCCCTGGCCGCGGCGCGGCCCGGCGCGGAGAAGAAGGACGCGCTCGCGCGCCTCGTGCGCCGCTTCTACGCGCATGTCCCGCCCGAGGACGTGCTGTCGCGCGATGCCGAGGATCTGTGCGGCGCCGCCGGTTCGCTCTGGCAATTCGCCCAGCAGCGCAAACCCGGCACGGTCAAGCTGCGCATCCTCAATCCGCGCCGGGCCGAGCATGGCTGGCGCTCCAACCGCACCATCATCGAGATCGTCAACGACGACATGCCGTTCCTCGTCGATTCGGTGACGGCGGCGCTCAACGAGATCGATCTCATCGTCCATCTCGTCATCCACCCGATCGTCGCCGTGCGGCGCGATGCCGAGGGACGCCTCATCGAGCTGCTCGACGGAATCGACGGCAACGGCGCCGACGGCGCCGAGGTGCTGCGCGAATCGCTGATGCACGTCGAGATCAGTGAGCAGAGCGACCCGCAGCGGCGCGAGGCGATCAAGGCGCGGCTCATCTCCGTGCTCGGCGACGTGCGGCATGCGGTCGCCGACTGGCCGCGCATGCGCAAGGCCCTCAAGGCGACGCTCGAAGACCTCGAGAGCCGCAGCCTGCCGCTACCGATCCGCGAGGTGAACGAGATCGCCGATTTCCTGCGCTGGCTCGACGAGGACAACTTCACCTTCCTCGGATACCGCGAATACCGCTACCGCCCCGCCGCGGCCGACGAGCCCGTCGTCGTGCCGAAGAGCGGCCTCGGCATCCTGCGCGACGATGACTACTCGGTCTTCGACGGGCTGCGCCATTTCGCGGCGCTGCCGGCCGTCGTTCAGAACTATCTGCGGCAGAAGCGCCTGCTGACGATCAGCAAGTCGAACCGCCGCTCGACCGTCCACCGCCCGGCGAATATGGACGCGATCGGCATCAAGATCTTCGATGAAGCCGGCGAGGTCCTGGGCGAGCGGCTCTTCCTCGGCCTCTTCACCTCGCTCGCCTACAGCCGCAGCCCGCGCGTCATCCCGGTGCTGCGCCTCAAAGTGCAGCGCGTTCTGGCGCGCGCCGGCTTCGCGCCGGCGAGCCATGACGGCAAGGCGCTGCAGCACATCCTCGACACCTACCCGCGCGACGAGCTCTTCCAGATGTCCGAGGAGGAGCTGTTCGACACCGCGATGGGCATCCTCAATCTGCAGGAGCGCCAGCGCATCGCGCTCTTCCTGCGGCGCGACCCGCTGGAGCGCTTCGTCTCCTGCCTCGTCTACGTCCCGCGCGACCGCTACAGCACCGATTTGCGGCGCCGCATGGCGGCGATCCTCGAAGAGGAGCTGAAGGGCAGCGTCGCCAGCTTCACGACCCAGCTCGACGAATCGGTGCTGGCGCGCGTCCATTTCATCGTCGAGACGACGCGCGGCAAGCTGCCGGCGACCGATCCCGCCAGGATCGAGGCGCGCCTTGCCGAGGCCGGCCGCATTTGGGCGGACCGGCTGCAGGAAGCGCTGGTGGCGGCGAAGGGCGAGGAGGCGGCGCTCCATCTCCTGCATCGCTACGCTACGGCCTTTCCGACCGCCTATCGCGAAGCGGTGCCGGTCGACGAGGCGGTGCGCGACATCGACCGCATCGAGGCCGTGTTGAGCGGCCTGCCGCTGGCGATGACGCTCTACCGCCGCGCCGGAGACGCCGAGGGGCTCGGCTTCAAGGTCTTCCATGCCGGGAGCCCGGTCGCGCTCTCCGACGTCCTGCCGATGCTGGAGAATATGGGGCTGAAGGTCATCGGCGAGGTGCCGCACGAGGTGGCGGTCGGCGGGCAGCCGGGCGCCGCCTGGATCCAGGATTTCAGCCTCGTCGCGCGGCAAGCCGGCGCCGCCGCCGAGGCTGTCACCGCGATTCACCAGCGCTTCGAGGACGCCTTTCTGCAGGTCTGGACGGGCGGGGTCGAGAATGACGGGCTCAACCGCCTCGTCCTCGCCGCCGGCCTCGCCTGGCGCCAGGTCGTCGTGCTCCGCCTCTTCAGCAAATATCTGCGCCAGGCCGGCAGCACCTTCAGCCAGGCCTATATGGAGGCGGCGCTCGCGGGCCATCCCGAGATCGCGCGAGCATTGGTCGAGCTCTTCGAGTGCCGCTTCGACCCGAAGGGCGGCAAAGGCCGCGAGGCGCGCGAGGCGCGCATCGTGGCGGCGATCGAGACGGCGCTCGAAGCCGTCACCAATCTCGACGAAGATCGCATTCTCCGCAGCTTCCTCCTCCTCGTGCAGAAGAGCCTTCGCACCAACTACTATCAGCGGAGCGCCAAGGGCGAGGCGAAGCCCTATCTCTCGGTCAAGCTCGCGAGCCGCGAGATCGATTTCCTCCCTCTGCCGCGCCCCCTCGTCGAGATCTTCGTCTACAGCCCGCGCGTCGAGGCCATTCATCTGCGCGGCGGCAAGGTGGCGCGCGGCGGCATCCGCTGGTCGGACCGGCGCGAGGATTTCCGCACCGAGATCCTCGGCCTCATGAAGGCGCAGATGGTGAAGAACGCCGTCATCGTGCCGGTCGGCTCGAAAGGCGGCTTCGTCGTGAAGCGTCCGCCGCCCGCCGGCGCCTCGCGCGAGGCGATCCAGGCCGAAGGCATCGAATGTTACAAGATCCTGATGCGCGGCCTTCTCGACATCACCGACAACATCGTCAAGGGCGCCGTCGTACCGCCCGCCGACACGGTGCGGCGCGACGGCGACGATCCCTACCTCGTCGTCGCCGCCGACAAGGGCACGGCGACCTTCTCGGACATCGCCAACGGCGTCGCCGCCGAATACGGCTTCTGGCTCGGCGACGCCTTCGCCTCGGGCGGCTCGGCGGGCTACGACCACAAGGGCATGGGAATCACCGCGAAGGGCGCCTGGGAGCTGGTGAAACGCCATTTCCGCGAGCTCGGCACCGACATCCAGACGACGCCCTTCACGGTGGTCGGCGTCGGCGACATGTCGGGCGACGTCTTCGGCAACGGCATGCTGCTGTCGCCGCAGATCAAGCTCATCGCCGCCTTCAACCACCTCCACATCTTCCTCGATCCCGATCCCGATCCGAAGAAGAGCCTCGCCGAGCGCCGGCGCCTCTTCGAATTGCCGCGCTCCAACTGGAGCGACTACAACCGCAAGCTCATCTCGAAGGGCGGCGGCGTCTTCGAGCGGAGCCAGAAATCGATCGAGCTGACGCCGCAAATCCGCACGCTCTTCGGCCTGACCGCCGAGCGGGCGACGCCGGCCGAGCTCATCCGCGCCATGCTGAAGGCGCCCGTCGACCTGCTCTGGTTCGGCGGCATCGGCACCTATGTGAAGGCGCATGACGAGAGCCATGCCGAGGTGGGCGACCGCGCCAACGACGCCTTGCGCATCGACGGGCGCGACATCCGGGCGCGCGTCGTCGGCGAGGGCGCCAATCTCGGCGTGACGCAGCGCGGCCGGATCGAATACGCGCTCAAAGGCGGGCGCATCAATACCGACGCGATCGACAACTCGGCCGGCGTCGACACCTCCGACCACGAGGTCAACATCAAGATCCTGCTGGGCGCCGTCGTCGCCGCCGGCAAGCTCGACCGCGCCGGACGCGACCGCATCCTCGCCGAGGTGACGGAGGAGGTGGCGCAGCTCGTCCTCCGCGACAATTACCTGCAGGGCCAGGCGCTCAGCCTCGCCGAGGCGGAGGGCGCCGACCTCCTCGACCAGCAGGTGCGCTTGATGCGCAGCCTCGAACGCGCCGGCAAGCTGTCGCGCGCCGTCGAGTTTCTGCCCGATGACGAAACGCTGGCGGCGCGCGCGGCGGCGCGGATCGGGCTGACGCGGCCCGAGCTCGCCATTCTCATGGCTTACGCCAAGATGACGATCGATGCCGAGCTCCTGCCCTCGCCGCTGCCCGACGATCCGGAGCTGAAGGCCGATCTCCTACGCTACTTCCCGGAGCCGCTCGTCAAGCGCTACCGCTCGGCGATCGAGAAGCACCAGCTCCGCCGCGAGATCATCGCGACTCATGTCGCGAACAGCCTCGTCAACCGCGCCGGCATCACCTTCGCCAACGAGATGGCGGAGCGGAGCGGCCGCGGCATCGCCGACATCGCCCATGCCTACGCGATCACGCGCGAGGTCTTCGATCTGCGTCCGCTCTGGCAGGCGATCGAGGCGCTCGACAACACGGTGCCGACCGCGCTGCAATACGAGATGCTGCGGCGCGTCGGCCGCCTCCTCGAACGGGCGACGCTGTGGTTCCTGCGCTCGGGCCTCGCCCTCGACCTGCGCGCTCTCTCGGCGCAATTCGCCCCCGGAATCGCCACCATCGACAAGCGCCTCGCCGGCCTCCTGCCGGCGGCCGAGGCCGCGGCTCTGGCGGCGCGCGCCGCCGCCCTCGCCGCACGCGGGGCTCCCGACGCGCTCGCCCGCCGCGTCGCCCGCCTCGACTATCTCGCCTGCGCCCTCGACATCGTCCGCCTCGCCGGCGAGAAGCGCGACATCGCCGAGACGGCGGGCGCCTATTTCGCGCTCGGCGCCCGCTTCGGCCTCGGCGCGCTGCGCGATGCCGCCGAGGCGCTGAAGACCGAGACGGCGTGGCAGAAGATGGCGGTCGCGGCGCTCATCGAGGACTTCTTCCAGCATCAGAGCGAGCTGACGCACAAGGCGCTCGCCGCCGGCAAAGGAGCCGCTGGCAAGGCGCTCGCCGCCTGGCTCGAGCGCAACGCCGGCGCGGTCGCGCCGGTGCAGGCGCTGCTGCAGGACATCATCGCCGCCCCCGCCCGCGACCTCGCGATGCTGACCGTCGCCAACCGTCAGCTGCGCGCGCTGGCGGCGCGCTGAAGGCGGGCCGCGCATGCTCTACGAGCACCGCGGCAAGCGCCCCGCCGTCGATCCCTCGGCCTGGGTCGCGCCGACGGCGGTGCTCTGCGGCGATGTCCGCGTCGGGGCGGATTGCGCCATCGGCTTCGGCGCGGTGCTGTCGGCGGAGAGCGGCAGCATCAGCCTCGGCCGCCAATGCGTCGTCATGGAGAACGCCGTCCTCAAGGCGAGCAGGCGCGCGCCCGTCGCGATCGGCAACCACGTGCTCATCGGGCCCCGCGCCTATCTCAGCGGCTGCCGCATCGAGGACGACGCCTTCCTCGCGACCGGGGTCGCCATCTTCAACGATGCGGTCATCGGCGCCAGGGCCGAGATCCGCATCAATGGCGTTGTTCACCTGCGGACGCGCGTGCCGCCCGATGCGACCGTGCCGATCGGCTGGATCGCGGTCGGCGACCCCGCGGCGATCCTGCCGCCCGGGGAGCACGAGCGGATCTGGGCGATCCAGGAGCCGCTCGACTTTCCGAAGTGGGTCTTCGGCCTCGAGCGGCCGCCGCCGGGAGCGACGATCATGCCCGAGCTGACGCGGCGCTATGCGGCCTTGCTGCGCGGCCACCGCGACGACAAGGAGATCGGCTGAGGCCCTTGCCGCCGCTCCGCCGGCGCGCCGCCGCATAAAGCTTTGTTAATCCGCCCTTGCGATGATCGCCGCGATGATCGCGATCCTGGTATCACGTCTCGGCCATTCTCCGGACGGGCGAGGATGAGGCTCGTCCCAACCGGTTTCATCGCCCGCGCCCGCGCCTTCCGCCCTTCCGCCATGGTCCGCCAGAGCACGGGGCTGATCGGGCTCGCCGCGCTGCTCGTCATCGGCATCACGGTCGTGACGGGCGGCGTCCTCTGGCACTTCCGCATGCGGGCCATCGAGGATGCCGAGCGTGAGACGCGCAACCTCAATCTTGTCCTTGCCGAGCAGACGGCGCGCGCCGTCCAGCATGTCGATTTCCTGCTGCGCATGATGATGAAGCATGTCGCGGCAGCGCGCGGCGAGGGGATTGCCGGCAATGCCCTCCTATCCGCGGAGCTGCGCCGCCTCATCGCCGACACGCCGCAGATCCACGGCATGATCGTCGCCGACCCCGATGGCTGGGTCCGCGTCAGCGACGCCCGATCGGGCGACGCCTTCCCGGTCGGCGACGGCGCATCCTTCCGCACCTTGCGCGACGACCCGCCCGACGGCCCCTTCATCAGCGCCCCGCTCATCGCCCGAGGCGACGGCAGGCCGGCGATCAGCATCGCCCGGCGCATCGCGGCGCCGAACGGGGCCTTCGGCGGGATGATCGCGGCGGCGCTCGACCCGAACTACTTCCGCGACATCTATGACAGCCTCGCTCTGCGCGATGCGAGCTCGATCGCGCTCTATCGCAGCGACGGCGTTCGCGTCCTCGGCTACATGAAGGGCGCCCCGCACGCCATCGGCGCCCTGCCCCGGCCCGCGGTCGCCGCGGCGGAGGACGGCCTCAGCCGCGAGCGCGACCCCACGACCGGCGCCGCCCTCATCGTCAGCACGCGGCATCTTTCCGGGCTGCCGCTCGTCAGCGTCGTCTCCGTTCCGGTCGATACCGTGCTCCAAGAATGGTACGGCGAGCTGCGCCTCTTCTCGGGCGGCACCGTCGCCGCCTCGATCGTCATCTGCGCGCTGCTCTTCTTCCTGGCGCAGGCGGCGCGGCGCCGCGAAGCCCTCGCCGAGGCGCTGCGCGCCGGCGAGGAGCGCTTCCGCAACTTCGCCGAAGCGTCGTCCGACTGGTTCTGGGAGCAGGACGCCCAGCTGCGCTTCACCTATTTCTCGCACTCCGCCTATCGGGAGCCCGGGCGCTCGACCGACGATTACATCGGCAAGACCCGGCAGGAGGTGGTGCTGCGCGGCGTCACCGCGGAGCAGTGGCGCCAGCATCAGGCCGACCTCGACGCTCGCCGGCCGTTCCGCGACTTCCGTTATCAGCGCCTCGGTCCCGACGGCACGGTCCGCCATCTCAGCGTCAGCGGCAAACCGGTCTTCGATTCGCGCGGCCGCTTCCGCGGCTACGCCGGCAACGCCCGCGACATCACCGGCGAGATCCTGGCCGAGCGCCGCCTCCTCGAAGCCAAGGCCGATGCCGAGGCGGCGAGTCGGGCGAAGAGCGAGTTCCTCGCCGTCATGAGCCACGAGCTGCGCACGCCCTTGAACGCGATCATCGGCTTCTCCGACGTGCTCGGCCGCGAAATCTTCGGACCCATCGGCAATGCCAAGTACCGCGAATATGCCGGCGACATCCTGACGGCCGGCCGCCATCTCCTCGGCCTCATCAGCAGCATCCTCGACATGTCGAAGATCGAGGCGCGCAAGATGGAGCTTTCCGAGGAGATCGTCGATCTGGGCGCGCTCGCGCGGAGCTGCGCCAGCATCATGGAGCGCCAGGCGAGCGAGGCGCGGATCGCGCTCCGCCTCGATCTGCCGCCGGCGCTGCCGCGCTTGCGGGGCGATGCCATGCGCCTCAAGCAGATTCTGCTCAACCTGTTGTCGAACGCCGTCAAGTTCACACCGCCCGAAGGCCGGGTGACGCTCGGCATCGGCCGCGGCGAAGAAGGCGGCCTCGTCATCACCGTGACCGATACCGGGATCGGCATGAACGAGGAAGAGACGGCGCTGGCGCTGCAGCCCTTCCGGCAGATCGAGAGCGCGCTCGTGCGCAAGCACGAGGGGACGGGGCTCGGCCTGCCGCTGGTCAAGGCCTTCGCCGAGATGCATGGCGGCGCGCTCGAGCTGCGCAGCGCGCCCGGCCGCGGCACCACCGCCCGCATCACCCTGCCGGCCGAACGCGTCCTCGTCGATGACGAATCCCCGCCGCAGCGCGCGGAGCAGCGGCTGGAACCGGTGCTCTGAGACACCTCGCACACCCCCCGCGCCCCTTCTTCTCCCCCGTGCCGCCGGCTCGAACGACCGGCCCTACCCCGCCGTCATCCCGCTCGGCGCGTTGAAGGAGCGCGCGAGGCGCAGGATGCGGCGGCCGGCCTCGGCAAGGATGTCGTCCGCCGCCGTCAGCGAGATGCGCAGATGCCCGACGACGGAGGGACCGAAGCCGTCGCAAGGCAGGACCGCGACCGCCTCGCGCTCGAGGAGCAGCCGCGCGAACTCCTCCGAGCCGCGGCCCGTGCCGCGGACATCGAGCAGCAGGAACATGCCGCCTTCGGGCTGCGCCACGCGGCAGTTCGGCGCCGCGCCCAGAATGCCGGCGAGAAGCGCGGCGCGGCGGCGGTAATCCTCGTGAAGCGCCGCCACCTCGGCGAGCTCGCCCGTGAGCGCCGGCATCGCTCCGTCCTGAATGAAGGGCGGCCCGCCATAGAGCGTGCAGAGAATGAGATTGAAGAGATGCCGCGTCAGCGCGACGGGGCCGATGACCCAGCCGAAGCGGAAGCCGGGAATGGCGTGCGATTTCGAGAGGCTGGAGATGACGACCGTGCGCTCGGCCATGCCCGGCAGCGCATAGGGGCTCAGATGCGGCCGCGCGAAGGCGAGGTCCTCATAGACCTCGTCCGAGACGAGCCAGAGGTCATGGCGGCGGCAGAGCTCGGCGACGAACGCGATCTCCTCGCGCCGCAGCACCGCGCCCGTCGGATTGTGCGGGCTGTTGATCCAGAGGACGCGGCTCTGCGGCGTGACGGCGCGAGCGAGCTGGTCGAGGTCGGGATGGAAGCCGTTCTCGGGCCGCAGCGGCACGTTGACGATGCGCGCGCCGGCGGCGCCGGCGACGGCCTCGTAGGTCGCGTACATGGGCTCGGGGACGATCACCTCGTCGCCGGGGCCGGCGAGGCATTGCAGCGCGCAATAAAGGCCGGCCTGCGTGCCCGGCACGATCACGACGTTCTCGGCCGCGCAGGGCTGGCCCGTGCGCCGGGCGAAGCGCGCGGCGATGGCGGCGCGCGTCTGCTCGTAGCCGACGATCGGCGCATAGCCGGTGCGGTGCTGCCGCAGCGCCGCGATCGTCGCGGCGATGATGGGCTCGGGCGGCGGCTGGTCGGGATCGCCGACGGTGAGGAAAATGATCTCGCGCCCGGCGGCGCGCTGGCGCTCGGCATCGTGATGGATGTTCCAGGCCTCGGCGCCCTTGCCGGCGATGCGATCGACGAGGGGTGAGAACCGCACGCGCACCTTCCTTAGTGTCCAATGACGCAACAGAAACCCTCTCCCCGCCGGGGAGAGGGCAGGGTGAGGGGGTGGCGCCCACAACTCAAAAGCGCGCGGCGCAACGGCGTGCACTCACCCCGACCCTCTCTCGCAAGCGGGAGAGAGAGGGCGGCGAAGGTCTGTTGCCCTCGCTATGCTCAACCCCTGTTCATCCGGTTCTCGACGAGATCGGCGACGACGGCCGGGTCGGCGAGAGTCGAGGTGTCGCCGAGGGCCTGGTGCTCGTTGGCGGCGATCTTGCGCAGGATGCGGCGCATGATCTTGCCCGAGCGCGTCTTCGGCAGGCTCGGCGCCCATTGGATGAGGTCGGGCGTGGCGATGGGGCCGATCTCCTTGCGCACCCAGGCGACGAGCTCCTGCCGCAAGGCCTCGCTCGGCGCCTCGCCGGCATTCAGCGTGACATAGGCATAGATGCCCTGGCCCTTGATGTCGTGCGGATATCCCACGACCGCCGCCTCGGCGACCTTGGCATGGGCGACGAGTGCGCTCTCGACCTCGGCGGTGCCGAGGCGGTGGCCGGCGACGTTGATGACGTCGTCGACGCGGCCGGTGATCCAGTAATAGCCGTCCTCGTCGCGCCGCGCCCCGTCACCGGTGAAGTACTTGCCGGGGAAGGTCGAGAAATAGGTGTCGACGAAGCGCTTGTGGTCGCCATAGACAGTGCGCATCTGCCCCGGCCAGCTGTCGAGGAGGCAGAGATTGCCTTCCGCCGCGCCTTCCAGCACCTTGCCCTCGCCATCGACGATCGCGGGCCGCACGCCGAAGAAGGGCAGCGTCGCCGAGCCCGGCTTCTGCGCGATGGCGCCGGGCAGCGGCGTGATGAGGATGCCGCCCGTCTCCGTCTGCCACCAGGTGTCGACGATGGGGCAGCGTTTCTCGCCGACGACGTTGTAGTACCAGAGCCAGGCCTCGGGATTGATCGGCTCGCCAACGCTGCCGAGCAGGCGCATCGATTTCCGGCTCGTCTTCTTGACGTAGCCTTCGCCCTCACGCATCAGCGCGCGGATGGCGGTCGGCGCCGTATAGAAGATGTTGACCTTGTGCTTGTCGCAGACCTGCCAGAAGCGCGACGGGTCGGGATAGTTAGGCACGCCCTCGAACATCAGGGTCGTCGCGCCGTTGGCGAGCGGCCCGTAGACGATGTAGCTGTGCCCCGTCACCCAGCCGACATCGGCGGTGCACCAGTAGATGTCGCCATCATGGTAGTCGAAGACGTATTGGTGCGTCGCCGCGGTGAAGACGAGATAGCCGCCCGTCGTGTGCAGCACGCCCTTGGGCTTGCCGGTCGAGCCCGAGGTATAGAGGATGAAGAGCGGATCCTCGGCGCTCATTTCCTCGGGCGGGCAGTCGCGCGACGCCGCCGCCATCGCCTCGTGGTACCAGACGTCGCGCCCCTCGCGCCAGGCGACGGCGCCGCCGGTGTGGCGGACGACGAACACCGTCGTCACCATGGGGCACTGCTTCAGCGCCTCGTCGGCATTGGCCTTCAGCGGTACCTTGCGGCCGCCGCGCCGGCCTTCATCGGCGGTGATGAGGACGTTCGAATCGCAATCCTGAATGCGCCCGATCAGGCTGTCCGGCGAGAAGCCGCCGAAGACGACGGAATGGATGGCGCCGATCCGGGCGCAAGCGAGCATCGCATAGACCGCCTCGGGAATCATCGGCAGGTAGATGGTGACGCGGTCGCCCTTCTTGACGCCGCGCGCCTTGAGGGCATTGGCGAAGCGGCAGACATTCTCGTAGAGCTCGCCATAGCTGATGTGGCGGTGCTCTTCGGGATTGTCGCCCTCCCACAGGATCGCCGTCTGCTCGGCACGGACGGGGAGGTGGCGGTCGATGCAGTTATAGGCAGCGTTGAGGGTGCCGTCCTCGTACCAGCGGATGTGAACATCGCCGCTGTAGCTCACGTTCTTGACGCGCGAGTAGGGCTTCACCCAGTGGAGGCGCTTGCCCTCCTCGCCCCAGAACTTCTCCGGGTCGCGCACCGATTCCTCGTACATCCGGCGGTATTTCGCCTGATCGATCCAGGCGTTGCTGGCCCATTCGTCCGGGACCGGGAAAAGCGTGCTCGACATGGGATTTCCTCCGCTTCTTTGCCCTGCCGCGCCCCTTCGCCTGCGCGGAAATCTCAGGGAGCGATTATCAGGCGATCACCCCGGCGCGACAAGCCGGGGCGTATCGGACCCTCGCCGCCCGTCATTGCGCGCAGCGACGCAATCCAGGAGCCAGCGCGACGAGGCTGGATTGCTTCGCCTTCGCTTCGCAACGAGGAGTGCGCGGTCACCCGACCTCGAACTTCACCCCCTGCGCCAGCGGCAGCTCGTTCGAGTAATTGATCGTGTTCGTCGCGCGGCGCATATAGGCCTTCCAGGCGTCGGAGCCCGATTCTCGGCCGCCGCCCGTCTCCTTCTCGCCGCCGAAGGCGCCGCCGATCTCGGCGCCCGAGGGGCCGATATTGACGTTGACGATGCCGCAATCGCTGCCCTCGGCCGACATGAAGCGCTCGGCCTCGCGCAAATCGGTGGTGAAGATGCTGGAGGCCAAGCCCTGCGGCACATCGTTGTGGACGCGGATCGCCTCGTCGAGGCTGTCATAGGGCATGACGTAGAGGATGGGCGCGAAGGTCTCGGCGCGGACGATCTCGGTCTGCTGCGGCATTCGGACGAGCGCCGGCGTCACGTAATAGGCGTCGGGATGGCGCTCCGCGAGGACTCGCGCGCCGCCATGGACCGTGCCGCCTTCGGCCTTCGCCGCTTCGAGCGCCGCCTGCATCGCCGTGAAGGCGCGCTTGTCGATGAGCGGCCCGACCAGGGTCCCCTCGGCGAGCGGATCGCCGACCGGGACCGAGCCATAGGCGGCGACGAGGCGATCGACGAGCTTCCGCTCGATGCTGCGGTGGACGATGAGGCGGCGCAGGCTGGTGCAGCGCTGCCCCGCCGTGCCGACGGCCGCGAAGAGAATGGCGCGGACGGCAAGGTCGAGATCGGCCGAAGGCGCGACGATCATCGCGTTGTTGCCGCCGAGTTCGAGGAGCGTGCGGCCGAAGCGCCCGGCGACGAGCGGCGCCACGGCGCGGCCCATGCGGCAGCTCCCGGTGGCACTGACGAGCGGGATCTTCGGGTGCTGCGCCAGCGCCGCGCCGATCTGCGGCCCGCCGATGACGATCTCGCAGAGATGCTCCGGCACGCCGCCGACGCGCGCCGCCGCCTCATCGAGGAGATGCCGGCAGGCGAGCGCCGTCAGCGGCGCCTTCTCCGACGGCTTCCAGACGAGCGCATTGCCGCAGACGAGGGCGATGGCGGCGTTCCACGACCACACCGCCACCGGGAAGTTGAAGGCGGTGAGGATGGCGCAGACGCCGAGCGGGTGCCAGGTCTCCATCATGCGGTGGCCGGGCCGCTCCGAGGCGATGGTGAGGCCGTAGAGCTGGCGCGAGAGGCCGACCGCGAAGTCGCAGATGTCGATCATCTCCTGCACTTCGCCGAGGCCTTCGGTGAGGATCTTGCCGGTCTCGAGGCTGACGAGGGTGCCGAGCTCCTGCTTCCTCTCGCGCAGTACCTCGCCGAAGACGCGGACGAGCGCGCCCCGTTGCGGCGCCGGCACGCGGCGCCAGGCGCGGAAGGCGGTTTCCACGCGCTCGACCGCGGCGGCGACGGCATCGGTGCTGCTCGAAGGCAGGCGGGCCAGAGTCTTGCCGTCGATGGGCGAGGTCACGTCGAGATCGCCGCCCGCGCTTCCGACGCGATCGAGGCCGAGCTTCGCGGCAATGGCGGACAGAATCTCAGAGGGGGTCTTCGGCATCGCTCTCCTCCCGTGATGAAACGCAGCGGCATCCGCCGCACGCCCGGCGCTGCCTTCTACTTAGAGCGGATCGCTCGCCTTGGTAAACGGGTTCCGGCGAGAATCGCGGCCGGGCGGCCTCGGGTAAGGCGTCGCTTCGGCGATCAGCGCGAGCATCGATCTCTGAGGGGGGCGGCGCTGGTCGTCAGACGTTGCGGGAGATCGACGCGCAGCGGCGGCGGCGGGAAAGGCGAGTCCCGCCCTGCGCGCGAGGCCGCTTTCTGCAACGCGGCGCGGCGACGGCCTTCGCGGATATGCCAGACGAGGAGCGCGGGAAAGCCGAGGCCGAGGACGAGATGAAGGCGGCTGGCCAAGGCGCGCATTCCGTCGTCGCCGGCGTAGTAGAGCGCGTAGCCGGTGACGACGAGCAGCGCCTGCGTCGTCAGCATGAGGCCGCCGGTGCTCCGGTTCATCCGCCCCTTCCACGCCCATTTGATGTGCTGCGGCAGAAGCGAGCCAAGCACCAGCAGCGCCGCCATGGCGGCGGCGCCGTGAATGCTGAGCAGCAGCGGCTCGATCGCGGACTCGCCGCCATCCCCGCCGCCCAGGACCGGTACGCCGTCGTGGAGGATGGACCAAGCGAGGCCGGAGGCGAAAAGCACGGCGAAGGCGCCGTACAGCGCCGCCTGGTGGAGGCGCGAGAGCTTGATGCCGTTAGGCCGCACGCCTGATCTCCAGCGGCGGCGCGCCCGCCTCGAGGATGAGCGCCCGCGCCCCGCAGCGGGCGAGGAATTCGGCGCTGCCCGGCCCTTCAAGCATCACGGGCTTGGTCAGCGCATCGGCGGTGAGCGCGTCGGCAGCGATAACCGAGACGCTGCGCCGGCTCGCCGCGATGACGGTGCGCCGCCGCGGGTCGACGATCGGCGCGACGCGGCGGCCGTTCCGCCGGCGCGCGGCGAAATAGCTGGCCGAGGTCGCGATCGCGCCGTCCTTGAGGGAGCCCACCCGCAGCAATCGGCGCGGCTCGGCGGGATCGCGCAGATGAATGGGCTCGGCCGCCGGGCCGAAGACGCGGAGGTCGCCGCCGGCATTGACGGCGCCCGCGAAATCGCCCGCGGCGCGCAGCCTCGCCACCGCCTCGTCGACGGCAAAACCTTTGGCGATGCCGCCGAGATCGAGCGCAAGCCGCCTGCGGAAGCGGACGCGGCGGCCGGGAAGCAGCAGGATGTCGCGCCAGCTCGGATGCCCGCTGCCGGCTCGCTGCAAGCGGCGCGGCAGGAAGCCCTGGCGCGCGAGGGCGGGTGCGACGGTGCAGTCGAAGAGGCCGTCGGTGGCGCCGCTGATGCGCAACGCCGCCGCAAGCACGTCATAGGTCCAGGGATCGACCTCGACGGCCTCGACATGGCCGACGGCGTTGAGGCGCGAGAGCTCGCTGTCGGCTCGGTGCGCGCTCATCAAGCGCTCGACGCGGGCGATCGCGGCGAAGGCGGCCAGAATCGCCGCCTCGGCTGCGGGCGAGTCGGACTGGACCCGGATCTCGACGAAGGTGCCGAGGAGCGGTCGGGCGCGGCGGAGGCTATTTGAGCGCGACATCGTAGAGCGCGAGCAGGCGTTTGACGCCATCCGTGACGTGCCGGCACGAGAGGGTGGCGCCGCCGATATTCTTGATGTCGCCGTCGAGCTTCAGCGCCGCTTTCGCGGTCTTGCCGACGAATTGGTGGCGCCACTCGGCGTTGCGCACCTCGTAGCCATAGCTCTCGCGGTATTCCATGATCTCGATGCCGCGCACCGCGCCGTCGCCGCCGAGGGCGACCGCATAGGTGATGTATTCGTGCTTGCCGATGACCTCGTCGACGATGAAGAGCTCGCCGCTCGCCCCGCGCCAGACGCGCGGCGCCGATTTGCCCATGGCGACGCCCGACTGCTTCTCGATCGCGGCCTTCTGCGCGTCGGAGAGGTGCAAGGGAAAGGCGGTCAGAGCGATGCCGGGCAGCAGCGCCTGTTGCGCCTGTTCGACGGTGAGATAGACGGTCGCATGCGCCGGGACCGTCAGGATGACGGTCGCCGCCGCAACCGAGCCCAGAAACTGCCATTCCATGCCCAAAACGCCCTCAGACAAAACGCCCTCAGAATTGAATGCCGAAGCCGAGCCGCGCCTCGACCCGCTCGTGCTCGTCGCCATAGATGCGGCCTGCCGCGCGCACCTCCTGCTGATCGGGCGAGTAGGCCTTCGCCACAGGGAGCTGCGGTAGGACCGACAGCGTCACCCAGAATCTTTGGCCGCCGTAATGGAGGTTGGGTCCGAGGAAGAAGGCGGAATGCCCCGGCCGCTGCAGGAAGGCGCCGGCGAATTCGTTGACGTTGCGGAATTCGACCCCGGCGAACCAGTTCTCGGCGAAGCGGCAGGAGAGGCCTGTCGTGAATTCGAGGAAGCTCTCGCGGTTCCACGTCGCGGGCCCGCCCGGCGCCGTCGGGTTGTAGATGTCGACCGCGCTCGCCGAGACGTGCTGCCAATCCTGGAGGAAGGCAAGATTGGTGGCCCAGATGAGCGTATCCTCGAAGAAATCCTCTTGCCCGATGATCCGGTATTCGAGGCTGACCTCGCGCGGGCCGAGCTCGGGTTGGAAAGCGAGGGCGAGGCCGTAGCCGTCGATATAGGGGCTGGTCAGGCGGTACTTCGCCGATAGCGTCACCCCGTCGATGGCGGCCGAGGCGTAGCGGCCGAAGGGATCGACATCGTGCGGGACGAAGGGGCCGCTGGTACGGCCGCCGCTGCTGTCGCGCTCGGCCGTGACGTAATGGCCGTCGAGATAGAGCGCCGCCTGAAGGGCGTCCGTCACGCCGTAATCGACGCCGGCCGAGAGCTGATAGAGCTGGTAGTCGCCCCGCGCCTTGCCGAGGCGGGCGGCGAGCCAATCCTGCTGCTCCCATTTGCCATGCGGCATGGTGTCGGTCGTGTTGATGAAGCCGAAGAGCCGCTCATCGGCCGCGGCCGGACCTGCGAGAAAAAGAATGACGAGAATCGCCCCGAGCTGGGCCAAGACGAGCCGCCAGGCCGCGTGCCCGGCCGGCCGGCGGTCGCGCCGATCGCCGCGGCTGCCGGCGACCGGACGCCGATCCGCCTGCGCGTTCGGCTGCGGACAGCACGCAGACTTGCCGAGAGCGCCGCCCGCAGGCTGCGGCATCGTGACAAACTCCGAGAGTACCCAGACGCGGCGAGTGTCGCGACCGCGAGTGAAATTGTGGTTAATCGCGCACGAGCATCGCCGGAGCGCAGATCCCGAGTAGTCCCTGCCGCTTTTCCGAAGCGTTTGATGTAGATACGTCTTCGGCCGGCCGCCAATTCACCGGCTCGACTGCGGCACGGAGCGGCGGGCTTTTGTTAACTATCAAATTTTATCGAATTCCCCGTCACTATGCTCAATTCCGGCTAAGAATTAACGAGAAGCTTACTGGTTTCTTGGTAGGGAGGACGATCGCGATTCGATCGTCGGAGACCGCCATGACGCCCGCCGTCCCGTCATTTCTTCGCTCCAGCGTCGGGAGAGGCTTCATCATTTTCGCGCTGGCGTGCGGCGTCATGTCGGTCGGGGTCGGGATCGCCTCCTACTATTCGACGCTGTCCTGGTTCCGCGTCAACAAGGGCGAAGAGAAGATCACCGCGGCGAAGCTCGTCGACGCCTTCGTCGCGACCTATACGAAGGAGCGCGCGCAGTTTCTCAAGAGCGAGGCGCCGGTCCCGGCAAGCTTCCGCGCGCAGGCCATCGCCCGCTTCAACGAGGCGCGCGGCAACGAGAGCGCGCTGCGCCTCATCTGGGTCGGGCCGCCGGGCCGCGAGATCGCGACGGCGCCGAGCGACGCGGAGATGACCGCCACGGTCGAGAGCTTCGCCCGCGAGGCGAATCCCCAGCCGGTGACGCGCTTCGTCAAGGTTCACGACACGCTGCTGTTCCGCACGGTCTACCCGTCCGTCGCCAAGCAGCAGGATTGCGTCGACTGTCACAACCGCGTGCAGGTCGGCAAGCCGCAATGGCATCTCAATGACGTGATGGGCGCCTCCGTCCTCGACGTGCCGGCCGGGCCCTTCTTGCGCGAGGCCTTGCATGACTCGGTGCTTACCGGCCTCGCCGTCTTCCTCTTCTCGACGACGATCGGGCTCATCTCCTTCTATCTTCAGTACCGGGAGTTCGCGCGCCGCGCCGCTTCTGAGGCATCGCTCCGCCTGGCGCATCTCGAGATTCGCGGGCTCAACGAAGTGCTGGAGCGTCGCGTCGAAGAGCGCACCGCCGAGCTGCGCGATGCGCAAGAGGCGCTCTTGCGCAAGGAGCGCCTCGCGACGTTGGGACAGCTCACCGCCACCGTCAGCCACGAGCTGCGCAACCCGCTCGGCGTCATCCGCAACACCTTCTACAGCCTTGGCGAAGCGGCGAAGAAGAGCGGCCTCCACCTCGACCGCCAGCTTGAGCGCATCGACCGCAACATCAAGCGGTGCAACAACATCATCACCAAGATGCTCGACTACACGCGGACGCGCGAGCTCGACGCGGCGCCGCGCGTCTTCGATGCCTGGCTCGCCGAGGTGCTCGACGATTACGAATTGCCGCCGGAGATTGCGCTTCGCCGCGAGCTCGGCGCCGGCCCCGTGCAAATCCTGTTCGATCCGGGCCGGCTGCAGCAGGTCGTCGTCAACCTGCTCGACAACGCCCGTGACGCCATCACGGAAGCGGGCGGCGGCAAGCCGGGCGCGCCGGCGGACGCCGTGATCACCATTCGGACGGCGGCCATGGCCGACCGGCTCGAAGTGTCGATCCGCGACACCGGCAAGGGCATTCCGCCGGAGGTGCTGCCGAAGATCTTCGAGCCGCTCTTCAGCACCAAGGGCTTCGGCGTCGGGCTCGGCCTGCCGACCGTGAAGCAGATCGTCGAGCAGCATGGCGGCAGCATCGAGGTCGGAAGCCCGCCCGGCGCCGGTGCCATCGTGACCTTGACCTTCCCGCTGGCGCAGCTCCAGGAGAACGCGGCATGAGCGACGGGCTTCGCGTCTTCATCGTCGATGACGACCGCGATCTCGCGGAGAGCCTCGCCGACCTGCTCGAAGGCAAGGGGCACAGCGTCGAGCTGGCCTTCGACGGCGCGCGGGCGATCGAGATTTTCCGCAGCCGCGATTTCGACATCGTCTTCATGGACGTGAAGATGCCGGGGATGAGCGGCGTCGAGACCTTCTTCGAGTTCCGCCGCATCAAGCCCGATGCCCGCGTCGTGATGATGACCGGCTTCAGCGTCGAGCAGCTCCTCCAGGAAGCGGTCTCGAACGGTGCCCTCGGCGTGCTCCACAAGCCGTTCTCGCCCGACGAGGTGATGGCGATGCTGGAGCAGGTGAAGCCGCAGGGAATCGTGCTCGTCGCCGACGACAATCCCGATTTCGCCCAGAGCATCGAGCCGGTGCTGGGCGAGCGCGGCTACCGCGTCGCCGTCGCCCGCACCGGCCAGGACGCCTTGGACCGCGTGCTCGCCGGCGGCATCGACTGCCTCATTCTCGACCTGCGCCTGCCGGTCCTCAACGGCCTCGAAGTGTATCTCAGCCTCAAGAAGGCCGGGCGCGCCGTCCCCACCATCATCGTCACCGGCTATGCCGAGGAGGAGAAAGAGAGCCTCGCCGTGCTGCGGCCGATGGCCGAGGCGGTGTTGATGAAGCCCTTCGATCCGACGCTCCTCCTGGAGCGGATCGACAGCGCGCGGCGGTCGGCCGCCTGAATGGATTGGTGAGGCGCCATGGTGCCCGGCAGCGAGATCGCCCGCCGCGTTCTCATCGTCGACGACGACGTCGATTTCGCCGAATCCCTCAGCGACATCCTGACGCCGCACGGCTACACGATCGCCATGGCGGCGACGCCGGCGGAGGCGCATGAGGCGCTGCGGCACTTCGACCCGCAGGTGGCGCTCGTCGATGTCCGCCTCGGCACCACCAACGGCGCCCGCCTCATCTCCGATCTGAAGCGGAGCCTGCCCGCGCTCACCTGCATCATGATGACGGCGCATGCCGAGATCGGCTCGGCGATCGAGGCCCTGCGCAGCGGCGCCTACGACTACCTCATCAAATCGATCGATCCGCAGGAGCCGCTGGCGGCGCTCGAGCGCTGCTTCGAGCGGCTGCAGCTCCAGCGCGACTTCAAGCTCGCCTATGAGGAGCTGCTCGTCGCCAAGGAGGAGGCGGAGGCGGCCAACCGCGCCAAGTCGGAGTTCCTGGCAACGATGAGCCACGAGCTCAGAACGCCGCTCAACGCCATCATCGGCTTTTCCGAGCTCCTGAAGGACGAGAGGCTGGGGCCGCGCGATCCGGCGCGTCTGCGCGCCTATGCCCAGGACATCCACGACAGCGGCCGCCACCTCCTCGAGGTCATCAACGACATCCTCGACCTCTCCAAGGCGGAATCGGGCAAGCTCACCCTCACCGAGGAGGAGCTGGACCCGGCCACCATCATCGATGCCGTGGTCCGGGCGATGAAGCCGCAGGCCGATGCCGGCGGCCTCACCCTCACGGCCGCCATTCCCGCGCCCCTTCCCCGGCTCTGGGTCGATGCGCGGATCTTCCGGCAGATCCTGCTCAACCTCGTCTCCAACGCCGTCAAATTCACCGGGCCGGGCGGGCTGGTCGAGATCGAGGCCCGCTGCGATGCGCAGGGCCGCTTCATCGCCACGGTGCGCGACACCGGGATCGGCATGGCCCCCGACGACATCCCGAAGGCGTTCGAGCCCTTCCGACAGATCGACAACCACCTCAGCCGCAAATACGAGGGGACCGGCCTCGGCCTGCCGCTGGTGAAAGCGATGGTGGCGGCCCATTCGGGAACGCTCGACTTGACGAGCGAGCTCAGCGCCGGCACCACCGTCACGGTGACATTCCCGGCCTCGCGCGTCCTCGCCGTCCCTGCCCTCGTCGATTTCGGCGGCGCGTGACGGCGCCGGCGCTCGCCTCGTCTACCAGCGGAAGGTGCGGCAGAGCTCGCGCAGGTCGCCGCCGATGATGGGATCGCCGGCGGCGCCTGGATCGAGGGGACCGACCTCGATGACGGCGACGCCGGCGCCGATGAACTGCCGCGCCGCGTCGATGGCATGGGCGCGGCTCGGCAGCGGCGCCCATTTGGGCCGCTCATCCTCTGTGAACAGGACGTACCATCGATCCATCGCGGCGCGCGCTCCGGCTTCGCGCCGCGCGACGCAAGAACCGGGCCATTCAGGAAAGATTCACCATTCCAGCGGCTTGGCATGAGGGCCGGCGGCGGCGCGGCGCGTTTTGTAAAGCTTTCCGACACTGGAGGAAGGGGACGGCGACCAACGGCGCGTGCGTCCGCGCCCGCGCCGCGCTAGCATGCGCCGGCTTCCCGCCGCCAACGCTCCAGCGAGGCCGCCCATGTTCGAGACGACGATCGCCGGCAGCCTGCCGAAACCCTTCTGGCTCGCGACGCCGCGGATGCTGTGGGCGCCCTGGGCGCAGGAGGGGGAAGCGCTCGCCGAGGCGAAGCGCGACGCCACCCTTCTCGCGCTCAAAGAGCAGGAGGATGCCGGCATCGACATCGTCACCGATGGCGAGCAGTCGCGCCACCATTTCGTCCACGGATTTCTGGAACGCCTCGACGGCATCGATTCCGCCCACAAGGTGCGCATGGGGATTCGCGACAACCGCTACGAGGCCGAGTGCCCGCGCATCATCGGCCCGCTGCGGCGCAAGGGTCCGGTGCATGCCGAGGAGGCGGCGTTCGCCCGCGCCCGCACGCGCCGCCGCCTCAAATTCACCCTGCCGGGGCCGATGACCATCGCCGACACCGTCGCCGATTCGCATTACGGCCGCCGCGCCGACCTCGCCATGGCCTTCGCCGCCTTGCTCAACGACGAGGCGCGCGAGCTCGCCGCCGCCGGGATCGACGTCATCCAGTTCGACGAGCCGGCCTTCAACGTCTATATGCGCGAGGTGCGCGATTGGGGCATCGCGGCGCTGCACCGCGCCGCCGAGGGCCTCGCCTGCAAGACCGCGGTCCACATCTGCTATGGCTACGGCATCAAGGCCAATATCGAATGGAAGGCCACATTGGGCGGCGAATGGCGGCAATACGAGGAGATCTTCCCGGCCCTCGCCGAAAGCCGTATCGACCAGGTGTCGCTCGAATGCGCCAATTCACGCGTGCCGCCCGAGCTGATGCGCCTCCTCGACGGCAAGGACGTGCTGGTCGGCGCCATCGACGTCGCGACCGACCGCATCGAGACGCCCGAGGCGGTCGCCGCCACTCTGCGCGGCGCGCTGGAGCATGTCGCGGCGGAGAGGCTCTTTCCGTGCACCAACTGCGGCATGGCGCCGCTCGACCGCGCCGTCGCGCGCGGCAAGCTGAAGGCGCTCGCCGCGGGCGCAGCGCTGTTGCGGCGCGAGACGCGGCGGGGGTGACCCGCGAGGGGCTCAGTCGGCGAGCGGCGCTGCCGCCAGCATGCGCGCGGCCCGGCCGATGAGGCCGAGGCCGAGCAGGATGAGCGCGACGGCGAGGAGATGGCCGAGGAGCGGCGGCAGCTCCGCGATATTCCATAGCGCGGCGGGAGGCGCCGACGTTCCGGCGGCGATGCTGCCGAGCGATACCCCGGTGACGAGCGGCAGCCCCCAGAGGGCGAGCGTTCCGATCGCGAGATTGGCGCCGAGCAGGCCGAGCGCATGGGCCTTGAGGCTCGGCGGCACTCGGACGGGCTTCAGCGGCGTATTGGCGTTCATGAGGCGGCTCGTATCCTCGAATGACGCGCGATCTTCGCGCGATTGGCCGCTGCGGGCTGTGATGCGGGTCACACAGTGCGAAAGCAAGAGATCGTGGCGGCGCGGCTGGGGGTGACGCCGCCACGATCTCCGCGGCCGGCCGCCGCCCGGGAGGGGCGTGAGGCGGCGGCTTCTCTTGAATACGCGCCGACGCATCGCGGCATCCCCGCGCCGGGCGGCGAATGGCGCATCTGCCGCGGCGGCGACGGTGCCGGGGGCAAGGCTCAGCTCGATGGATGACCTCGGGAGCGCAATCGTGCCGCGCGAGACGACGGAATGGCGGATCATCGGCCTTGCCGTCGCCGCCGGCATCGTCGGCGCCTTTCAGATCGGCAAGGCGGCGATCGCCTTGCCCGCGCTGCGCGCCGATCTCGGCCTCGGCCTCGCCGCCGCCGGCTGGATCCTCTCGGTCTTCAACCTGATCGGCGTCCTCGCCGGCATGCCGCTCGGCGCCGTCATCGGCCGCCTCGGTGACCGGCGCATGCTGCTCGCCGGCCTCGCGCTGATCGCGGCCGCGAGCCTCTTCGGGGCGATGGCGCCCGGCGCCGCCCTTCTCCTCGCGACGCGGATCGTCGAGGGGCTGGGCTTTCTCGTCATCGTCATCGCGGCGCCGACGCTCATCGCCCGCGCCGCTCGCCCGGCCGACCTCAAACTCGCCTTCGGCATCTGGGGCGCCTATATGCCGACGGGCCAGGCGCTGATGATCATCGCGGCGCCCTTCCTCATCGCGCCTTTCGGCTGGCGCGGCCTCTGGACCGCCAATGCGGCCCTCGCCCTTCTCTTCGCCATCGTCATGGCGCGGGCGACGCGCGGGTTTCCGCCTCTGCGCCAGCCGCCGCGCATCGATCTGGGCGGCGATCTGCGCCGGACCGCAACAGCGCCGGGCCCGCTCATCCTCGCCGCCATTTTCGCCTGCTATTCGGCGCAATACCTCGCCGTCATGGGCTTCTTGCCGACCCTGCTCATCGAAGAGGACGGTCTCGCGCCGGCGGTGGCGGGCGTCGTCGCCGCGACCGCCATCGGCGCCAATGGAATCGGCAATCTCGCCGCCGGCATCCTCCTCCGCCGCGGCGTCGCCCGCGCGCCTCTTATCGCCCTCGCCACGGCGGCGATGTTCGCGGCGGCGCTCGGCATCTTTCTCTGGGCGCCGCCGCTGTGGGCGAGCTACGCGCTCTATCTCGCCTTCGCCACGCTGGGCGGGATGCTGCCGGCCTCGGTGCTCGGCGCCGCGCCCGCCCACGCGCCGGCGCCGCATCTCGTCCCGGCGACGAACGGCCTCCTCGTCCAGGGATCGAATCTGGGCCAGGTGATCGGCCCCCCGGCGATCGGCGCGCTCGCCGCCGCCTGGGGCTGGGGCTGGTCGCCGCTCCTGCTGGCGCCGGCGGCGGCGGGCGCCCTCGCCCTGGCGGCGCTGCTCCGCCGCCAGGAAGGCGCGCGCCCGTGACGAGCCTCTGTCAGCCGGATCTCGCCGCCGGGCGGAGGAGAAGGAGATAGGCGAGGGCGGCGGCCAGCGCGCCGCCGGCGATCCCGGACGCCATCGCCACCGGCGTCCCGTCGTAGAAGCGGTTGACGAGATAGCCGACAAGGCTGCCCGCCGCCATCTGCGCGCTGCCGAGGAGCGAGGAGGCGACCCCCGCCATGCGCGGCAGCGGCTCCATCGCCGCAGCGGTGGCGTTGGGAATGACGAGGCCCATGCCGAAGACGAAGACCATCATCGGCGCGATGATCCCCGGCACGCTCGGCGCGGCGAGGGCGAGGGCGAGCAGGATAAGGCCGCCGCCGACATTGAGGAGAAGCCCCCAGCGCAGGATTCGCTGCGGCGCGAGGCAGCGGAGAAGGCGGGCGTTCACCATCGCGCCCAGCATGAAGGCGAGGGCGGTGATGCCGAAGAGGACGCCGTAGATCTGGCTCGGCACTCCCAACGCCTCGATGAAGACGAAGGACGAGCCGGAGATGTAGGAGAAGAGGCCGGAGAAGACGCCGCAGATGACGAGGAGGGAGCCGAGGCAGGTGCGGTGCGTCAGGAACCGGCTCCAATTGCCGAGCAGCACGAAGGGGCGCAAGGCCGAAGCGTCGCGGTATTTGCTGGACTCGCCGAACTGCGCCAGGGTGGCGAAGAAAATGGCGAGGCCGCAGGCCGTGAGCACGAAGAAGATCGAGCGCCAATCGGCGAGGTTCAGCAGATAGCCGCCGATCATCGGCGCGAGCAGCGGCGCCAGCGCCACCACCTGCGTGATGTGCGAGAGGATCTGCGCGCCGCGCTCGGTGTGGAACTCGTCGCGCACGATCGCCGGCCCCATGACGCGGCCGACGCAGCCGCCGACGCCCTGCACGAGACGGAAGAGGACGAGCGCCTCGATGGACGCGCTGAGCGCGCAGCCGAGGCCGCCCAGCGTATAGATCGCGAGCCCGCCGAGCAGCACGGGGCGGCGGCCGAAGCGGTCGGAGAGCGGGCCGTAGAGGAGCTGTCCCAGGGCGAAGCCGGCGAGGAAGAGGCTGAGCGTCAGCTGCGCCGCGTCGGGCGTCGTGGCGAAGACCGCAGTGAGGCGCGGCAGCGCCGGCAGGCTCATATCGACCGAGAGCGCGGTGAGGCCGCTCAGGGCGCCGAGCAGGATCGTGAAGGCGCGCGAACCGGGGGCGAGCATCGGCGAATTCGGGCGAGATGGCGCGGGTCCCGCCGTGCCGCCGAGGCCGGCACCTGCGGAGCCCGGCAGCTGCGGAGCGCGCCTCAATAGCCCGGCGGGCCCGTCCGGCGCAAGCCGCGCCCGCGAGCGAAAAAAATCGCCCCGCATCCTTGGGGGGAAATGGATGCGGGGCGAGGAGACAAGCTACAGCAGCCTGCTGGGACTGCGCCTGGTGAACACGGAGGGTTGAAAAGGGTTCCAAAAAATTTTGCGTTTGCGGTCGCGCGCTCCGGGCGAGAGGCCGCGGCCGCCCGGCCTCCCGTCACAAGGCGTAGGCGGCGAAGATCGGATCGACGCTGCCGCCCCAGCGTCCGGCGAAATCGTCGAGCATGGTTTCGGCAAGCGTGCGGCCGCTTTCGGCGGCGCTCTGCAGCGCTTCGAGATAGCGCCTCTCGTCCTGCCCGCCGCACAGCCGCCGGCGGCGGCGCAAGCCGCCTTCGGCGATGGCGAGCACCTCGCCGGCAAGGGCGCGCAGCTTGCGGCCGCGGAACAGCGTCTGCAGCGCCTGGCGCGGGACTTCGGCCCGCAACTGCTCATGCTCGGCCGCCGTCCAGTCGGAAACGAGCGCGCTCGCCGCCTCGAGCGCCGTCTCATCGTAGAGAAGACCGGTCCACAAGGCCGGCAGGGCGCAGAGATAGGCGAAGGGGCCGCTATCGGCGCCGCGCATTTCGAGGAAGCGCTTGAGGCGCACTTCGGGAAAGGCGGTGGTGAGATGGTCGCTCCAATCGCCGATTCCCGGCCGCTCGCCGGGCAGCGCCGGCAGGCGGCCCGCCATGAAGTCGCGGAAGGACTGGCCGGCGGCGTCGATATACCGGCCGTTGCGGTAGACGAAGTACATCGGCATGTCGAGGAGGTAGTCGACATAGCGCTCGAAGCCGAAACCGGGCTCGAAGACGAAGGGCAGGATGCCGCAGCGGTCGGGATCGACATCGGTCCAGACATGGCTGCGGTAGCTGAGATAGCCCGCGGGCTTGCCGTCGCGGAAGGGCGACGCGGCGAAGAGCGCCGTCGCCACGGGCTGAAGCGCGAGGGCGACGCGGAACTTGCGCACCATGTCGGCTTCCGAGGCGAAGTCGAGATTGACCTGCACGGTGCAGGTCCGCAGCATCATGTCGTGCCCGAGCCCGCCGCGCTTCGGCATGTAGTCGCGCATGATCGCGTAGCGGCCCTTCGGCATCCACGAGATGTCCTCGCGCCGCCATTTCGGATTGAACCCCATGGCGAGCATGCCGCAGCCGAGCTCGCGCGTCACGGCGCGCGCCTCGTCGAGATGCGTGCCGATCTCGGCCGCGGTCTCGTGGATGTCTTCGAGCGGCGCGCCCGAGAGCTCGAATTGGCCTCCGGGCTCCAGCGAGATCGAGGCGCGGCCCCGCGACAGGGCGATCGGATTGCCATTCTCGAGGACCGGCGTCCAGCCGAAGCGGGTCAGGCCTTCGAGGAGAGCGCGGATGCCGTCCGGCCCCTCATAGGGAACCTGGCGGAGATCGGATTTGCGGAAGACGAATTTCTCGTGCTCGGTGCCGATGCGCCAGCTCTCGCGCGGCTTGCAGCCGGCGGCCAGGTACTCCACGAGCTGCCGCTTGCTCGTGATCGGCTCGCCGCTCGAAGTCGGGGGCGCGGACATGGGCGGGCGTCTTCTCCTGGCTCAGCGATGCGGCGAGAGGGCGGCCGGCGCGCGGCGGAGCCGCGCCTGGCGCCAGTCCCCGGCAAGGGCCTGGAACACGGCTAACGCCGCGAGCGCCGCCGTGTCGGCACGCAGCACCCGCGGGCCGAGCCCGACGGGCTTAACAAAAGGAAGTTTTGTGAGGGCGTCAAGTTCCGAGTCCGTGAAGCCGCCCTCGGGGCCGGTCAGCATCGCCGCCCCCGCCGGCGGCGGCGCAAAGCCGGCCAGCACCGTGCCGATGCCAGGCGCGGCGCCGCTTTCATCGCAGAGGAAGAGCGGCCGGCCGGCCGGCCAGTCCGCGAGGAGCGCGGGGAGGCCGCGCGGCTCGTGGAGGACGGGGACGGTCAGCCGCTCGCTTTGCTCGGCGGCCTCGACCGCATGCGCGCGCAGGCGCTCGCGGTTGATCCGCTCGACGACGGTGCGCTCGGTCGCGACCGGCGTCAGCGAGGCGACGCCGAGCTCCGTCGCCTTCTCGACGAGGTAATCGATGCGCGCCCGCTTCACCGGCGCGAAGACGAGGTGAAGCGGGGATTCCGCCTCCTGCGCCCGGAGACGGCGGCGGAGGCGCACGCGGCAGCGCCCTTTCCCGATCGCCGCGATTTGGCCTTCCCACTCGCCGTGCCGGCCGTTGAAGAGGGCGACGGCATCGCCTGCGGCGCGGCGCAGCACCGTCCCGAGGTAATGCGCCTGCCCGTCCGCGAGATCGAAAACGAGGTCCTCGGCGAGGTCGGCATCGACGAAGAGGCGCGGCGGGGACATGGCCGAGCTTATCGCGTCCGGCCGCACCCGCTTCAAATGCCCTCTCTTCATGGGCCGATAAGGAAAAGTAATGGACCTGCGGCGCGCGCCGCGGCGCGAAGCGTCAAGAAACGCCGTTCAGCAACCATCTTTTCGCGGCCTTGACGGGCCGGGGCCGCGAAATGGGGTCGTCACGCTCACTCCCGCGGCTCGACATCGAGCCGGGCGGCAATGCCCTCGAGTTGCGGCGCCGGCGGCGGGTAGCGGCGCAGCACGAGCGGATCGTGGCCGGGGATGATGTGGCGCGGGCTGTCGGCGAGCTGCTGCAGCCGGCGCCAGCCTTCGATCATTTCGCCGACATGATAGACGATGGGGAAGGGGCGCTGCTCTTCCATATTGGCGTAGAGATGCGCCGCGTCCGAGGCGAGGACGACCCAGCCCCGCTTCGTCCACACCCGCACCGCCTGCAGCCCCATCGTGTGCCCGCCGATATGGTGCAGGGAGAGGCCGGGCCCGATCTCCTCGTCGCCGTCATGGAAGGCGACGCGGCCCTTATAGGCCGCGCGGACGAGGCCGACGACATCCTCCACCCCATAGGCCTGGCCGAAGCACGCTTGCGCCATATGGCGGCCCGTCGCATAGGCCATCTCCTTGTCCTGGAGATGGAAATTCGCCTTCGGGAAGAGCTCGCAATTACCGACATGGTCGTAGTGGAGATGCGTCAGCACGACATCGGGCACCGTCGCGGCGTCGACCTCGAGGAGGCGCAGCCCGTCGACCGGATTGCGGATGAGCTCGCGCTGGCGCGCCTTCGCCGTCGCCGCGTTGAAGCCGAGATCGACGACGACGAGCCGGCCGTTGCCGCGCACCAGCCAGACATAGAAATCGAGCGGCATCGGCCCGTCATGCGGATCGCCGCCGAGGAAGTTGGCGCTGGCATTCCGCTCGTGATGGGCATATTTGACGGCGAAGACCTCGTAGGGCTCTGCCGCCGGCCGGCCGAAGGCGCTCATCGCTTCTCTCCTTGCAGGCTTTCGAGGTAGCGGACGATCTCGGTATGGTCGGCGCCGCCGCCGAGCGCGTGCTCGGCCGCGTCCCACAGCGTGGCGCAGGCTTCGCCGAGCGGCGCAGCGCTCGCTGTCGCCCGCGCCGTCTCGACGGCGATGCGCAGATCCTTCGCCATATGGCCGAGGCTGAAGCCGGCATCGAAGCGGCGCGACAGGATGAATTGCGTGAATTTGTTCTCGGTGCTGTTGTTGCGGCCGGTCGAGGCGTTGAGAATCGCGACCATGGTCGCGGGTTCGAGGCCGAAGCGCTTGCCGATGAGGAGGGCTTCGGCCGCTGCCGCGAGGCCCGCCGCCGAGACGTAGTTGTTGAGCGCCTTCATCGCATGGCCCGAGCCGAGCGGGCCGGTGGCGAAAATCCGGGTGCCGAGCGCGCCGAGGATCGGCCGCGCCCGCTCGACGAGCGCCGCATCGCCGCCGGCCATGATGGCGAGCGAGCCGTCCGCCGCCCGCTTGACGCCGCCCGAGACCGGCGCGTCGATGAGGCCGATCCCGCGCTTCGCGAGGCGGGCGCCGAGCGCGCGCGTGCCCGTCGGCGCCGAGGAGCTCATATCGACGACGAGCGCGCCTTCAGCGAGCCCCGCCGCGACGCTGTCGCCGCCCGCGCCGCTCCCGAGGATCACCTCGGCCACGATCTGCCCGTCAGGCAGCATGGTGATGACGACGTCGCTGAGCCGGCCGAGCTCGGCGAGCGAGGCCGGGAGCGTCGCCTTGACGCCGAAGCCGGCGAGCCGCGCCGGCTCGGCATCGGCGACCGCGAGGCTGTAGCCGGCGGCGATGAGACGGCTCGCCATCGGCCGCCCCATATTGCCGAGGCCGATAAAGCCGATGCGCGGCTTTGCCGTCACGGGGAGGCGCGCCGCGGACTCAGCGCGGCTTCTTGCCGTCGATCTCGTCGAAGACTTCCCGCGCCGTGCGGAACGCGTCGACGGCGGCGGGGACACCGCAATAGACGCCGGCCTGGAGGAAGACCTCGACGATCTCCTCGCGCGTCACGCCGTTGTTGAGCGCGCCCCGCACATGCAGCTTCACCTCATGCGGCCGGTTGAGCGCCGTCAGCATGGCGAGGTTGAGGAGGCTCCGCGTCTTGCGCGGCAGGCCCGGCCGCGTCCAGATGCCGCCCCAGCAATATTCGGTGACGAAATCCTGCAGCGGCCGGTTGAAGGTGTCGGCATTGGCGATCGCGCGGTCGACATAATCGGCGCCCAGCACCTCGCGCCGGACCTTAAGCCCCTTCTCGTAAAGATCCTTGTCCACGCGCCGCCTCCACTTCCGTTGTCGCTCGATCCGAGGCCGCCATGCTGGGTCGGCGCCGCGGCTCGGATCAAGAAGATTCTGGCGCGGGCGAGAAGCGGGAGTTCAACTTCCGGCGAGAGTCATGCCGTCGATGCGCAGCGTCGGAGCGTCGCTTCCCGTCTTGAATTCGAGATCGTCGGCGGCGGCGAGATGGAGGAACATCTCTTTGAGATTGCCGGCGATGGTGACCTCGCTCACCGGATAGGCGAGCTCGCCCTTCTCGATCCAAAAGCCGGCGGCGCCGCGGCTGTAATCGCCGGTGACGCCGTTGACGCCGAAGCCCATGAGCTCGGTCACGTAAAAGCCCTCGCCGATGTCGGCGAGGAGGGTCTCGCGCGTGACCTTCCCCGGCTCGAGCCAGAGGTTGGTCGGCGCCGGCGTCGGCGGCGAGGAGGTGCCGCGCGCCGCATGGCCGGTCGTGGCGAGGCCGAGCTGGCGGGCCGAGCGGAGGTCGAGGAGCCAGGTCGTCAGCACCCCGTCATCGACGAGGGCGCGCCGGCGATTGGCGATGCCTTCGCCGTCGAAGGGCTTGGAGCGGAGGCCGCGGCGGCGGTGCGGATCGTCGATGATGGTGATCCCTTCGGCGAAGATGCGCTGGCCGAGCTTGTCTTTCAGAAAGCTGGTGCCGCGCGCGATGGCCGGGCCGCTGATGGCGCCGATGAGATGGCCGAGAAGGCTGCGCGCGACGCGCGGATCGAAGACGATCGGAACCTGGCGGGTCGCGACCTTGCGGGCGCCGAGGCGGCGGACGGCGCGCTCGCCGGCGCTCTTGCCGATCGCGGCGGGATCGGCAAGGTCCGCCGCCCAGGTGGCGCTCGAGAAGTCGTAGTCGCGCTCCATGCCGGCGCCGGAGCCGGCGAGCACCGCGGCGCTGACGCTGTGGCCCGAGCCGGAATGGGCGCCGGCGAAGCCGTTCGAGGCGGCCAAGGCGACGAAGCCGCGATTCCAGCCGGCCTCGGCGCCTTCGGAATTGGTGACGCCCGGAACGGCGAGCGCCGCCTCCTCCGCCGCCTTCGCCCGCGCGATCAGCAGGGCGGCCGATGGCTCCTCCGGGTCTTCCCCTTCGAGATCGGGCCAGTCATGCGCCAGCTCCTCCGGCGCCGCCAGGCCGCAGAACGGGTCCTCGGGCACGGCGCGCGCCATGGCGATCGCGCGATCGACGAGCTCGGAGAGCGCCGCCGAGGAGCGGTCGTTCGAGGAGGCGATCGCCTGCCGCTTGCCGAAGAAGACGCGCAGCCCGAGATCGTAATGCTCGGAGCGCTCCAGCTTCTCGGTCTTCCCGAGGCGCTGGGCATGCGACATCGAGACGCCCTCGAAGAGCACGGCGTCGGCGGCATCGGCCCCGGCCTTGCGGGCGCGGGCGATGAGGTCGCGGAGGAGGTTGAGGGCGTCGGCATCCTGCGGCATCCGGGCATCCCGCTCGCTCGAGTGAAAGCTGCCCAATTAGATAGGGCAGCAGGGCGCCGTTTGCCCGGACTATCGCCGGCTGCGCACCCTTCGCGCGGCGAGCTCGGCCGCAAGCTCTTAGCCGTAAGCTGGAAGCCCTCAGCGGGCTTACAGCTTAAAGCTCATGGCTTAGAGCCAAATCGGGAACACCGTGCCGCCGGCCGCGCGAAGCGGCCAGCCCTCTGCGCCCGTCGCCTAGTGGAAGAGCTTCAGCGCGTTGGCCCCGGTCTCGATGACCCCCCAGAGGAGGGGGATGCCGACGAAGAGCCAGGCGACGACGAGGCGCCCGGTGTAATTGCCTGCCGATCCGCCGCTCATGCCGTCTTCTCCTGCACGCGCATATGGTGACGCTGGTGAACCGCCGTCATGAAGAAATTGCAGAGGAAGCCGATGACGAGCAGGCCCGCCATGACATACATGGTGACGTTATAGGCCTGCGCCTTCGGCACGCCGCTGTCGATCTGGTATTCCCGCATGTAGTTGACGATGACGGGGCCGAAGACGCCGGCCGCCGACCAGGCCGTCAGCAGGCGGCCATGGATGGCGCCGACATGCATCGTGCCGAAGACGTCGCGCAGATAGGCCGGGATCGTCGAGAAGCCGCCGCCATACATGCTGATGATGATGAGAAAGCAGATGACGAAGAGCGACACGCTGCCGACGCTGCCTGTCTTCGGCACCAGCGAATAGAGGAGAATGCCGAGCAGGAAGAAGACGAAATAGGTGTTGCGCCGGCCGATATAGTCGGAGAGCGAGGCCCAGAAGAAGCGGCCGCCCATATTGAAGAGGCTCATGAGTCCGACGAAGCCGGCGGCGGCGAGCGGCGTCACGCGGCCCGGGAACATCTCCTGGCTCATCGCCGAGGCCTGGCCCAGCACGCCGATGCCGGCCGTCACATTGAGGCACAGCACCCACCAGAGAAGATAGAATTGCGGCGTCTTCAGCGCCGTGTCGACATCGACATTCTCGGTCGTGACCAGCTTCTTCGGCTCGCTCGGCGCGACATAGCCGGCCGGCTTCCAGCCCGGTGCCGGCAGGCGCACGGTGAAGACGCCGAACATCATGAAGGCGAAATAGATGATGCCCATGACGAGGAAGGTCGGGGCGACGCCGACCGATGTACTGCTGGAGAAGGCCCGCATCAGGAAGACCGAGAGCGGCGAGGCGATGAAGGCGCCGCCGCCGAAGCCCATGATGGCCATGCCCGTCGCCATGCCGGGGCGGTCGGGAAACCATTTGATGAGGGTCGAGACCGGCGAGATGTAGCCGATGCCGAGGCCGCAGCCGCCGATGACGCCGTAGCCGAGATAGATGAGCCAGATATTGTGAATGGAGGCGCCGAAGGCGGAGATGACGAAGCCGCCGCCGAAGCAGCAGGCGGCGACGAACATCGCCTTGCGCGGCCCCACCTCTTCGAGCCAGCGCCCGGCGGCCGCCGCCGAGAGGCCGAGGAAGACGATGGCGAGGGTGAAGATCCAGCCGAGTTCGGTCAGCTTCCAGTCGCCCGGCGCCGATTGGGTGATGCCGATGAGCTTCGTCATCGGCAGGTTGAAAACGCTGAAGGCGTAAGCCTGTCCGATGCAGAGATGGATCGCCAGCGCCGCCGGCGGGATGAGCCAACGATTGTAATCGTGGGGCGCGATGATCCGTTGCTTGTCGAGCAATCCAGCCACTGATCGACCTCCCTCGTGCACAACATGGGGCGCGCCCCGCGCGAGGCGGCGAATGCCGGCCGGGGCGCTTCTTTGTTATTTGAACAATTGCAACAGAAGATATGCGCAGGCACAAATGGTTGGCAACATCAACTTGCGATCGAGCGTGGTGATCTCGGGGCAACATCCCGCGACGTCCGGACAAATTGCCGTGAGGCATTCGGCCTCTTTAATTTTGTCAATTTTCGACGCGCGGCTTCACTTCCAGATGGGCTTGCCCGAGCCCGGGAGGCCATAGCTCGCCCATTTCGCCGTCACCTCGGCGATGATCTCGTCGCTCATGCGGAGCTGCCTGCCCCATTCGCGCGCCGTCTCGGGCGGTCCTTTGTTCGTGGCATCGAGGCCGATCTTGCCGCCCAGCCCCGATTGCGGCGAGGCGAAATCGAGATAGTCGATGGGGGTGCGCTCGATGAGCGTCGTGTCGCGCACCGGATCCATGCGCGTCGCCACCGCCCACATGACGTCCTTCCAGTCGCGGGCGTCGATGTCGTCATCGACGACGATGACGAATTTCGTATAGACAAACTGCCGCAGGAAGGACCAGACGCCCATCATCACGCGCTTGGCATGGCCGGGATAGGCCTTGCGGATGGCGACGACGGCGATGCGGTAGGAGCAGCCCTCGGGCGGCAGCCAGAAATCGACGATCTCGGGAAATTGCTGCTGGAGGAGGGGAATGAAGACCTCGTTCAAGGCCGCGCCCAGGACCGAGGGCTCGTCGGGCGGGCGGCCGGTGAAGGTCGACAGATAGATGGGATCGCGCCGCATGGTGACGGCGGAGATGCGGAAGACGGGGAAGCGCTCGACGGCGTTGTAATAGCCGGTGTGGTCGCCATAGGGGCCTTCATCGCCGTATTCCTCGAGCGACACATGGCCTTCGAGCACGATCTCTGCCTGCGCCGGCACGTTGAGCGGGATGGTGCGGCACGGGACGAGCTCCACCTTGCGCCCGCGCAGCAGCCCGGCGAATTGGTATTCGGAGAGCGTGTCCGGGACCGGCGTCACCGCGGCGAGGATGGTCCCGGGATCGGCGCCGATGACGGCCGCCGCGGGCAACGGGTCCGAGCGCTCCGCCGCCCAGCGCCGGTGGTGCTGGGCGCCGCCGCGGTGCTTCAGCCAGCGCATCAGGGTCGTGTCGCGCCCGGTCACCTGCATACGGTAGATGCCGAGATTGTAGCCGTCCTCGCGGCCGCGGCCGGCGCCCTTGGTGACGACGAGCGGCCAGGTGATGAGCGGCGCCGGCTCGCCCGGCCAGCAGGTCTGGATCGGGAGGGCGGCGAGGTCGATGTCCTTGCCTTGCAGCACGACTTCCTGGCAGGGCGCCGACGCCACCACCTTCGGCTTCATCGCCATCACCGTCTTCAAGAGCGGCAGCATGTCGAGCGCCTCGCGCCAGCCGCCGGGAGGCTCCGGCTGCTTCAGGAAGGCAAGGGTCTCGCCGATCTCGCGGAGCTGATGCGGCGCCCGCTCCATGCCGAGGGCGACGCGCTCCACCGTGCCGAAGAGGTTGACGAGGACCGGCATCGGATAGCGCCCGCCATCCGCGCGCACGACATTCTCGAAGAGGACGGCGGGCCCGCCCTCGGCGAGGAGCCGCGTCTGGATCTCGGTCATTTCGAGATAAGGCGAGACCGGTGCCGCGACGCGGCGCAGCAGCCCCGCCGCTTCGAGGCGGGCGATGAAGTCGCGGAGGCTCGCATAGGGCATTGGCGGCCGCGTCAGGCGTGTTCGAGGCTCGCCGGCGCTTCCTCCTCGATCTGGAGGGCATCGTTGAAGCGGTTGAAAAAGCCGCAGAGAGCGATGCGCAGCGTCAATTGCACGATCTGCGATTCATCGAAATGCCGGCGCAGCCGCTCGAACATCTCGTCGCGGATGCGGTTCGCGTTGCGGGTGACGGCAACAGCGTATTCGACGACGAGGCGGTCGGTCTCGTCCAGTTCGGGATGACCCTCATAGTCGAGCAGCCGGTCGACGCCCGCCGCCGAGAGGCCCTCGACCATCAGCATCGGCCGGTGATGGGCGACGCAGTAATGGCATTCGTTGAGCTTCGAGACGGCGACGAGAGCGAGTTCGAGATGGCGCCGCTTCAAGCCGCCGCTCGCGCGCATTTCGAGCAGCAGCCCCATCAAATGCGTCACCGCCGGCGGATAATGGGCGAAGACCGCGACCTGGTTGCGGAAGGGGCCGTATTGGGCGGTGAAGCGCTCATAGATTGCCCGCGCCTCCGCCGGCAGCTCCTCGGCCCCGATATCGCGCACCCGCGCCATGTTGGCTCTCCTCGATGGGGTTGAGATTATCGCAACCTTTCGGGCGTACTATGAGGAGCGGGGGGCATTGCAGCAAGCGCGCCGCACGGGGGCGCGGGACGGATGGAGCACGGGGCATGCGCTATTGGGTCGTGGGCGGCGAATACAAGGATGCGAGCTTCGCCGAGCTGGCGCCGGGCAGGACGATGGAGCGCCACGGCCCGTTCGCCAGCTACGAGGAGGCGCACAAGGTCTGGGCGTCGCGCGCCTGGGCCACCGTCGACAGCGCCCTGACGCGCTTCCGCATCATCAGCGAGGAGAGCGCGGCGGCGTAGCGGCGACTAGGGACCCATCCGCCATACCACCGCCTCGCGGCTGTCGCGATCCTCGAGCTCGCGGCTCGTCGGCACGGTGTAGCGCGCGATTTCCTCGAGGCCCGAGCGCGGCAGGTAGGCGCGGCCGGGATCGCCGAGGAGAACGGCGGCGCCGCCCGCGGCGAGGCGGCGCAGCCAGGCCGTCAGGCGCTCGGCGAGCGGCCGCTCGTAGCAGAGATCGCCGACGAGGACCGTGTCCCATTGACCGTCGCTGCCGATGAGGTCGCGCGTTTCGACCGCGACCCTGACCCCGTTGCCGGCCGCGTTGAGCGCGATGGCGGCAGCGGCGACCGGGTCGATCTCGGCGGCGCAGGCCGCCTCCGCGCCCGCCCGCGCCGCGGCGATGGCGACGAGGCCGGAGCCGGCCCCGACATCGAGGACCCGCCGCCCGGCGACGATCGCCGGGTGGTCGAGAACGTGCCGCGCCAGCGCCTGGCCGCCCGCCCAGGCGAAGGCCCAGAAGGGCGGCGGCAGGTTGCGCGCGGCGAGGCTGTCCTCGGTCGCCTGCCAGATCGGCGTCAGCTCGCTCGCGAGATGGAGCGTGATTTCGGGCACGAGCGGCGGCGCCGCAAGCGCGGTATTGGCGCGGATGAAGGCCGATGCCTCTTCCGGACTCACCCGGCGAGAACCCGCGCCGCGATGAAGCCGAGGAAGAGGGCCCAGCCGACCCAGCGATTGGCGCGGAACTTCGCGAGGCAATCGGCGGGATCGGATGTCGCGACGCGCGCCGCCTGCGCCGCGAGCAGCGCCGCCGCCACGAGAAGGGCGGCCCAGGCCGGCCAGGCGGCGCCGGCGGCGGCGAGGGCGGCCGCCCACAGCGCCGTCGCGGCGCCGTAGAAGGCGAAGAGCGCCGGCCGCGTCGCCTCGCCCAAGGCGAGCGCCGAGGATTTGACGCCGATGAGGGCGTCGTCCTCCTTGTCCTGATGCGCGTAGATGGTGTCGTAGCCGAGCGTCCAGCAGATGCCGCCCGCATAGAGGAGCAGCGCCGGCGCTTCGATCCGACCCGTCGCCGCCGCCCAGCCCATGAGCGCACCCCAGTTGAAGTTGAGGCCGAGGAAGAATTGCGGCCAGTAGGTGACGCGCTTCATGAAGGGGTATGTCGAGACGAGCGCCAGCACCAGCAGGCCGAGGAGGATGGCGAGGCGGTCGAGCGCGAAGAGCACCGCCGCGCCGATGGCGAGCTGCAGCGCGAGGAAGAGCGCCGCCGCGCGCACCGAGACGGCGCCGCTCGGTATGGGGCGCGTGCGCGTCCGCGCGACGCGCGCATCGAAATCGCGGTCGGCGATGTCGTTCAAGGTGCAGCCGGCGCCGCGCATGGCGACGGCGCCGATGGCGAAGAGCGCGACGAGGCGCCAATCGGGCCAGGACCGCGCCGCCAGCGCGATCGCCCACCAGCCCGGGAAGAGCAGCAGCCAAGTCCCGATCGGGCGGTCGAGCCGCGCCAGGCGGATATAAGGGAGGAGCGCCGCCGGCGCATGGCGCGCCGCCCAATCGTCGCGGCGGATGTCGGTCCCGTCCCCCGCCCGGTTTCCCTCTCCTCGCCGGGGAGGGGGGCAAGAACCTTCTCCCGCTTGCGGGAGAGGGCAGGGTGAGGGCCCGCGGCTCACGCCCGCTTCAAATCCGGCCGCGCGCGGAGGAGGCGTCGGGTGAGGTGGCCCCAGCGGCCGTCGGTCGTGTCCTTGGAGAGGAGGAAGCCCTTCGCCTGGCGCGCCGCGGCATCGGGCATGAGCTGCAGCGTGCCTGCCGCCATGGCCTTCAACTGCGCCTCGCAGGCGCGCTCCAGCGTCAGCGCCCCGATGCAGCCCATGCGCACCGAATCGGCGACGACGAGGAGACCGTGATTCTTGAGGAGAATGCCGCGGTTGCGCCCCAGCGCCTCGGCGATGCGGTCGCCCTCGGCCTTGCCGAGGACGACGCCGTCGAACTCGTCGAAGAGCGTCACGTCCTCGTGGAAGATGGCGCCGTAAATCCAGAAGGGTTCGAGGCACTTGCCGATGGCGCCCAGCGCCACCGCGTTGATGCCGTGGGTGTGGACGATGCAGGTGACGTCAGGCCGCGCGAGATAGATGCGGGTGTGGATATGGAGGGTCGGATTGGCGCGGCCGCTGCCCGAGATCGTCTCGAGCTCTAAATTGCTCTCGATGAGGTCGTCATAGGCGACCTCGTCGAAGCCTTGATGCCATTGATGCGTCCAGAAGCTCTGCGCGCCCGGGAGGCGGGCCGTGAGGTGCCCGGCGATGCCGCTGCCCTGACCGGCGCGGTCGAGGATGTGGTAGGCATAGACCATGTCCTGCTTCAAGGCATGGACCGCCGCCGCGCGCTCAGCGGCGGTCTGCGTCTCGATCGTGTCGGGCATTGCTTCCTCCTTCACGCCGCCGCCTCGGCGCGACCGTAGCCGCCGCCTCCCGGCGTTTCCATCGAAACTTCATCGCCGGGCTGCATCACCATCTTGCGCGCCTCGCTGACCGCGCGGCCGTTGACGAGGAAGCGGCCGGCGGCGCCCGGCTCGCCGCCGCCGAGCCCCTCGGCGCGCTCGCGCGTGCGGCTGGTGACGGCGTTCAAGAGCCAGGGCGCCGCCGTCCGCATACGGAAGCGGATCCGCTGGCCGTCGCCGCCGCGCCGGCGCCCGGCGCCGCCCGAGCCGGGGCGGAGCTCTTTCTCCAGGAATTCGATCGGCATCGCGGCCTCCAGCACCTCGACCGGCACCGCGGCGACGCCGGTCGGATAACAGGTCGCGTCCGGCCCGTCCTTGCGGGCGCGCGCCCCCATGCCGCCCGAATAGTTGAACATCGAGGAGGTGAAGGGCCGGCCCGCCGCGTCGCGTCCCTGGATCTGGATGGTCCAGACGGCGCCGGCGCCCTCGGCGAGGACGCGCTCCGGCATGACGTGGTAGAGCGCCTTGAGGATGGGCATCGGCACATACATGCCGACGACGTGCCGGGCGTTGACCGGCGAGGGGTATGTGCAATTGACGATCGAGCCCTCGGGCGCCGTCACCTTGATGGGGGCGAGGCTGCCATGGTTGTTCGGCAGCTCGGGATCGAGGCAGGAGCGGATGGCGAAGGTGGCATAGGCATGAGTGTAGTTGAGGACGACGTTGATGCCGTAGGGGCTCGCCTCCGAGCTGCCGGCGAAGTCGATGCGGATCTCGCCCGCCTCGGCATCGATCGCGACCGCCGCCTTCAGGGTCACGACGTCGCCGCCCGGCACGTCGAAGCGGCTCTCGCCCTCATAGGTGCCGGGCCGCAGCTTCTTGATGGCGGCGCGCGTCGCCCTCTCCGAGCGGGCGATGATCTCGGCCGAGAGCTCATCGATGTCCGAGAGGCCGTGCCGCGCCATGAGGGCGAGGAGGCGCTCGCTGCCGAGGCGCGCGCTCGAGACTTGCGCCGCGAGATCGCCGAAGACGTAGTCCGGCGTCCGCACATTGTGGCGGATGATGTCGTGGAGGAGGGCGTTCGGCCGGCCCGCCTCGTAGAGCTTGCAGATCGGAATCCAGAGGCCTTCCTCGTGCACGTCGCGGGCGCCGGCGCCGACGCCGTAGCCGCCGATATCGGTGTGGTGGATCGTCGAGCCGAAAAAGGCGATGACGCGGCCCCGGTGAAAGACCGGCGTGAAGACGGTGATGTCGAAGAAATGCCCGGCCGAGAGCCACGGATCGTTGGTGATGAGGACGTCGCCCGGGGCAAGCGTCGCCGGCGGCGCCGCCGCGACCAGATGGGCGCCGGCGGCGGCGAGGGCGTTGATGTGGCCGGGCGTGCCGGTCACCGCCTGCGCCACCATGCGGCCCTCGGCATCGAAGAGTGCGGTCGCCAAGTCGCCCGCCTCGCGCACGATCGGGCTGAAGGCGATGCGCTGCAGCGCCTTCGCCTGGTCGCTGACCGTGGCGATGAGGTTGCTCCACAGGATTTCGAGCTCGATGCCGTCCATGAACCTGCTCATGCCCCTACCCTCGCTGGTCCCCTTCTCCCGCGCGCGGGAGAGGGGCGGGGTGAGGGGATGGGAGCACGAGCGGCCCTCACCCTAACCCTCTCCCGCTCTCGCGGAAACCAAAGGTTTCCGCTGCGGCGACAGGCGAAGCGAAGCTTCGCCGAGAGCGAGCGGGAGAGGGAAATCTGCAAGGGCGCCGCAAGGGGAAGAGAGTCTTCAAAATCGACGAACCTGGTCATTTCATTTCCCGCCTCGCGACAATACAGCCCTCCGCCTCGACGCGCGCCCGCCAGCCCGGCGGCAGCACGATCGTCGTCTCGCGCTCCTCGATGATGGCGGGGCCGGCGATCTCCTGTCTCGCCGCGAGCGCGGCGCGGTCATAGACGTCGGTCGGCTGCGCCTGCTCGCCGAAGCGGGCGCGCCGGCGCGCCTTGGGACGGCCGGGGCGCGGCGGCAGCGCGGCGCGGCTCGGACGCGCCGGCTGCGGTCCCAGCGCCGCCACGCGCCAGGAGACGATCTCGACCTCGACATCGGCAAGACGCAGCCCGTATTGCGCCTCGTAAGCCGCCTCGAAGGCCCGGCGCAGCGCCGCGCGGTCGCGGAGAAGGCGCGGATCCTCGGCGAAGGCGACCTGCACCTCGTTCTGCTGTCCGAGATAGCGCAGATCGCCGCCGAAGGCGAAGCGGATGCCCTCGGCGGGACAGCCCGCTTCGACGAGCGCGGCGCGCCCTTCCTCGACCATGGCCGTGAGGAGCGTATCGGTTTCCCCCCAATCGACGGCCGCAAGGCGGCCCAGAGCGCCGCGCACGAGGTCGAGCCGCGCCGGCGTCACCAGCGTCCCGAAGGCGGAGAGGACGCTGGCGAGCGGCGGGAAGATGACGGCGGCGCTGTCGAGGAGCTCGGCGACGGCGCAGGCATGGACGGGCCCGGCGCCGCCGAAAGCGAGGAGCGGCACGCCGCGATAGTCGATGCCGCGATCCGTCGCATGAGCGCGCGCGGCCGCGGCCATCTGCTCGGCGACGACGCGGTAGATGCCGGCCGCCGCGGTCTCGGCGTCGGTGCCGAGGCGCCGCCCCAGCGCCGCCATCGAAGCCTCCGCCGCGGCGCGGTCGAGGCGCATGTCGCCGCCGAGGAAATGCGCGGCGTCGAGGAAGCCGAGGACGAGATCGGCATCGGTGACGGTGGGCGCCGTGCCGCCGCGCGCGTAGCAGACGGGCCCCGGCACGGAGCCGGCGCTTTGCGGCCCGACTTTCAGGAGGCCGAGCTCGTCGACGGCGGCGACGCTGCCGCCGCCGGCGCCGATCTCGATGAGGTCGATCGCCGGGATGAGAACCGGCATGCCGCTTCCCGCCTTGAAGCGGTAGATGCGATCGACCTCAAAACTGCCGGCGACGAGCGGCCGCCGCTGCTCGATGAGAGCCGCCTTCGCCGTCGTCCCGCCCATATCGAAGGAGAGCAGGCGGTCGAGGCCGAGGCGCTCGGCGAACCAGCTCGCGGCGAGGGCCCCCGCCGCCGGCCCCGACTCGATCATGCGGACGGGAAAGCGGCCCGCGATCTCGGCGCCGATGACGCCGCCATTGCTCAGCATGATGAGCGGGTCGTTGCGAAAGCCGCGTTCCACGAGGCGCTGACGGAGGCCGCGAAGATAGGGTTCGGTGATGGGCCGCGTATAGGCGTTGAGGACCGCGGTCGATGTGCGCGGATATTCGCGGATCTGCGGCGCCACCTCCGAGGAGAGGCTGATGAAGAGCGCCGGCGCCGCGGCGGCGAGAAGCTCGGCCGCGCGCCGCTCATTCGCCGGATTGCGATAGGAATTGAGAAAGGCGATCGCGACCGAGACGACATCAGCCGCTTCGAGCGCCGCGGCGATGCGTGCCAGCGCCGCCTCGTCAACCGCGCGCCCGATCGAGCCGTCGGCATAGACCCGCTCCGGCACCCCGAAGGTCAGAGGGCGCGGCACCAGCGGCGCTGCGAATTCGATCTGCGGGTCGAACATCTCGTAGCGATGCTCGTCACGGATCGCCAGCACGTCGCGGAAGCCCTCGGTGACGAGCAGCGCCGTCTTCGGTCCTTTGCGCTCGATGACGGCGTTGGTGACGATGGTCGTTGCATGGACGATGACGTCGTCGACCTCTGCGGGCCGGGCGCTCGCGCGCTCCAAAGCGAGATCGACGGCGCGGAAGAAGCCCTCGAGGAGGTCGCCCGGCGTCGTCAGCGTCTTGTCGACGACGGTGGCGCCGTCGCCGCTGCGCAGCACGACGTCGGTGAAGGTGCCGCCGATATCAACCGCGAGCGCGTATCCCGCCATGGGCGCCGCCTTCCGCAAACCGCCTTGTTCCGCTCTGCAAGACTGCGTATCATAAAAACGAAAGGTTGCGAAGAGCCGGGCGATGCCGCACAAGAGTGCGATGACGGAATTGGACGCGGGCGAGCTGCCCGGAACCGCGGTCTTCGACGGCCGCCGCTCGCGCCGCGGCTATCGCCTCAACAAGCTGGCGATGTCGCTGACCGAGCCGGCGAACCGCGCGCGCTTCCTCGGCGAGCCCGAGGCTTATATGGACGCCTTCGGGCTCGGCGAAGCAGAGAAGGACGCGGTGCGGCGGCGCGACTGGGCGGCGCTCATCGCGGCGGGCGGCAACATCTATCTCCTCCTCAAGATCGCGGCGACCGTCGGGCAGACGCTTCTGCAGATGGGCGCGCAGATGCGCGGCGAGAGCCTCGATGCCTTCATGGCGACGCGGCCGGGGAGAAGCGCGCGGTGACGGCGCGCATTCTCGGCGGCATCGGCACCTCGCACGCCCCGTCGATCGCACATGCCTATGACAAGGGCCTCCAGGCGGAGCCGCTGTGGGCGCCGCTCTTCGCCGGCTACGCGCCGGCCAAGGCCTGGCTCGCGGCGCAGCGTCCCGATCTGCTCATCGTCCTCTACAACGATCACATGAACCGCTTCTTCTTCGACGCCTATCCGACCTTCGCCCTCGGCGTCGGCGAGCGCCACGCCCTTGCCGATGAAGGCTGGGGGCGGCGCGACTTTCCCGATTTGCCGGGCGATGCCGATTTCGCCTGGCACCTCGCCGAAAGCCTCATCGCCGACGAGTTCGATCCGACCATCTGCCAGGAGCTGGCGGTGGATCACGGCATCCTCTCGGTGCTGCCGCTGCTCTGCGATCCGCCCTGGCCGGCCGCGGTCGTGCCGCTCGCCGTCAACGTCATCCAGCATCCGCTGCCAACGGCGCGGCGCCTCTGGAAGCTGGGGCACGCCCTCCGCCGCGCCGTCCACTCCTATGCGAAGAACCTGCGCGTCGTCGTGCTCGGCACGGGCGGCCTCTCGCACCAGCTCCATGGCGAGCGCTTCGGCTTCGTCAATCCGGAGTGGGACAACCGCTTCCTCGACCTCCTCGAACACGAGCCCGAGGTCCTCGCCAGCTATTCGCACCGGCAGTATATGGAATGGGGCGGCGCCGAATCGGTCGAGATGATCATGTGGCTCGGCATGCGCGGCGCCCTCGGCCCGAAGGTGCGGCGCGTCCACCGCCACTATTACGCGCCGCTCATCACCGGCTACGGGCTCGCCGTCTATGAGAACGAACAGTGAGTCACCGCGAAGGCACGAAGGGCACGAAGGAGATGCGGCGCGTCGCGCTGCGCCGGCCGTAAAGCGCCCGGCTAGCCCATGAGGGTTCGAGAGCCCTTGTCCCTTTCGTGTCCTTCGTGCCTTGGTGTTGAAACGGAGTTGATTGGGAGGCAGAGAGCATGGGCATTCGCACGGGCAAGGCGTTCCTCGAATCGCTGCGCGACGACCGGCAGATCTGGATCGACGGGGAGCGCGTGCCCGATGTGACGACGGATCGGCGCTTCGCCGGCGCCGCGCAGAGCATGGCCGAGCTCTACGACATGCAGCACGATCCGGCGCTGAAGCCGCGCATGACCTACGCCTCGCCGAGCTCGGGCAATCCTGTCGGCCTCTCTTTCATCGAGCCCGCCTCGATCGAGGATCTGGCGCGCCGGCGCGATATGGTGAAGATCTGGATGGACGCGACCTGCGGCATGTTCGGCCGCAGCCCCGACTACATGAACATCATGCTGACGGGCTTCGCCTCGGCCGCCGAGGAGTTCGGCCGCAAGGACAAGCAGTTCGCCGACAACGTCCGCAACTACTATGTGGCGGCGCGCGAGAACGACATCGCGATGACGCACACGCTCATCAACCCGCAGGTCGACCGCTCGCGGCCGGTCGAAAAGCAGGAGAAGGACCTCGCGGCAAAGATCGTGCGCGAGACCGATGCCGGCATCGTCATTTCCGGCGCGCGCATGGTCTCGACGCTCTGCGCCTTCTCGCATGACATCATGGTCATGCCGTCCACATATCTCGCCAACAGCAAGGAGGCCGAGCCCTACGCCTTCGGCTTCTCGATCCCGGTGGCGAGCCCCGGGCTGCGCTTCATCTGCCGGCCCTCGATCGTCCATCAGAACGCGGCCTCGGCGATGGACTATCCGCTTTCGGCGCGGCTCGACGAGGGCGACGCCATGGTCATCTTCGACGGGGTGCTGGTGCCCTGGGAGCGCGTCTTCATCCACCGCGACGCCGAGATGTGCAACGGCCTCTACAACCGCACCGGCGCGATGCCGCAGATCATGCATCAATTCTCGACGAAGAACCTGTCGAAGGCCGAATTCATGATGGGGCTCGCCTTCGCCATCGCGAAATCGACCAATATCGACCAGCATCTCCATGTCCAGGGGCTGCTGGCCGAGCTCATCCAATACGCCGAATGCGTCCGCGCCTGCCTGCGCGCCAGCGAGGTCGACGCCGCCCCCAATGCCGGCGGCGTCATGACGCCGGCGGCGATGCCGCTCTGGACCGTGCGCATGATGTTCCCGAAGATGTTCATCCGCATGTGCGAGATCGTGCAGATCCTGGGCGCGGGCGGGCTCGTCGCGGTGCCCTCATATGCCGAGCTCACGGGTCCGCTCGCCGCCGATGTGCGCACATATTTCCAGGCAGCGAACGCCGACTCGCCCGCGCGCATCAAGCTCTTCCGCCTCGCCTTCGATGCCGCGGTGTCGTCCTTCTCAGGCCGCCAGCAGCTCTATGAGCGCTATTACTCGGGCGATCCCGTGCGCCTCGCCGGCACGCTCTACAATCTCTACGACCGCGACGGCTATATCGAGCGCGTGTCGCGCCTTCTCGACGATCTCGAAGCGCGGCAGAAGCCGGGCGGCGCGGTGCCGGGATTCCATCCGAAGCGCGAAGCCGCCGAATAGGGCAGGGACCGAATAGTGCAGGAGAGAGGTGCCGCGATGACTGTCCCCACCGTCGACTGGAGCAAGATCGCGTGGCAGCCCGTGCGCCCCGGCATCGAGCGCAAATCCTTCAGCGGCGCCGGCGCAACGCTGGCGCTCCACCGCCTCCATCCCGGCCACGAGCCGCGCCCGCATGCGCATCCCTATGAGCAGATCGTCTACATCCTTGCCGGCGAAGTCGATTTCCATGTCGGCGACGAGACGATCCGCCTCGGCCCGGGTGGCCTCCTGACCGTGCCGCCCAACGTCACCCATTACGCCGAGGTCGTCGGCACGGAGCCAGTGCTGAACCTCGACGTCTTCACGCCGCGCCGGGCGGAGTATGCGTAGCATCGCGCCGCAATTGCCATTGTTATTCCCTCCCCCCTTGTGGGGAAGGGTTAGGGAGTGGGGTGCCGCGCGCACTCTGCCGCCGTGACCGATCTCTCCGTCGCCATCGGCGGCGTCCGCCTCAAGAACCCGCTGATCTGCGGCGCCGGCGAGCATGTGATGAGCGCCGCCGGCATCGAGAGCGCGCTTTCCGCCGGGGCCGGCGCCGTCGTCGCGAAATCGGCGAATGAATCGGAGGCGGCGCGGCGGCAGCTCGACCGCACCGACTATGCTCTCCTCGACGCGCAATGGCGGCGCCTGCCCTGGGCCTTCGCGCCGCCGCCCGATGCCACCCTCTTCTGCCGCTCGGGCCTCGCGCAGCAGCCCTTCCCCGAATGGCTCGAGATGGTGGCCCGGCTCGACCGCGCGGCGCGGGCGCAGGACAGCTATGTCGTCGCCAGCCTCATCCTCGCCGATCTCGAGCGCGGCGCGGCGATGGCAGGGGAAGTCGAGGCCGCCGGCATCCGCGTTCTCGAGCTCAATATCGGCGCGCCGCATGGCGGTGAGGCGGCGCCGGGTGCCATCACGCTGGAGCGCGAGGCGGGACGGGTCGCGGCGATCGTCGCCCGCATCCGCGCCGCGACGCGCCTGCCGCTCTGGGTCAAGCTGACGGGGCAGAGCGAGGATGTGGCGGCGCTCGCCGCCGCGGCGCGCGCGGCCGGCGCCGATGCCGTCACCCTCATGGGGCGCTTCATGGGTTTCGTTCCCGACCTCGAGACCATGGCGCCGCTCCTCGGCACCAACGCCGCGATCGGCGGCGCCTGGGCTCTGCCGCTCACCTGCCGCTGGCTCGCCCTGGCCCGCCGGAGGCTCGGGCCCGCGGCGCCGCTCATCGCCACCAACGGCGCGCGCAGCGGCGAAGACATCGCCCGCTTCCTCCTCGCCGGCGCGAGCGCCGTGCAGATGACGAGCGCCATCTTCACCGGCGGCTTCGGCGTCGTGCCCCGCGCGCTCGACGAGCTCCGCGATTACCTGGCCCGCCAGCGCTGCCATGCCGCAGACCTCATCGGCAAGGCGGCCGACCGGCTTCAGAGCTATGGCGAGCAGCCGTCGCGGCCCGGCTACTGGAAAGCGTTCGTCGCCCCGGGCGGCGTCGGGGACGACGTTTGAGGCGAATTGCTCCCGCCGCGAATGTTTGGACCACGAAGACACGAAGGCGCGAAGGCGGCGAACCGGCGCGGAGCGCGCCATCATGTCGCGGGGAGCGACAGGCTGGCCGCGGCCGGTCAGCCCGCATCGCGCTTCGCGCAAAGGAGCTTCGTGCCTTCGTGTCTGCGTGGTTCGGTTGTTCTTCCGGCCTCGGCCCCGTCTTGGTTGACACCCGCCGGCGCCCTCCCTAACTCTCTCTGACCCCATGGCGGCGCGGCGAAATGGGGGAGGCGGCGGCGAAATCGGCGATAATGACGGCTTTGGACGGGCGGGCATTCCGGGATGCGCTGGGTTGGTTCGCCACCGGCGTCACCATCATTACGACCCGCAGCGCCGCGGACGAGCTCGTCGGGTTCACCGCGAATTCCTTCTCCTCCGTCTCGCTCGACCCGCCGCTCGTCCTCTTCAGCCTGAACCGCCAGGCCCAATGCCTGCGCGTCTTCGAAAGCAGCGCGCATTTCGCGGTCAATGTCCTCTCCGCCGAGCAGACGGAGCTGTCCTCGCGCTTCGCCACCGCCGTGCATGACCGCTGGCACGGCGTCGCCTTCACGACGGGCGAAGGCGGCTGCCCCATCCTCGAAGGCGCCGTGGCCGTCTTCGAATGCGCGGTTCACGGCATGCACGAGGGCGGCGATCATCGCATCTTCCTCGGCCAGGTGCTGCGCATGCGCGCCGAGGCCGAGGGCCGGCCGCTTCTCTTCTGCCGTGGCGCCTATCGCGAGCTGGGCCCGCCTTTGGGCCAACCCGCCGAGAGCGCCGCGCCGAGCTCGACCTCGGCGCTCGACAATGGCGGCCTTCTCGCCGGGCTCGAACCCTGGGTCTCGGCGTGAGCGACGCGACGGAGCCGGCGGTCGCCACGAAACACGTCGAGCGGACGGAGGCCGCGACCCATCGCCGGCGCCGCCGAAGCGAGGCGCGGGAGCCGAGCCTGCCGAGCGGCGCCGTGCGCTCGGTCGTCGCCGCGGCGGCGGTGCTGGAGACGCTGGCCGCGGCCGAAGCGCCGATGCGCCTCACCGAGATCGCCCGCGCCCTCGGCGCGGCGAAGGCGCGCATCCACCGCCACCTGACGACCTTGCGGCATCTGGGGCTCGTCGAGCAGGAGCGCTCCAGCGAATGCTATCGCCTCGGCCGCAAGCTTCTCCATCTGGGCCAAGCCGCCGCCGAGCAATTCGACCTGCGCCGCCTCGCCGAGCCCTATATGGCGCGGCTGCGCGACCTCTCGCATCAGACCGTGGTGCTGAGCGTGCCGGCGCAAGGCGAGGCGATGGTCTCGGCGGTGATGGAGAGCAGCAATCTCGTCACCATCTCGGTGCGCCGGGGCGCGCACCTGCCGGCGCACGCCTCGGCGCAGGGACGGATCATCCTCGCCTTCGCGCCGCCCGAGGCGCAGCGCCGGGCCCTCTCGCGCAAGCTCGCGGCGCTGACGCCGCGCACGATCACCGCGCCGGCGGCGCTGCGCCAGCGCCTCGCCGCCATCCGTGAGGAGCTCTACGAGCTCGCGCCCGGCGAGACGTTGCTCGGCATCACCACCTTGGCGGCGCCGCTTCTCGACCGCGAGGAGATGCTGGTCGGCACGATCGCCATTGTCGGCACCGACCAATACATTCCGGCGCCCGTCGATGCGCGGCAGCTCGGCCTCGTCCGCGCCTGCGCCGCCGCCATCTCGGCCCGGCTCGGCTCGACCGCCTACCAGCGGCTCGCCCTGCCGCTGCTGGCGGAGTTCGCGCTGCCGTAGCGCGAATGAGCGCGCGGCTCAGGCGGCGACCTTCTTCAGCTCGATCTGAACCTCGTCGACGACGTTGTGGTGCATCTCGATCGCGGCGTTGATCTGCTCGATGCTGAGCGCGCCGGATTGGAACTGCTGGAGCCAGCGGGGGGTGAGGGTGACGCCCGTCGACACGATCTCGAAATCGATATCGAGGTAGAGGCCGAGCGGGGTATTGGGCCAGCCCTTCTGCTTCCACTCACGGTTGAGGCGCTTCGAGAACAGCGTCATCACCAAGGGGCTGATCGGCCGGACATGAGTGGGATCTCCGAGGAATCCTTCGCTGCGCGGATGCGGGACGCGGATCATCACCTTGCCCCCCGGCACGAGCACGCGATAGAGCTCTTTCATGATGCCGAAGAAGGTCTCGGTCTGCTGCCCCAGATGCTCCAGCACATGGGTCAGCAGCACCTCGGTGACGGAGTTGTCGGCGAAAGGCCAGGGGAAGACTTCGAGATCGACGACCTGATCCGGCTCGCAGGCCGGATATTTGTCGACGTTGAGATAGCCCGGAACCTTGTTCTGGCCGCAGCCGAGATTGAGCTTCATGGCGAGACCTGCGCGCGCCGCCGATTCGGCCAGAATGGCAGGCAATTGCTGAATCTTCTCTGAAGAGCGCGCCGCGCGCGCCGCGCGGCGCCATTTCCGTGCCCGCAGCCGCCGATCTGTGCGAGGATGAGAGGGCTCCGGGCGAGGGAGGTCGCGATGGCGGCAGGCGTCGATATCTCTGCGCATTACAGCCGCGGCACGCTGCTGCAGCGGCTGCAGGCGGCGCTCGCCGCCGACGGCGTCGACCGCCCGACGATCGAGACGCTGGCGCCCTACGATCATTTTCACGGGCGCGGCTTCGCGGCGACGCAGGAGCTGGCCGAGCGGCTCGCCCCGCGCGAGAGCGATCATATTCTCGATATCGGCAGCGGCATCGGCGGGCCGGCGCGCTATGTCGCGGCGCGCTACGGCTGCCGCGTCTCGGGGATCGACCTGACGCCCGAATTCTGCGAGGTCGCGCGCATCCTGACGCGCGCTCTGGCGCTCGCGGCGCGCGTCGATTTCCACGAGGGCGACGCGCTCTCGATGCCCTTTAGCGATGCGAGCTTCGATCGCGCCTATTCGATGAACGTCGCCATGAACATCGCCGACAAGGCGCGATTCTATCGCGAGATTCGCCGCGTCCTGAAGCCGGGCGCGCTTCTCGCCCTCTCGGAGATCGCGCAAGGTGCGGGGGGCGCCCCCGATTTTCCGACGCCCTGGGCGAAGACGGCGGCGACGAGCTTTCTCGCCACGCCCGAAGAGACTCGGCGCCATCTGGAGGCCGCGGGATTCGTCGTCCTCAGCGTGCGCGACACGGCGCAGGAGGCTCTCGACTTCGCGAAGATGTCGCGCGCCATGGTGGATCGCGGCGAGCAGCCGCCGCACCGCGCGGTCCGGCTCATCCACGGCGATGCCGCGGCCGAGATGGCGGCCAATACCGGACGAGGCCTCGCCGAAGGGCGCCTCGTTCCGGTGGAGTTCCTGTGCCGGACGCCGGAATAGGCGCTTTCGGCTTAGAGGTTCACGACGCCGGCTGTCCCTCGAAGGTTTCCGGCGCCGGGCTCACGACGCTGGTGCCGTTGCGCTCGACCTGGAGCACGGCGAGGCCGCGGTCGGCGCGGCCGTCGGGACGGAAGCGGAAGATGCCGTCGACCCCGGCAAAGCCGCTGGGGTCGGTCAGCGCCTGCGCGGTGAAGCCGCTGCCGCCGGGCTTCTTGGCCAGCACCGCCGCCAGCGCCACCGCATCGTAGCCGAGGCTGGCGAGCCGCACCGGCGGCTGCTTGTAGAGCTGCTGAAAGCGCTTGGCGAAATCGGCGCGCGCGGCGGGCGAGGGGGCGGCGAACCAGCCGCCGACGAGCGCCGGCTCCGTGCCGAGCCCGGGCTCGTCCCAGAGTCCGGTGCCGAGAATGTGGATCTTGCCGGGGTCGATGTCGAAATACGGCAGGAGCGCCGCCACCTGCTTCAGCTTGGCGCCGCCTTCCGGCAGGAGCACGGCGTCGAAGCCGAGATCGCCGGCGGTCTCGGCGCTGGCGAGGCGCGCGAGGGCGAGCTTCGAGGCCTCGTCATTGGCGGCTTCGAGCTGCTTGCGCTCGCGCGCCAGCGCCGCCGCGCGCCCGTCGAAGCTGGCGAGCTGCCGGACCACGGGCCGGATGTCGGTCGCGGCGGGGTCGTAGAACTCGACATGATCGACGCTCGATCCGTTCCGCGCCGCGGCGGCGCGGAGCTCGTTGACGACGAGCTGGCCATAGGGCGTCTCCGGGGCGAGCGCGGCGAAGCGGTTGACGCCCTTCTGATGCGCGAAGGCGGTGATGCGCTCCACATTCTGCCGCGGCGGGAATCCCAAAAGGTAGGTGCCGTCGCCGGCCAGCGTCTCGTCGGTCGAGAAGGCGATCATGTTGACATTCGCCTGCCGCGCGATCGGCTTCACCGCCGCGACCTCGCCGGCGAGGAGCGGACCCAGGATAAGCCGCGCGCCCTGTGCCAGCACCGATTCGGCGGCGCGCGCCGCGCCTTCCGCCGTACCCTGCGTGTCGCGCGGCAGCAGCAGGAAATTGTCGTCGCCGACGTCGAAGAGCGCCATCTCCGCCGCATCGAGCATGGCGCGGCCCAGCCCCGCCGTCGGCCCCGAGAGCGGCAGCAGCAGCGCCACCGCCACCTTGGCGCCGGGAAGCGCGGGCGTCGCCGGGGCGCCGAGCGCGATCGCCTGCGGCGGCGCCTCGGCCGGCGGCAGGGCGCTCGTCGCTTGCGGCGGCGCCGGCGGAGCCGCTACCCTCGTCCCGGTGCAGCCGCCCAGCGTCGCGGCGAGCACGAGGAGCGCCGCCGCCAGCCAGGACGACGGCCGGCGCGCGAAGCGGCAGGAAGACGGGCGGAGCACGCGTGACCTCCGGCATCAGCGAGGGCGAACGGCAGGGCGAGCCTAGCCGCGGCCCGGACGCAAGTAAACCGTCGCCGGCCGCCGCCGATCCGTCGGATCGCGCGGGCGACGGAGCGGCGGCGCCGATCACCGTGCCGCCGGGCCTCCATCTCGTCGCGACGCCGATCGGCAACCTCGCCGACATCACCTTGCGCGCTCTCGAAATCCTGCGCCGCGCCGACCTCCTCCTCTGCGAGGACACGCGCGTCACCGGCAAGCTCGCGGCGCGCTACGGCATCGCGACGCGCCGCATCGCCTATAACGACCACAATGCCGAGCGCATGCGCCCGCGCATCCTGGAGCGCCTGCGCGGCGGCGCCACGGTGGCGCTCGTCTCCGATGCGGGCACGCCGCTCGTCTCCGATCCCGGCTACAAGCTCGTGCGCGCGGCGATCGCCGCGGGGCTGCCCGTCAGCCTCGCGCCCGGCCCCGCCGCGCCCATCGCCGCGCTCGCCCTCTCGGGCCTCCCCGCCGACCGCTTCCTCTTCGCCGGCTTTCTGCCCGCCCGCGCCGCGGCGCGGCGGCAGGCGCTCGCCGAGCTCGCCGCGGTACCGGCGACGCTCATTCTCTTCGAATCGCCGCATCGCCTGGCCGCCAGCCTCGCCGACATGGCGGCGGTGCTCGGGCCGCGCCCGGCCGCGGTCGCGCGCGAGCTGACGAAGCGCCACGAAGAGGTGCGGCGCGCCGATCTCGCGAGCCTCGCCGCCCATTACGCCGGCGCGGCCGCGAAAGGCGAGATCGTTGTCGTCGTCGCGCCGCCCGAGCGCGAGACGGCCGCGGCGCGCGCCGCGCCCGGCGCCGATCTCGAGGCGCGGCTGCGCGCGGCGCTCGCCGCGGCGAGCCTGCGCGACGCCGCCGCCGCCGTCGCCGCCGAGACCGGCCTGCCGCGGCGCGAGGTTTATCGCCGCGCCCTCGCCCTTCTCGGCGACAAGCGATGACGCCGCGCAGGCCGGGCGAGGGGGCGGAGCGGCGCCGCCGCGCCTGGCGGCGCGGGCGCGCGGCGGAGACGCTCTGCATCTGGCATCTGCGCCTGCGCGGCTGGCGCGTGCTCGCGCGCGACTACCGCGTGCCGGTCGGCGAGGTCGACATCATCGCGCGGCGCGGCCGCGTCGTCGCCGCGATCGAGGTGAAGGCGCGCGACAGCCTCGCCGAGGCGGGCGAGGCGGTGGGCGCGCGCCAGCGCCGCCGCGTCGCGCGCGCCTTCGAGCATTTTCTCGCCGGCGAGCCGCGCCTCGCGGCGCTGACCTTGCGCTTCGACGTGATGCTGGTGGCGCCGCGCCGCTGGCCGCGCCACCTCGCGAATGCCTGGCGCCTCGGCGAATGACGGGCGCGGCTTGCAACGGACACTTGGCGGCGCGCCCGCGCTGCAACAAAATGCGCGCGCGGGCGAGCCGCGCCTGTCACATGGAGGATCAGCACGTGTTCAACGCCTTCCGGCCGATGCCGCCCCTTGCCGCCGCCGCGGCGCTGCTCGGCCTCCTCGCGCTGCCGGCCTGCGTTCCGGTCGTCGTCGCCGGCGCCGCCGGATCGGGCGCCTATGTCGCCGGGCAGGAGCGCGGCGTCGGCACGCAGATCTCGGATGCCGGGATCCGCGCGCAGATCAACGATCTCTGGCTCAAATACAACAGCGACATGTACGGGCAGCTTTCGCTCTCGGTCACCGACGGCCGCGTCCTCATCACCGGCGCCGTCAGCAATCCCGAATGGAAGGCCGAAGCCGTGCGCCTCGCCTGGCAGGTCAACGGCGTCAAGGAGGTCGACAGCGAGATCCAGCTCGCCGACAAGTCGAGCCTCGCCGACGCGGCGCGCGACGAGCTGATCACGACGCGCCTGCGCAGCGCCATCCTCTTCGACAGCCAGGTGCGCTCGACCAACTACAATATCGACGTCGTCAACGGCATCGTCTATCTGAGCGGCTCCGCCCGCACGCAGGGCGAGCTCGACCGCGTCACCGATTACGCGCGCAACATTCCGAATGTGAAGCGCGTCGTCTCCTATGTGAAGGTGCGGCCGGGCGCGCCGGCCGCCGCCGACGCGGCGCCCGCCCCGGCGCAACCCGCGCCGGCGAGCGCGCCGCCGCCCGTCGTGCAGGCCGCGCCAGCACCGGCGGCGCCGGCG
>JAJPHB010000013.1 GCA_021325525.1 Alphaproteobacteria bacterium
ACGACGACGACCGCATCGAGCGCCGCCATGGCGACGGCCATATCCGAGGGATGCGTCGCGACGCAATGCTCCGACGCGCCGAGAATGGCGTGGTAGCGGGTAAAGCCGCCGATCGCGGCGCAGCCGCTGCCTGGCCGGCGCTTGTTGCAGGGCGTCGTCAGATCCTGGAAATAGACGCAGCGCGTGCGCTGCAGAAGGTTGCCGCCGGTGGTGGCAAGATTGCGAAGCTGAGCGGAAGCGCCGGCGAGCAGCGCCTGCGCCAGCACCGGATAGCGAGAGCGGATCAGCGGATGGGTGGCGAGGTCGCTGTTGCGCACGCCAGCGCCGATCCGCACGCCGCCGCCCGGCAGCGCCTCGACGCGGTCGAAGGGCAGCCGGCTCACATCGACAAGGAGATCGGGGGTCGCGATCCCGAGCTTCATATGGTCGACGAGGTTGGTGCCGCCGCCGAGGAACGCCGCCCCCGGCCGCCCCGTCACGGCGGCGACGGCCGCCGCCGGATCGGCGGCGCGCTCATAGGCGAAGGGCATCATGATGCCGCCTCCCGAATCGCCGCGAGAATGTTGACGTAGGCGCCGCAGCGGCAGAGATTGCCGCTCATCCGCTCGCGGATCTCGTCATCGGTGAGGGCGACGGGGCCGGTCAGGTCCTTCGTCACATGGCTCGGATGGCCCGCCCTCGCCTCCTCGATCATGCCGACGGCAGAGCAGATCTGGCCGGGCGTACAATACCCGCATTGCAAGCCGTCATGGGCGATGAACGCCCGCTGGACGGGATGCAGCGCGCCATTCGCCGCGAGGCCCTGCGCGGTGGTGATCGCCGCCCCGTCATGGGCGACGGCGAAAGAAAGGCACGTCGTTGCCCGCCGCCCGTCGAGCAGCACCGTGCAGGCCCCGCACTGGCCGTGGTCGCAGCCCTTCTTCGGCGACATCACGCCGAGGTGGTCGCGCAGCGCGTCGAGCAGCGTCGTGCGCGTGTCGAGAGTGAGCGCCCGCCGCTCCCCGTCGACCTGCAAGGTGATTCGAGCTTCCATCGGCTTGCTCCCCCTTTCGCGGCGCAACGCCGCCCGCGCACAGCGCCAGTGCTTCATCAACGGCCCTCGAGGGGCTACAGTTCTTCCGTTCGGGAAATGCGGGCGTGAGCCGCGAAGGGGGGGAGCATGCGCAAGGTTTTCTGGATCTTCACCCTGGTCTGGACGGTGCTTGCCGCCGCCTATCTTGTCCGGGTGGTCGCCGACAGCACCAACCCGACGGAGCTGACGGCGGCAGCCAGCCTCAGCATGGCGACGGCGCTCATTCCCTATGTCATGACGCGCTGCCTCGAAGGCCTCCGCCATGCCGACGTCGTGCGTGTCCGCGTCGTCGGCCAGGAACGGGGACCGGTCATCGAGCGCCGCCCCGACCCGGTCGAGCACGCGGATCTCGACCACCTCGTCGGGCATCGGCAGAGCTGAGCCGCTGCCGCCGGCAGAGAGGGTCGACGCCCATGACGACGGAGAACCCGCGCATCGCGCTCCTCGGCTTCGCGATCGAGTGCAACCGCTTCGCCCCCGTCGCGACCCGCGCCGATTTCGAGCAGCGGACCTACCTCGCCGGCGATGCGATCCTGCGCGAGGCGCGCGCCGCGAGCCCGCGCATGCTCGCCGAGACGCCAGGCTTCGTCGCCGCCATGGACGCAGCGGGCCCGTGGACCCCGGCACCGATCATCCTCGCCATGGCCGAGCCCAACGGCCCGGTCGAGCATGGATTCTTCGCCGCGCTTTTGGACGAGATGCGGCGCGGCCTTGAAGCGGCAAAGCCGCTCGACGGGGTCTATATCTGCGCGCATGGCGCGGGCCTGACCACCGCGGAGGACGACCCCGACGGCGTCCTCTTCGCCATGGTGCGCGCGGTGGTGGGTCCCGATATCCCCGTCGTGGCGACGCTCGACCTGCACGCCAATATCTCGGCGCGAATGGTCGAACGCCTCGACGTCTTCATCGGCTATCGCACCAACCCGCATCTCGACATGCGCGAGCGCGGGGAAGAAGCGGCCGCGGCGCTGCGCGAGCTCTTGCGCGGCGTGCGGACGAAGCGGGCCTTCCTGCGCCTCCCGATCGTGGCGCCGACGGTGACCATGCTGACGGCATCAGGCCCCTACGCCGAGCTCATCGCGCTCGGACAGCAGCGGCGCGGTCCGGAGATCATGAACGTCTCCGTCATGGGCGGCTTCGCCTTTGGCGACACGGCGAAGAACGGGCTCGCCGTCGTCGTGACGGAACGGGGAGACGGCGAGGCCGCGCGCCGCTTGGCGCTGGCGATCGGCGAGGAGGCGTGGGCGCGGCGGCGACGCTTCGTGCCGAATTTGACGCCGCTCGACGAAGCCGTGGCGCAAGCCCGCCTTGCCGGCAGCGATGCCGCCCACCCACCCCTCGCCTTCGCCGATGTCGCCGACAATCCGGGGGGCGGCGGCCGCGGCAACACGACGTTCCTGCTCGAAGCCTTTCACAAGGCCAGGATCGCCGATGCGCTGCTCGGGATCTTTCACGACCCGCCGCTCGCCGCCGAGGCGCATCGCCTCGGGGTGGGCGCGCGCTTCGAAGCCCGCTTCAACCGCGATGGCGGCGACGAATTTGCCAAGCCCTATCGCGCCGAGGCTACCGTGCGCGCCCTCTCCGACGGCGTCTGCCGCGGCCGGCGCGGCATCTTCGCCGGCACCCGGAAGCACCTCGGCCCCTCCTGCGCGCTCGATCTCGGCGCCCTCACGGTCGTCGTCGTCTCGCAGCGCACGCAATGCGCCGATCCCGTCTTCTTCGAGATGTTCGGCCTCGACATCGCCAAGGCG
>JAJPHB010000064.1 GCA_021325525.1 Alphaproteobacteria bacterium
AGATCGCCGACTTCCTCGACGGCCGGCGTTCCGGTCAGCCGCTCCTGCGCGCCATCTACGATACGATCCTCGAGGAACCGGTGCCGCCGCGCCTCACCGAGCTCGTCCGCCGGCAGGAAGCCCGGAGCCGGCGAGCGAATGGGTCCGGACGCTAGTCAGGCCGGCTTTGCCAGCACGCGCTCGACGAGGCGGGCCCAGTAGGTGGCGCCGAGCGGCAGGATCTCGTCGTTGAAATCGTAGTTGGGATGGTGCAGGAACTCGCGGTTCTCACCATTCCCGATCCAGATGTAGCTGCCGGGCTTTTTCTGCAAGAGGAAGGCGAAATCCTCCGCGCCCATGCTGGGCAGGAGGTCGCGCCGGACATTCTCGGGCCCGACCACCTCCTCGAGCACCTCGGCGGCGAGCTCGGTCTCCGCCGGGGTGTTGACGGTCGGCGGATAGCGGCGAATGTAGCGGAAATTGAGCTTCGCGCCGTAGGCGGCGCAGATGTTCTCCGCGATCGACCGCATGCGGCTTTCGATGAGGTCCTGCACCTCGGCCTTGAAGGCCCGCGTCGTGCCCCGCATCATCACCTCCTGCGGGATGATGTTCCAGGCATCGCCGGCGTGAATCTGCGTCACGGTGACGACCGCGCTCTCCAGCGGGTGGCTGTTGCGGGCAACGATCGTCTGGAACGCGGTGACGATCTGGGCGGCGATGACGATTGGGTCGATGCCGAGATGCGGCATCGCCGCATGCGCCCCCTTGCCGGTGACGATGAGCTCGAAGCTGTCCGAGCACGCCATCATGGGGCCGGGGCGCACAGCGAATTGCCCCACCGGCAGCCCCGGCCAATTGTGCATCCCGAAGACCGACTCGACGGGAAACTGCTCGAAGAGCCCGTCCTCGATCATCTTGCGCCCGCCGCCTTCATTTTCCTCGGCCGGCTGGAAGATGAAGTGGACGGTGCCGGCGAAGTTGCGCGTCTCGGCCAGATAGCGCGCGGCGCCGAGCAGCATCGTCGTATGCCCGTCATGGCCGCAGGCATGCATCTTGCCGCGGTGCTGCGAAGCATGATCGAAGCCGTTCTTCTCGTGGATGTGGAGCGCGTCCATATCGGCGCGGAGCGCGATGGCGCGATTGCCCGCCGCGGCACCCTTCAGCGTGCCGACGACGCCAGTGCCGGCGAGGCCGCGATGGACCTCGATGCCGAACTCGGCAAGGCGCTTTGCCACGAACTCCGCCGTGCGATGCTCCTCGAAGGCGGTTTCGGGATGCGCGTGGATGTCGCGGCGCCACGCCGTCAAATCGGCATGGAAATCGGCGATGCGGTTGATGACGGGCATGGGCTTCCCTCGGCTGTGCTTCGCTTTTGCCGCAATGAGGGCGCCGCGAGGGGGCGGAGTCAAGCGCGCGCGCCGCCGATCGGGATTGCGGAGCGATCATCGTTCCTGCTCCCCGCGAGCGGCGGCAGGCGCCCCTCCTCGACCGCATGGCAGGCGACGAGACCCGCTCCGTGCCGGCGCAGCGCCGGCGCCTCGCGGCGGCAGCGCGCCGCGGCGAAGGGGCAGCGCGGATGGAAGGCGCAGCCCGCCGGCGGATCGAGCGGGCTCGGCACTTCGCCGCCGACCGGCTCGCGCCGGCGTCCCGACATCGCCATGTCCGGGATCGTCTCGATGAGGAGGCGGGTATAGGGGTGAAGCGGGGTGCGGAAAAGGTCCTCGCCCGAGGTCAGCTCGACGAGGCGGCCGAGATACATGACGCCGACGCGGTCGGAGATGTGATAGACGACCGCAAGATTGTGCGAGATGAAGAGGTAGGTGAGGCCGAGATCGCGCTGCAGATCCTTCATCAGATTGAGGATCTGCGCCTGGACCGAGACGTCGAGGGCGGAGGTCGGCTCGTTGCAGACGAGAAAGTCCGGCGCCGAGGCGAGGGCGCGGGCGATCGAGATGCGCTGGCGCTGGCCGCCCGAGAATTCGTGCGGGTATTTGTCGCCGTCGGCCGGGGTCAGCTTCACCTGGCGCAGGAGCTCGGCGACGCGCTCGGCGATGGCGGCTGTGCCGCGCGCCAGGCGATGCGCGCGGATCGGCTCGGCGATGATGTCGCGGACGCGCCAGCGCGGATTGAGGCTGGCATAGGGGTCTTGAAAGATCATCTGGACGCGGCGGCGGATGCGCTTCAGCGCATCGCGCGAACGGCCGGCGATCTCGGTCCCCTCGAAGCGGACGCTGCCGCGCGTCGGCGCATCGAGCCCGACGACGAGGCGCGCGATCGTCGATTTGCCGCAGCCCGATTCGCCGACGAGAGAAAAGGTCTCGCCGCGCCGGATCGCGAAATCGACGCCGTCGACCGCCTTCAGCCACCGCCGCGAGCCGCGCTCGATGAGGCGGTCGAGAAAGGGCGGCGAGACCTCGAACCAGCGCGCGAGATCGGCGACTTCGACGAGCGGCTCGGCCGTCGCGGATGGGCGGTCAGCCATGCGGCACCGCCGCGGCTTCCGCCGGCGCATGCAGCCAGCAGGCGGCCGCGCCGCCACCGGCCGGGAGCAGGTTCGGCCGCTCATCGAGGCAGCGGGCGAAGCGCTCGCGGCAGCGCGGGTGGAAAGCGCAGCCGGGCGGCACGGCACCGGGGCGCGGCATCGCGCCGTCGATCTGCTGGAGGCGGTCGCGCCGGCCGCCGATCGTCGGAATGGAGCCCATCAGCCCGGCCGTATAGGGATGCCGCGGCTGCCGCACGATGTCGCGCACTGGTCCGATCTCGACGAGGCGCCCCGCATACATGACGGCGACGCGGTCGGCGGTCTCGGCAATGACGCCCATATCGTGCGTCACCAGCATCACCGCCATCCCATGGTCGCGGCAGAGGCGCTTCAGAAGCGCGATGATCTGCGCCTGGATCGAGACGTCGAGCGCCGTCGTCGGCTCGTCGGCGATGATGAGACGGGGATTGGCGCAGAGCGCGAGGGCGATGACGACGCGCTGGCGCATGCCGCCGGAGAATTGGTGCGGATAATGGTCGATGCGCCGGTCCGCGGCGGGAATTCCGACCTCCTTGAGAAGATCGAGGGCGCGCTGCCGCGCCGCCGCCGCGCCGAGGCCGAGATGGACCTGGATCGTCTCGACGAGCTGGCGGCCCACCGTATAGAGGGGATTGAGGCTGGTCAGCGGGTCCTGGAAGATCGCGCCGATCTCCTTGCCGCGCAGGCGCCGCATCTCCGGCGCCGGCAGATTGTCGATGCGGCGTCCGCCGAGCACGATGCGGCCGCCGGCGATGTGGCCCGGCGGCTCCAAGAGGCCGATGATGGCGGCGCCGGTCAGCGATTTGCCGGCGCCCGATTCGCCGACGACGCCCAGCACCTCACCGGGCGCCATGGCGAAGGAGACGCCGTCGACGGCGGTGACCTCGCCGCGCCGCGTCGCGAAGGCGATGCGCAGATTCTCGACCTGCAACAGCGGGCTTCGCTCAGATGCCATGGCCGCTCGCCGCGGCGCGATCGATGCGCAGGCGCGGATCGACGGCGTAGTAGAGGAGATCGACGATGAGATTGATGACGACGAAGAAGAAGGCGACAAGCACGAGATAGGCCGACATCACGGGAATGTCGGCGAAGCTGATCGCCTGGATGATGAGAAGCCCCATGCCGGGCCATTGGAACACCGTCTCGGTGACGACGGCAAAGGCGATGATCGAGCCCAATTGCAGCCCGGTGATGGTGATGACCGGCACGAGCGTGTTCTTCAGCGCGTGGCCGAAATGGATGAGGCGGTTCGGCAGGCCGCGGGCGCGCGCGAATTTGATGTAGTCGGTGCGCAGCACCTCCAGCATCTCGGCGCGGACGAGGCGGATGATCAGCGTCATCTGGAAGAGGCCGAGGGTGATCGCCGGCAGGATGAGGGCCTTCAGCCCGTCGATGGTGAGGAACCCCGTCGTCCACCAACCGAGCGCAACGGTGCTGCCGCGGCCGAAGGAAGGAAGCCAGCCCAGGATCACGGCGAACACCAGGATGAGCAGGATGCAGGTGAGGAAGGTCGGGAGCGAGATGCCGACAAGCGACGCCGTCAGCATGAGCTGGGAGAGCCAGGAGTATCGGTGCAGACCAGTATAGATGCCGACCGGCAGGCCGATGGCGAGGGCGAGGACGGCGGCGACGAGGCTGAGCTCGAGGGTCGCCGGCAGGCGCTCGGCGATGAGCTCGGAGACCGGGCGCGCATATTGGTAGGAGAGGCCGAAATCGCCCTCGGCGGCATGGCCGACGAAGCGCGCGAATTGCAGGATGAAGGGGTCGTCGAGGCCGAGTTGGTGGCGAAGCTGCTCGCGCTCCCGCAGACCGGTATCCTGGCCGACGATGTTGTTGATGGGATCGCCGACATAGGTGAAGAGCGCGAAGGCGATGAAGGCCACCGACAGCATCACGGCCACGGACTGGCAAAGGCGGCGAATGATGAAGGCGATCATGGCGCAGCGCCTTGCGCGCGCCGCCGGAGGCCCCTCTTCCCTGCGCCGCCCCAAAAAGCCCTCTCCCCTCCGGGGAGAGGGCAGGGTGAGGGGGAATCCGCCGGAAACTCGGTGCTAACGATCAGAAATCGTGCCGGCGGCAGCACCCCTCACCCTCCCCGCTTCGCGGGTCTTCTCCCTCTCCGACAAAGGGAGAGGGAGAAGGAGCGCAACGAGGCCAATATCAGCACCGCCCGCTACTTCACCCGGACATAGCGCAGCGGGAAGAAATTGTCGGCGAGCTGGACGAGCTCGATATTGTCGCGCGCCGCCCAGACCACGGTCTGCTGGTGCAGCGGGATGTGGCCGAATTCCTCCTTGTGGATCTTCATCGCTTCGCTGATCTCGGCCTGGCGCTTCTCGGGGTCGGTCTCGATCTGGATCAGGCGCGTCAGCTCGTCGACGCGCTTGTTGGAGTAGCCGCCGACATTGAAGAGGCCCGTGCCCGCGCTGGCCGAGCGCGAGGCGATGAGATTGAAGAGCGCGTTGTGCGCGTCGTAGGTGGTCGGCGTCCAGCCCAGGAGGTAGAAGCTGGTGTTGTAGCCGGGCCCCAGAATCTTGGCGAAATATTTGCTGCGCGTCTGGGCGAGGAGGTTCACTTTGACGCCGATCTTCGAGAGCATGGCGACGACCGCCTGGCAGATCGCCTCGTCATTGATGTAGCGGTCGGTCGGGCAGTCCATGCCGACCTCGAAGCCGTTGGGGTAGCCCGCCTCGACGAGCAGCTTCTTCGCCGCCGCCGGATCATAGGGGTAGCGCTGGTTCAGCGATTTGTCGAAGCCGTTGACGCCCGGCGCAACCATCAGCGCCGTGATCGTCGCCGAGCCGCGCATGACCTTGTCCTTGATCGCCTTTTCGTCGATCGCCAGGTAGAACGCCTTGCGCACGCGGACGTCCTTGAAGGGATTCTTGCCCTTGACGTTCGAATCGATGAGCTCGTCGCGCGCCTGGTCCATGCCGAGGAAGATCGTGCGCAGCTCCGGCCCCTCGTAGATCTTGAGGTGCGGGGTATGGCGGATGCGCTCGATGTCCTGCGGCGGCACCGTGTACATCATGTCGATCTCGCCCGAGAGCAGCGCCGCGACCCGCGTCGCGTCGTTGCCGATATGGGTGAAGACGACCTCGGTCAAATTGTGCTCGGGCTTGCCCCACCAATTCGGGTTGTTGACGAGGGTCGTCTTCACCTCGGGCTCGCGGTCCTTCAGCATGAAGGGACCGGTGCCATTGGCATGGCGCGAGGCGTAGAAATCCTCGTTCTTGGTGAGGTCGGCAGGCTTGACGGCGTTGTTCTTCTCCGTCCAGCTCTTGCTCATGATGTACCAGTTGGTGAGCTCTTCCGGCAGGATCGGGTCGGGGCCGTCCGTCGTCATGTCGACGGTGTAGTCGTCGATCTTGCTGACGCGCTTCACCGTCGCCACCACCGCCTTGAGGTTGGAGCCGTCCATGCGGACGCGGTCGAAGGAGAACAGCACGTCATCGTCGGTGAAGGGCGTGCCGTCATGGAATTTAACGCCCTGGCGCAGCTTGAAGCGCCACACCTCGGGCGAGGTCTGCGACCACGAGGTCGCGAGCATCGGCGCCGCCTTCAGCTGCTTGTCGCGGCCGACGAGCGGCTCGTAGATGTTGCCGACGAAGGTGAGGAGGAAGGTCTCGTTCCGCGCATAGGGGTCCATCGAATTGACATCGCCGTCATTGGCGAAGCGGAACGTCTTGGCTCCGGCCAGCGGCGCGAACGCGACGAGCGCGGCAGCAAGCGCCGCGGCCAACCCCCTATGCATGGATGATGTCTCCTATCCCACCACCGCCGCGGCCCTCGCATCCGGCGTCATGCGCGCCGTCCGGCACGGCGGCGCAGAGAATATGCGCCGAAGTTGCACTGTCAATCGGCATCGCGAGCCGCCTCGGCAGGCCATCGGCACGGCGAGAACGTTCGCGCCGAGAGAAAACGTTGGAACCACGAAGACACCAAGGCACAAAGGGATTAATTGGCGCTGCGCGCCGAAAAGAAACTTCGTGTCTTCATGCCTTCGCGGTGAAAAGATCCTGCCCACCCGCCTCGGTGAGGAGATCTTGACCCATGCCGCGTCCGCCCACCGTCTTCGTCTCGCACGGCGCGCCGACCCTGCCGCTCACGCCCTCGCCGGCGCGCGACTTCCTCGCCGGCTACGGCGCCCGGCTCGGCCGGCCCACCGGCATCCTCGTCGTCTCGGCGCATTGGGAGACGGCGGTGCCCACGCTCGGCGATGCGGCGGCGCCCGAGACGATCCACGATTTCTACGGCTTCCCGCGCCCGCTCTACGAGATGCGCTATCCCGCGCCCGGCAGCCCCGCCCTCGCGCGCAAGGCCGCCGCCCTCCTCGAAGCCGCGGGCATGCCGGCGCAATTGGCGGCAAGAGGCCTCGACCACGGCGCCTGGGTCCCACTCATGCTGATCTATCCCGAGGCCGACATTCCGGTCGTTCCGCTCTCGCTGCAGACCCATCTCGGCCCGGCGCACCAGCTCGCCGTGGGCGAGGCCCTGGCGCCGCTCCGCGAGGAGGGCGTGCTGGTGCTGGGCTCGGGCAGCGCCACGCACAATCTCGGCGCTCTCGGAGGCGGCGGCACCGACGCCGCGCCGCCGGACTGGGTCAGCGGCTTCACCCGATGGCTGGCGGCGGCGATCGAAGGCGGCGCCCGCGACGACCTCCTCGAATATCGCCGTCGCGCCCCCGGTGCCCTCCGCAACCACCCGAGCGACGAGCACTTCCTGCCGCTCTTCACGGCCCTCGGCGCCGCCGGCGCCGGCGCCAAGGGCCGCCGCGTCCATGCCAGCACCACCTACAGGGCGCTCGCCATGGACGCCTATGAATGGCGCTGACGCAGGGCACGCGCCGAGCGATCCACCAGGCGCATGGCTGCATTGAGCAAGGCGCGGGGCGGTTTGACACCCGCGCCGCCGCGGACCGATAGTGCGTCTTTGCGGCGGCGGATTTTGCGGAGGAGAGCCGAGATGGACGACAGGATCACGATCGCGCGCGGCAATTCCAACGCGAGCCGCGACATCGCCACCCTCCTCCACCCCTATACGCATCTGCGCAAAAACGAGGCGGAAGGCCCGCTCGTCATCACCGAAGGCAAGGGCATCTACGTCAAGGACGATGCCGGCAAGGAGTATATCGAAGGCCTCGCCGGGCTCTGGTGCGTCTCGCTCGGATATGGCGAGGAGCGCCTCATCGAGGCCGCGACGAAGCAGATGCGGAAGCTGCCCTATTACCACATCTTCGCGCACAAATCGCACGATGTGGCGATCGAACTCGCCGAGCGGCTTCTCGCGATGACGCCCGTCAAGATGTCGAAGGTGTTCTTCAACAATTCGGGCTCGGAGGCGAACGACACTGTCGTCAAGTTCGTCTGGTACTACAACAACGCGCTGAACCGCCCGCGCAAGAAGAAGATCATCGCCCGGGTCAAGGGCTATCACGGCGTGACGGTCGCCTCGGCGAGCCTCACGGGCCTGCCCAACAACCATCTCGATTTCGACCTGCCGATCGCCAATATCCGCCACGCCGACTGCCCGCATTACTATCGCTACGGCAAGCCCGGCGAGAGCGAGGAAGACTTCGCGAGCCGCATGGCCGAGAGCCTCGACGCGCTCATCCAGCGCGAGGGCCCGGACACCGTCGCCGCCTTCATCGCCGAGCCGATCATGGGCGCGGGCGGCGTGCTGCTGCCCCCGAAGACCTATTTCGAGAAGGTCCAGGCGGTGCTGAAGAAGCACGACGTGCTGATGGTCGCCGACGAGGTCATCTGCGGCTTCGGGCGCACCGGCAACATGTTCGGCTGCGAGACTTTCGGCATCAAGCCCGACATCATGGTGGTGGCGAAGCAGCTCTCCTCCGCCTACCTGCCGATCTCGGCGACGATCATCTCGGAGCCGCTCTACCAGTCCTTCCTCAATCAGAGCGACAAGATCGGCACCTTCGGCCACGGCTACACCTATTCGGGACACCCGGTTTCGGCCGCGGTCGCCGTCGAGACGCTGAAAATCTACGAGGAGCGGCGCATTCTCGACCACGTCCGCAAGGTGGCGCCGCGCCTCCAGGAGGGCTTGCGCAAATTCGCCGCCCATCCGCTCGTCGGCGAGGTCCGCGGCATCGGCCTCATCGCCGGCATCGAGCTCGTCGAGGACAAGGCGACGAAGCGGCCCTTCGATCCCAAGGCCGGCATCGGCGCCCATTTCGCCAAACGCGCGCAGGAGCACGGGCTCATCATCCGCGCCATGGGCGAATCCATCGGCATCTGCCCGCCGCTCATCATCACCGAGAGCGAGATCGACGAGCTGGTGAAGCGCGTCGGCAAGGCGCTCGACGACACGCTCGCCTTCGTCCAGCGCAGCAAGAAGGCGGCGTAAGCCGCGGGTCCGGCGGCCGTGGCGCACCATGTTCTCGATATGCCGATCGACGAGGCGGCGGCGCGCGCGCTCAAGATCGGCGACACGGTCACCTTAGAGCGGACGCTCTTCGGCATTCGCGACGCGACCTACATCCACATGTTCGACCGCGGCCGCCGGACGCGGTTCGATCTGCGCGGCCATGCCGTCATCCATACCGCGCCCAACGTCAAGAGGGTGCCGCCCTCGCCGGAGCACCCGGCGGGCTACGCGCCGATCTGCATCGGCACGACGACGAGCGCGCGCATGGAGCGCTTCACCCGGCCGCTGATGGCCGAGTACGGCGTCCGCCTCACCATCGGCAAGGGCGGCCTCGGCGAGGCGTCGAAGGCCGCCTTCCAGGAGCTGGGCGGCGCCTATCTCGCGATCATCGGCGGCACCGCGGCGCTGGAGACGACCTGGATCGAGGCGATCGAGGATGTCGATCTCGACGACCTCAACCCGGAAAGCCTCTGGCGCTTCCGCATCAAGGGCTTCGGTCCGCTTCTCGTGGCGATGGACTCGCAGGGCGGCAGCCTCTATGACGCCGTCCACAGGACCGCGTCCCAACGCCGCGCCGCGGCGCTCGCGGCGATGGGGGTGAAACAGGACGCGTGAACCGCGAAGGCCCATTCCCCGCTGATGAGCGCCAAGAGGCGCGCAGCGACGTGACGAGAACCGGCTGTTACGGAAACCTGATCGAGGTTCTCGCCGCCGTCATTGCGAGGAGGCGAAGCCGACGAAGCAATCCATGGCGCGGGCTCCTGGATTGCTCCGCTGCGCTCGCAACGACGACCCCGGGGCCGCGCTTTCTTCATCTCTTCGCGCCTTTGTGGTCCACCCCTTCATGAAGCGTCTTTCGACCGACATCCTCATCCTCGGCTCGGGCGGGGCCGGGCTCTTTGCGGCGCTGCATGCGAAGAAGGCGGCGCCGGCGCTGTCGGTCACCATCGCCGTCAAGGGCCTCCTCGGCAAATGCGGCTGCACGCGCATGGTGCAGGGCGGCTACAACGTCGCGCTGGCGCCGGGGGATTCCGCCGAGCGGCATTTCATGGACACGATCGAGGGCGGCAAGTGGCTCAATGACCAGGACCTCGCCTGGACCCTGGTCACCGTGGCGCAGCAGCGCATCCGCGAGCTCGAGACGGAGTGGGGCTGCTTCTTCGACCGCAACCCCGACGGCAGCGTGCACCAGAAGGCCTTCGCCGGCCAGACCTTCGACCGCACAGTGCACAAGGGCGACCTCACCGGCATCGAGATCGTGAGCCGCCTTGCCGAGCAGGTCTGGGCGCGCGACATCGCCCGCCTCGAAGAGCACCGCGCCGTCGCGCTCATCCGCGCGCGCGAGGACGATGCCCTCGCCGGCGTCCTCATGATCGACATCCGGAGCGGCGAGTTTCTCTTCATGCAGGCGCGCGCCGTGCTGCTCGCGACCGGCGGCGGCCCCACCATGTACAAGTACCACACGCCCTCGGGCGACAAGAGCTGCGACGGCATGGCGATGGCGCTGCGCGCCGGGCTCCGCCTGCGCGACATGGAGATGGTGCAGTTTCATCCGACGGGCCTCCTTGCCGGCCCCGACACGCGCATGACCGGCACCGTGCTCGAAGAGGGGCTGCGCGGCGCCGGCGGCTATCTCCTCGGCGGCGACGGGCAGCGCTTCATGGCGAAATACGACCCGCGCCTCGAACGGGCGACGCGCGACATCGTGAGCCGCGCCATGCTGGCCGAGATCCGCGCCGGCAATACGAGCCCCCATGGCGGCCTCTTCATCGACATGCGCCATCTCGGCGCCGAGAACGTCCGCAAGCTCTTCAAGGGCATGGTCGAGCGCTGCGCCGATTGCGGCTTCGACCTCGCCGGCGGCCTCGTCGAGGTGATCCCGACGGCCCATTACATGATGGGCGGCGTCGTCTTCGCGACGGATTGCCGGACGGCGCTGCCCGGCCTCTTCGCCGCCGGCGAAGATACGGGCGGCGTCCATGGCGGCAACCGCCTCGGCGGCAACGGCGTCGCCAATTCGACCGTCTTCGGCGGCATCGCCGGCGACAGCATGGCGGCCTGGGTCGCCGAGCATGGGCGCCTGCGCGAGCCCGATGACGGCGAGATCGCCGCCGCCGTCGCGCGCTGCTGCACGCCGCTCGAACGGCCGCCCGGCGATATCGCGGCGCTGCGCGAGGAGCTCTATGCGCTGATGTGGGAGGATGTCGGCATCTTCCGCGACGCCGCCGGGCTGCGCCGCGCCGAGGAAGGGCTCGCCGGGCTTGGCGAGCGGCTGGCGCGCACGGGCATCGCCGGCGACGACCTCGCCTTCAACCTGACCTGGCACGATTGGCTCAATCTCGAGAGCCTCATCCTCGTCAGCCGCGCCATCACCGCGGCGGCGCTCGCCCGCGAGGAATCGCGCGGCGCGCATTTCCGCAGCGATTTTCCGGCAACGCTGCCGAACGACGACCTCGCCTTCACGCGGGTGCGGCTCGATGGCGAGCGCGTTGCCGTCGATTGGGAAAAGGTGCGCTTCACCCGCGTCAAGCCCGGCGAGAGCCTCATCCCGGCCGAGGCGGCAGAGTGAATCTGGATGCCTCTCTGCAGCCTCCTCTCCCGCTTGCGGGAGAGGAGCGGGGTGAGGGCCGACACGCTCGCGCCAGGAAATGCCCTCACCCTGCCCTCTCCCGTAAACGGGAGAGGGTTCTATGCGGGAGTGGTTTATGAGCCCGCTTTTGCCTTTGGCAAGCCTGCGCGAGCTCGCGCGGAAGGCGCTCGTCGCCGCCGGCGCCAGCCCGGCGAATGCGGCGCCCACCGCCGACGCCCTCGTCGCCGCCGAGCTCGACGGTCTCCCCTCGCACGGGCTCTCGCGCCTGCCCTTCTATGCCGACCAGATCGCCAGCGGGAAGATCGACGGCAAGGCGGTGCCGCGGGCGATGCGCGCCGGAAGCGGTCTCGTGCGCGTCGATGCCGGCTGCGGTCTCGCCTTCCCGGCGATCGCGCTCGGCCTCGCCGAAGCCGCCGCGGTCGCGCGCGCGGCCGGCATCGCCGCCGTCGGCATCGGCAATTCCAGCCATTGCGGCGTCGCCGGGCACCATGTCGAGAGCCTCGCCCGGCGCGGGCTCGTCGCGCTCGCCTTCGCCAATACTCCGGCGGCGATCGCACCCTGGGGCGGCAAGCGCGGCATCTTCGGCACCAACCCCATCGCCTTCGCCTGCCCGCGCGGCGCGGCGCCGCCGCTCGTCATCGACCTGTCGATGAGCGTCGTCGCCCGCGGCAAGCTCCTCGTCGCGGCGCAGCGGGGCGAGACCATCCCCGAGGGCTGGGCCGTCGATCGCGAGGGCCGGCCGACGACCGATCCCGCGGCGGCGCTGCCCGGCACCTTGCTACCGATTGGCGGCGCCAAGGGCGCGGCGCTCGCCCTCATGGTCGAGATCCTGGCGGCCGGCCTCACCGGCTCGCAATTCGGCTTCGAGGCGAGCTCCTTCTTCGAAGCCGAAGGGCCGCCCTCGCGCACCGGCCAGCTCTTCCTCGCCCTCGACCCCGTGGCGCTTGCGGGGCCTGGCTTTCTCGAGCGCATCGAGGCGCTCTGCGCGGCGCTGCTCGCCGATCCCGCGGTGCGCCTCCCCGGCGCGCGGCGCTTCGCGACGCGGGCGCGGCTGGAGCGCGACGGCATCGCGGTGCCGCCAGCCCTTCTCGACGAGCTGCGCCGGCGGGCCGGCGACTGAGCACCGGCAGGAGCAAGGGCATTGCAGGCGGCCGCCGCGCTCGGCATCATCGCGCGCCTCATCGAGGCGGCAGGTCGCCGCGAGGCAGAATAGGGACAGGTCACCATGGCAGGCTCGGCACGCAAGCTGCGCAGCGCGGATTGGTTCGGCAAGGCCGACAAGGACGGCTTCGGCCACCGCAGCTGGATGAAGAACCAGGGCTTTCCGGGCCATCTTTTCGACGGGCGGCCGGTCATCGGCATCTGCAACACCTGGTCCGAGCTGACGCCGTGCAACGCGCATTTCCGCCGCATCGCCGAGCATGTGAAGCGCGGCGTCTACGAGGCCGGCGGCTTCCCGCTCGAATTCCCGGTCTTCTCGACCGGCGAGAGCAATCTGAGGCCGACGGCGATGCTGTTCCGCAATCTCGCCAGCATGGATGTCGAGGAGGCGATCCGCGCCAACCCGCTCGACGGCGTCGTGCTGCTCGTCGGCTGCGACAAGACGACGCCGGCGCTCCTCATGGGCGCCGCGAGCTGTGACCTGCCGGCGATCGCCCTCTCCGGCGGGCCGATGCTCAACGGCAAATACAACGGCGAGAATATCGGCTCGGGCACCAACACCTGGAAGTTCGACGCGATGGTCAAGGCCGGTGAGATGTCGCTCGCCGATTTCATGGCCGCCGAGGAGGGAAATTCGCGCTCGGCCGGGCACTGCATGACCATGGGCACCGCCTCGACCATGGCGAGCATGGTCGAGGCGCTCGGCATGGGCCTTCCCACCAACGCCGCCATCCCCGCCGTCGATTCCCGCCGCTACATGCTGGCGCATATGGTCGGGCGCCGCGCCGTCGAGATGGTGCGCGAGGATCTGCGCATGTCGAAGGTGCTGAAGCGCGAGAATTTCGAGAACGCGATCCGCGTCAACGGCGCCATCGGCGGCTCGACCAACGCCGTCATTCACCTGCTCGCGATCGCCGGGCGCATGGGCATCGATATCGGCCTCGACGATTGGGACCGGCTCGGCCGCGAGGTGCCGTGCCTCGTCAATTTGATGCCGTCCGGCAAGTACCTCATGGAGGATTTCTATTACGCGGGCGGCATTCCCGCCGTCATCCGCGAGATCGAGCCTTTCCTCCACAAGGACGCGCTAACCGTCAACGGCAAGACGATCTGGGAGAACAACAAGGACGCGAAGTGCTGGAACCGCGAGGTCATCTTCCCGCTGGCCAAGCCCTTCAAGCAGGAAGGCGGCATCGCGGTGCTGCGCGGCAATCTCTGCCCGAACGGCGCGGTGCTGAAGCCCTCCGCCGCCTCGCCGCACCTCATGAAGCACCGCGGCCGCGCCGTCGTCTTCGAATCGATCGAAGATTACCACGCGCGCATCGACGATCCCGGCCTCGACATCGACGAGAGCTGCGTCATGGTGCTGAAATACTGCGGCCCCAAGGGCTATCCCGGCATGGCCGAGGTCGGCAACATGGCGCTGCCGCAGAAAATTCTGAAGAAGGGCATCACCGACATGGTGCGCGTTTCCGATGCGCGCATGAGCGGCACCGCCTACGGCACCGTCGTCCTCCATGTCGCGCCCGAGGCGGCGGCGGGCGGCACGCTGGCGCTCGTCGAGAACGGCGACATGGTGGCGCTCGATGTCGAGAAGCGCAGCCTGCAGCTCGAAGTGCCCGAAGCGGAGCTCGAGCGCCGGCGCAAGGCGTGGAAAGGCTTCCGCTCGCCACATACCAGCGGCTACGCCAAGCTTTATGTCGATCACGTGCTGCAGGCGGATCGGGGCGTCGATCTCGACTTCCTCGTCGGCTGCCGCGGCACGCCGCCGCTGCGCGAATCGCATTGACCGAAGAGGCAGCGACGGAGCGCGACGCCCCTCCGGCCGGGCAGTCGCGCTCGATCGCGGCCGTGGCGCGGCCGGCGCCGCGCTGGCTCGCGCCGACGGTCGATTACGGGCCGCTCCTCGTCTTCATCATCGCTTACGCCGGCTGCGACATTCTCACGGCGACGGCGGCCATGGTCGCCGCGACAGCCGCGGCGCTTGCCCTGTCGCTCGTCCTGACGCGCCGGGTGCCGCTCACCTCGCTCGTCGTCGCCCTGATGGTCATCGCTTTCGGCAGCATCACGCTCTGGCTAGACGATCCGCGCTATCTGAAGCTGCAGTCCACCCTCACGAACCTCCTCTTCTCGCTGATACTCTGGGCTGCCCTCGCCTGCCGCCGGCCGCTGCTCCGCAGCCTCTTCGGCGTCGCCCTGACGATGAGCGATCGCGGCTGGCGCAGCCTGACGCACCGCTTCGCCCTCTTCTTCGCCGCCATGGCGGCGCTCAACGAGGCGATCGCGCGCCTCTTCTCGACCGAGATTTGGGCCGGCTACTACAGCTTCGGCACGACGCTCGTCACGCTCCTCTTCCTTGCAGCGCAGTGGCCGCTCATCCGCCGCGAAGCAGAGCGCGCCGAGAAGAATGGGGGAGCGTCATGATCCCAGCGTCTTCGCAAGGCCGTCGCGAAGCGAGGTCGCGGCGGTGACGCCGAGCGCCGCCGCGAGGCGGGCGGGATCGCCGAGGCTGGCGCGGATCTCGCCGGCGCGCGGCGGCGCGAAATCGATCTGCGGCGCGCGCCCGCACAGCGCGCCGATTGTCGCGGCGAGGTCGAGGATCGAGGTCGAGCGGCCGGTGCAGACATTGAAGACCGGGCTCTCCGGCGGCAGACGGCGCATCGCCGCGAGGAGCGCCGCCACGACATCGGCGACATAGACGAAATCGCGCGTCTGCCGGCCATCGCCGAAGATGCGGATGCCTTGGCCGGCGGAGAGCCGGTCGCAGAAGATCGAGATGACGCCGGAATAGGGCGATTTCGGGTCCTGCCGCGGGCCGAAGACGTTGAAGAAGCGCAACCCCACCGTCGGCACGCCATGGACATGGGCGGCGACGCGCGCATGCAGCTCGCAGCCGAGCTTGTCGGCGCCATAGGCCGAGAGCGGCCGCGTCGCCGCCGTCTCGGCCAGCGGCACCGCCGGGTTGTCGCCATAGACCGCAGCGGAAGAGGCGTAGACGACCGGCACGGCTCGGCCGTCGGAGCGGGCACGGCGCGCCGCCTCGAAGACGGTGATGGCGCCTGTCAGGTTGGTGCGGTGCGTGCCGAGCCAATCCTCGTTGCCGCGCTCGACGGAAGCGACGGCGGCAAGGTGGAAGCAGCCATCGACGCCAGACAGCGCCTCGCGAACGAGGGCGGCGTCGGCGACATCGCCGCGAAAGAGCACGGCGCCCCTCGGCTTGTTCGCCAGCTTGCCGGTCGACAGGTCGTCGAGAATGCGGACCTTGTCGCCCTGCGCCAGCAGCGCCTCGCAAAGATGCGAGCCGATGAAGCCACAGCCGCCGGTGACCAGATATTCCGTCACGTCGCGCACCTCCCGCCGGCGAGCCTAGCCCGTTCCGGTTAAGCAAACCTATGCGTGATGCCGCGCGCACCGCCCAGGGCGCCGGCCGGGCGCGCGGATCGTCGGCGCGCATACCGGCGTTTCCTCGGTCGAGGCGCTCGAGGCGAGGCGGATCGAGAATGGCGGCTCGGCAGTCATCCCGTTCGTTGCCGAAAGGAGGGCAAGGACGCGGTGCGCCGCGGCATCGGGCTTGCCTCGCCCGGCGCGCAGCCCGGCCTTCATTCGACGCCTACAGCTTGCCCCGGCTCTGTCGCTGCTCTGCGGCAATGCTTGCGTCCGATCAGTCTAGTTTCGCCGCGCCAAGATTACAGCTTTTTAATTCAGAGGACATGCGCCGATCAGACTGGATCATTATTGTCATTCGCAGAGAAGGCCACCGATTTCTTCGGGCGGCGCCCAACGAAGGAGAGAGATGATGGACCACAACAACATGCCGGCGCGCGGCGGTCCGCCGCTGCGCAAGCGGAGCTTCCGGACGATGCTGCTGGCGACGGCGCTCGGCGCCTCGCTGGCGGTTCCGACCCTCGCCCCCATGGCGTTCGGACAGTCGCAGATGGGGGCGCAGAACCTCACGCAGCAGACGCAGCAGGCGGCGCCGCAGACCTTGCCGAGCCTGTCGCCGATCATCAAGAAGGTGATGCCGGCGGTCGTCAACATCTCGGTCACCTCGAAAGTCACCGACAACACGCCGAGCGAGGATCAGCAAGCATTCCCGGGCGATAACGGCAACAGCATACCGAACTTCCCGCCCAGCCCCTTCGACGAGTTTCTCCGGCGCTTCTTCGAGCAGCAGATGCCGAACATGCAGGCGCCGCCCCCCAACGCCAAGCGCGTCGCGCTCGGCTCCGGCTTCATCATCGACCCGCAGGGCTATGTCGTGACCAACAATCACGTCGTCGGCGAGTCGGGCACGGTCACGGTCATTTTCCAGGACAACACCAAGCATCCGGCGAAGATCGTAGGTCGTGATCCCAAGACCGATCTCGCGCTCCTCAAGATCGATACGAAGAAGCCGCTGCCCTATGTCACCTGGGGCGACAGCAGCGTGGCCAATGTCGGCGACTGGATCATCGCGGTCGGCAATCCGTTCGGCCTCGGCGGCACGGTCACGACCGGCATCATCTCGGCGCGCGGCCGCGACATCCACTCCGGCCCCTTCGATGATTTCCTGCAGCTCGACGCGCCGATCAACCGCGGCAATTCCGGCGGCCCGACCTTCAACATGCAGGGCCAGGTGATCGGCATCAACACGGCGATCTATTCGCCCAATGGCGGCAGCGTCGGAATCGGCTTCGCCATCCCCTCCAACCTAGCGAAGAACATCATCACGCAGCTGCGCGAGCACGGCAAGGTCGAGCGCGGCTGGCTCGGCGTCCAGATCCAGGAGGTGACGCCCGACATCGCCAGCAGCCTCGGGTTGAAGAACGACCACGGCGCGCTCGTCGCCGACGTGACGCCCGACAGCCCGGCGGCGAAGGCCGGCTTGAAGCAGGGCGACGTGATCCTGAGCTACAACGGCCATCCCGTCGACCAGCTCCATGACTTGCCGCGCCTCGTCGCCGAGACGCCGGCCGGCAAGCGCGTCGACATGACGATCTGGCGCGGCGGCAAGGAGGAGCAGGTCCAGGCCAATGTCGGCCAGATGCCGAGCAACGAGCAGGTCGCTAGCAATGAGGAAGGCCAGCAAGCGAGCCCCGACCGGGCGAGCGCGCTCGGCATTCAGCTCGGCAAGCTGGACAACCGCACGCGGCAGCGGCTCGGCCTCAAAGGCAGCGTCAAGGGCGTCGTCGTGACGAATGTCCAGCAGGACAGCCCGGCCGCCGATCTCGGCATCGAGCCCGGCGACGTCATCGTCGCCATCAACCAGCAGCCGGTGAGCAATCCGGGCGAAGCCGCGCAGAAGCTGAGGGAGGCGCAGCAATCGGGCAACAAGCACCTGCTGCTGCTCCTCAATCGCCACGGCACCAACGAGTATATCGGCCTCTCGGTCGGCTGATCGTCTCCTCGCTTCGAGGGCAGAACGGCGGGTCCACGGATCCGCCGTTCTCGTTGCTACCGCCGCTCCCTTCGGAACCCGCGCCCCCCGGCGCTGTTCCAAGCAGGTCCGGCACGGGAGGGCGGCAATGGCCGGCAGAAGCGCAGAAGCAGCGGACGGATCGATCATCGTGGCCGAGGTGCGCCTCACGCATCCCGACAAGCTGCTTTATCCCGAACAAGGCATCTCCAAACGGCGACTTGCCGAGTATTACGAGAGCGTCGGCGCCTGGATTCTGCCGCATATCGCGGGACGGCCCCTCAGCCTCGTCCGCTGTCCCGCGGGGCAGGAGAAGGCCTGCTTCTACCAGAAGCATCTCGGCCCGGCGGCGCCGCCCGCCATCCGCCACGTCTCCATCCGCGAGCGTGAGGGGCCCGCCGCCTACAGCCTCGTCGAGGATCTCCCCGGCCTCGTCGCCCTCGTCCAGATCGGCGTGCTCGAAATTCATCCCTGGGGCGCCCGCGCCGCGGATGTCGAGCATCCGGACCGCTTGATCTTCGATCTCGACCCCGACCCCGCCCTCCCTTGGAGCCGCGTCGTCGAAGCCGCCTTCGCGGTGCGCGACGACCTCGCGGCGCTCGGCTTCCAGAGCTTTCCGAAGACGACCGGGGGCAAGGGTCTCCACGTCGTTGCGCCGATCGCCCCGAAACACGGCTGGGAGGAGGTCAAGCTCTTCGCCCGCGCCTTCGCCGCCGCCATGGTCGACGAGGCCCCGCGGCGCTACACCATCAATCCGCTGAAAAAGGAGCGCGTCGGCCGGATCTTCATCGACTACCTGCGCAACGAGCGCGGCGCGACGGCGATCGCGCCCTACTCGACGCGCGCCCGTCCCGAAGCCCCGATCGCGGCTCCCCTCGCCTGGAGCGAGCTCTCGGCCGGCACCAAGCCGGCTCTCACCCTCGCCACCATCGGCGCGCGCCTGGCGCGCGGCGCCGATCCCTGGGCGGATATGAACGAGATCGAGCAGCAGATCACGCCGGCGGCGCGCAAGGGGCTTGGGCTGTAGCTGCCGAGCGGCGAAAAAAGATCAGCAATCCTGCCAAATTCCCTCTGGCCGTCGGGCGCCCGATTTCGCAATATGGCCGAGAGCCGTCGATTGCTCCCGGCGTTAGCAATCGACAAGGCGTGCAGAGCCGGACAAAACCAGGAGGAAACATTCGATGGCGAATTCCAGAGAAACCGCAACCCAGGCGCTCCGCCGGCTCGTGCAGGGCGGCACGGCGCTGGTCGCCGCGCTTGCCGTCGCGCCGGCGGTCTCGGCGCAGAGCAGCGCCCCGATCAAGATCGGCGTCATCGGCGAGGAATCGGCGGTGGCCGGCGCCTCGATCACGAAGGCGGCGCAGATGGCGGCCGACGACCTCAACGCCAAGGGCGGCGTCGGCGGCCGCAAGATCGAGGTCATCACCTATGACGACCATTCCTCGGCGGCGGATGCCGTGCGCGCCTTCCAGCGCGCCGTCAACCAGGACCACGTCAACGCGGTGATCGTCAGCTACATCAGCGAGGTGGCGCTCGCGGTCGAGCCTTGGGCGGCGCGGCTCCATATGCCGACCATCACCCCGGGCGCGGCCAGCACGCTCATCTCGAAGCATGTGCACGACGATTACGAGCACTACAAATACATGTTCCACGGCTGGATCAATTCGGCCGGGCTCGCCGATACGATCTGCGACACGACGAAGGATCTGCTCGTCGGGCCGTACAAGATGAAAAGCTCGGTCATCATGAGCGAGGACGCCGCCTGGACGACGCCGCTCGACGAGGAATACCAGAAGTGCCTGCCGAAGATCGGGCTCAAGGTGCTGGACCACATCCGCTTCAATCCCGACACCACCGATTTCACCCCGATCTTCCATCAGATCGAAGCCAAGCATCCCGACGTCATCATCACCGGGATCAGCCATGTCGGCGTGCAGCCGACCGTGCAGTGGCACGACCAGCAGGTGCCGATCCCGATGGCCGGCCAGAGCTCGCAGGCGACGACGAGCAGCTTCTGGAAGGACACCAACGGCGCGACCGAGGGCGTCATCACCTCGACGGCGGCGGCGCCCGGCGTCGCGCTGACGCCGACGACCATTTCCTTCACCGACAACTACACGAAGCGCTACGGAGTCTCGCCCTCCTATGACGGCTATTCGAGCTATGACGACGTGAACATCATCGCGCTCGCCGTGCAGCGCGCCGGCTCGACCGATCCCGACAAGATGGTCGAGGCGCTGGAGAAGACCGATTACGTGGGGACGATGGGCCGCGTCCAGTTCAACGGCAAGGACAGCCCCTACACCCATGCGGTCAAGGTCGGCAAAGACTACATGGCCGGCGTCGCCATCCAATGGCAGGACGGCAAGCAGGTCTGCGTCTGGCCGACGGATATCTGCAAGGCGAAGCTGAAGTTCCCGGCCTTCATCAAGCTGCCGCAGCAGGCGGCGGCGCAGTAGCAAGAGAGCTGAGGCGGCCGAACGGGTCGCGGTCCCGGCGTCATGCCGGGATCGCGACCTGCGTTTTCTGGACACGGCACAAGAAGACTCGGTAAAGCGGGGCTATGCTCGGGCTGCAAATTCTGATCGACGGCTTCGCCATCGGCTCGCTCTATGGGCTCGGCGCGGTCGGCTTCACGCTGATGTTCGGCGTTTCCGGCGTCCTCAACCTCGCCCATGGCGGCATCATGCTGGTGGCGGCCCTCATCGGCTGGCTTGCCGCCGGCGATCTCGGCCTCGGCACCTATGCCGGGACCCTGATCGGCATTCTCGCCGGGCTCGTCAGCGCCTTTGCCACCTATTTCGTCGTGGTGCGGCCGATCCAGCGCTCGAAGGCGATCCCGCGCGAGGAGACGGAGATCTTCGTCCTCACCGGCACGCTGCTCTGGGGCATCATGATCCAGGTCGGCATGGCCTATCTCTTCACCGACAATCCGGTGACGATGCGGCCGCTCATCGGCGGCATCGTCAACATCCTCGGCGTGCGCACGCCCTATAACGAGATCATGATCGCGGCGCTGTGCTGGATCGCCATCGGGCTGCTCTGGGTCTTGGTCAACCGGACGCAAGCCGGCAAGGCGCTCCTCGCCGCCTCGATCAATCCGCGCGGCCTCACCCTTCTCGGCTTCGAGCTCTCGAACATCTACCTTCTGGTCTGGACGATCTACGGAATCCTCGCCGGGATCGCCGGCGTGCTGCTCGCCTCCTTCCTCGGCCTCAGCTCGGCCAATGCCGGACAGCTGACGGCGAGCGCCTTCTCGATCGTGGTGCTGGGCGGCCTCGGCAGCGTCTCAGGCTCGCTCGTCGCCGCCTATGTGGTGGGCTATCTCGAAACCATCACCGCCTATCTCGTGGCGCCGACCTTGCGCCCGATTCCGGCCCTCATCCTCCTCGTCCTCGTCGTCTATATCCGGCCGCAAGGCCTGCTCGGGCGACGGTAGGAGCCGGCGATGACCCGCCTCCCCCGCTCCTCCGCGCTGTGGATCGGCGCCCTCGTCGTCATCGCCATGGCGCTGCTGCCCTTCTGGGTCTCCGCCTACATTTTGAGCGTGCTCACCGCCTCCTATTATTTCGGCGTCTTCGCCATGGCCTGGGACCTTCTCTTCGGCTTCGCCGGCGAGGTGAATTTCGGCCCCACCTTCCTCATCGGGCTCGGCGCCTATACGGCTGGCATCGTCGACAACCAATACGGGCTGCCGATTGTCGTTTGCGTCGCGCTCGGCGCCCTCGCCGCCATCGCCGGCGGCCTCCTCCTCGCCTTGCCGGCGCTGCGCCTGCGCGGACCCTATTTCGGCCTCGTCACCCTCGTCGCGGTGCTCCTCCTGCAGAACGCGATCGTCATCTTCGCCGGCGTCACCGGCGGCGAGATCGGCATGACCGTCCCGGACGTGCTCTCGATCGACGGCAACGTCAATTATTGGTACGCGCTCGCCTTCCTCGTCGTCTGCGCCATCATTCTCTTCGGCCTTTCGCGCTCGGCGATCGGGCTCATTCTCCAGGCGAGCGGCCAGGACGCGGTCGAGGCGCAGGCCCTCGGCTTCAACGTGACGAAGCACAAGATCGCCGCCTTCTGCATCAGCGCCGTCTTCTCCGGGATCGCGGGCGCTATGCTGGTCTTCTACGAAGGCGCCGCCTCGGTCGACACGATCATCGATATCGGCATCGGCGTTCAGGTCATCATCGCGGCCGTGCTGGGCGGGCGCCGCACCATCCTCGGCGGCGCGCTCGGCGCCGTGGTCCTCATCCTCGCCAGCGAGGCGTTGCGGCCTTTGGGCCAGCTCAACACCTTCGTCGTCTCGGCCGTGGCGCTCGCCGTGATCCTCTTCTTCCCGGACGGCCTCCTCGGCTATGCGCTGCGCGCGGGAGAGCGCGAATGACCGGCCCCTCGCGCCTCGCCGTCAGCGGCCTCACCAAGCGCTTCGGCGGCCTCGTCGCCGTCAAGGACATCGCCTTCAACATCGCGGGCGGCGAGATCCTCGGCCTCATCGGCCCGAACGGCTCCGGCAAATCGACGGTGATGAAGCTCATCATGGGCATCGAGCGGCCGAATGCCGGCACGGTGAAGCTCGACGGCGTCGACATCGCCGGATGGCCGCCCCATCGCATCGCCCGGGCCGGGATCGGCATCGTCTTCCAGCATTCGCGTCCGCTGCACCGCCAGACCGTGCTCGAGAACATCAAGCTCGCGCTTCTCCCCGACTCCTTGCTGCGCCTTGCCGCCGCGCCCGGCGTCGACGAGCGCGCCCGCGCCATCGCCGAGCGCGTCGGTCTCGGCGCCGTCATGCACCGCCATCCCTCGACCCTGCCTTTCGCCGATCTGCGGCGCATGGAGATGGCGAAGGCGATCGCGCGCGACCCTAAGGTGGTGCTCGTCGACGAGCCCTTCGCCGGCCTCACCGGCGCCGAGATGCGCGCCTTCTCCGAGCTCATCCATGGCTTTCGCGAGGAAGGCCGCGCCGTGCTCCTCGTCGACCACAACGTCAAGAGCGTCGCCGCCCTCGTCGATCGCGTGCTTGCCATGTATCTCGGCGAGCACGTCGCCGAGGGCAGCGCCGACGAGGTGATGCAGAACGAGACGGTGCGCCGCGTCTATCTCGGCGGCAAGATCGAGGCGGTCGAGCGGCGCCTCGAAACAGCAGGCGCGAGCCCGCCCCTCCTCGATGTCGCCGATCTCAGCGTCTTCTACGGCAAGGCGCAGGCGCTGGAGAAGGTCAGCATCCATGTCCGCGAAGGCGAGTTCGTCTCCGTCGTCGGCCTCAACGGCGCCGGCAAGACGACGCTCTTCAACGCCATCTCGGGCCTGGTCCCCTATGCGGGCGCAATCCGCTTCGGCGAGCGCAGCCTCAAGGGCATGACGGCGGGCGCCATCGCGCGCGGCGGCGTCGTGCAATGCCCGGAAACACGCGAGCTCTTCGGCGACATGTCGGTGCGCGAGAATCTCGATCTCGGCGGCCAGCATTTGCCCGCCGCCTCGCGCGCACGGCACCTCGCCTGGCTCTTCGAGCTCTTCCCCATCCTGAAATCGCGCCAGGGCCAGGCGGCGCGCACCCTCTCCGGCGGCGAGCAGCAGATGCTGGCGATCGCCAGGGCGCTGATGATGCAGCCGAAGCTCCTCATCCTCGACGAGCCGACGCTCGGCCTTGCCCCGGTCATCCTGGAGCAGCTCTCGAAGGCGTTGGAGCGGCTGCGCAAAACGACCTCGATCACCGTGCTGCTCGGCGAGCAGAACGTCACCTTCGCCCTGCCGCATGCCGACCGCGTCTACGTGCTGGAGCATGCCCGGATCGTCTGGGAGGGCGACCCCGGCCGCTTCGCCGAGGAGATGGGAACGGGATATCTCTGAACCGCGTGGCGCTGCCCTGCTCTCCGCTTGGACGCGGCACGCTGGGCTGACATACTCCGGCAATCGTGCGACGGCCGTACCCTTCGATTTCGGGCCGAGATCGGAGGGTCGGGTCCGAAGCCCGGCTCAGCCACACGCTTCGAGGAGCCCGCCCGTGACCGGCTTTACTCCACTCTCCGCCCGCAACGCCGCCGCCCGGATCGCCGCGGGCAGCCTCAGCTCGGAAGAGCTGACGCGGATCTGCCTCGACCGCATCGCCGAGCGCGAAGCCGTCGTCGGGGCCTGGATCCACCTCGACCCGGAGCGCGCGCTCGCCGAGGCGCGGCGCCGCGACCGGGCCGGGTCGGGGCCGCTGCGCGGCCTGCCGATCGGCGTCAAGGACGTGATGGACACGCATGACATGCCGACGGCCTATGGCTCCCCCATCTATGCGGGCCATCGGCCGGCCGCGGACGCCGCCTGCGTCGCGCTCGCCCGCGCCGCCGGCGCCGTCGCCCTCGGCAAGACGGTGACGACGGAATTTGCCAATGCGCATCCGGGCAAGACGGCGAACCCGCACAATCGGGCGCATACGCCCGGCGGCTCGTCGAGCGGCTCGGCCGCGGCCGTCGCCGACGGCATGGTGCCGCTCGCCTTCGGCACGCAGACCGCGGGCTCGGTGATCCGGCCGGCCGCCTTCTGCGGCATCGTCGGCTACAAGCCCAGCTTCGGCCTTATCCCCCGGACCGGCGTCAAGCCGCTCGCCGACAGCCTCGATACGGTCGGCGTCCTGGCGCGCGACGTGGCCGATGCCGCCTTCTTCGCCGCCGCCTTGAGCAATCGGCCGGAGCTCGAGCCTGGCGCCGCGATGCCGACGCCGCGCATCAAGCTCTACCGCGCGCCGGAATGGCCGCAAGCCGACGCGGCGACCCACGCGGCGATCGAGGCCGCGGCCGAGCGCCTGCGCCGCGCCGGAGCCGAGGTGACCGAAGAAGGCGCCGCGCCCGAGCATCAGGATCTCGGCGCCGCACACAAAGTCATCATGGAATACGATTCGGCCGGCTGCCTCGCCTTCGAGCGGCTGACGCACTGGGATCAGATTTCCGCCATTCTGCGCGAACGCCTCGCCAGCGGGGCGGCGATCAGCGGCGCCGAGTACGACGAGGCCTGGCGCATCGTCGAGCGCGCGCGGTTGGCGCTGCCGCGTCTCCTCGGCGAGGCCGACGCGCTGCTCGTGCCGGCCGCTCCCGGCGAGGCGCCGAGAGGGCTCGCCAGCACGGGCGATGCCGTCTTCAACCGCTGCTGGACGATGCTGCACGCGCCTTGCGTCACCATCCCGGCCGGGCGCGGCCCGAACGGCCTGCCGCTCGGCGCGCAGCTCGTCGGGCGCGTCGGCGACGATGCGCGACTGCTCCGCGCCGCCGCCTTTCTCGAGCGCGCCCTCGCCGACTGAAGAGCGGAATGGCCGCCACGCCGCGGGCCGGCGAGCCGAGCTGGCGCACCCTGCTGCTGCTCGCCGGGCTCTCCCTCGTCTGGGGTCTCAATTGGCCGGCGATGAAGTTCGTCCTCGCCGAGATGCCTGTCCTCACCTTCCGCCTGCTTTGCCTTTGGCTCACCGCGCCGGCGATGCTGCTCATCGCGCGGCTCGGCGGCGAGCGGCTCGGCGTGCCGCGCCGGCAATGGCCGGCGCTCATCGCCGTCTCGTTCTTCAATGTCACGGTCTGGTATCTGTGCACCGGAATCGCCCTCACCCTCATCCCGGCCGGGCGAGCGGCGCTGCTCGCCTATACGATGCCGGTCTGGGTGGCGCTGTTCAGCGCCCTTGTCCTGCGCGAGCGGCTGGGGCGCCGCCGCCTCGTCGGGTTGCTGCTCGGCATGGCCGGAATCGCCGTGCTGCTCGCCCCCGAGGCCGCGACGCTGAGCACGGCGCCGCTCGGCACGCTCGTCATCCTCGCCGCGGCGATCGGCTGGGCCTTCGGCGTCGTCCTCTTGAAGCGCTTCAATTTTTCACGCTCGGTCGCGCAGATGACCGGCTGGATGCTGTTGCTGGGCGGCGTCCCGCTCGCCGTCGCCGCGCTTCTCCACGACCCGCCGCCGCGTCTGCTGGCGCTGCCTCCCGCCACTCTCGCGGTCTTCGCCTATATCATCGCCCTGCCGATGATCTTCGGCCAATGGGCGTGGTTCAAATCGCTGTCGCGCCTGCCGGGCACCGTCGCCGGGATCAGCTCGCTCGCCGTGCCGGCGGTCGGGCTCTTGTCGAGCGCCCTGCTGCTCGGCGAGAGGCTGGGCCTTGCCGAAATCACGGCGCTGGCCCTGGTCGCGGCGGCGCTGGGGCTCGTCCTCGTTCCGGGGCGGCGCCCGGTCGCCGAGAGCGCGTCCGGCGCCGGGGCGGCAGCCCGCTCATGAGCTCCGTGCGCCCGGCGAACCGCCATGGACGATGGCGCCGCCTCGCGCTCTCTCTGCTCGCCCTCCTCGCCGGCGCCTGCAGCGGCGACATCGCGCCTTTCCAGGGTTTGCCGCGCCCGGCCCCGCGCGGCGCCGTCGAAACCGGCGAGCGCGTCGGCATCTGCTACAACGGGCTCTTCTCGACGCCAGAGAAGGTGCGCGCCGCCGCTGCCGAGGCCTGCGGCCCCGAGGCCGTTCCCGAGCTCCTCGGCCAGGACATGCGGCTCAGTTGCCCGCTGCTGACGCCGGTCCGCGCCACCTTCCTCTGCGTGCCGCAATAAGCGCGGGAACGCCTCCTGCCATTCCCCGTTTAAGACGGCGGCACAACAACGACCCCGATCGGCACGGCGGTCACCACGCCGGCCGGCGCCGCGACGGGGCGCAACCTCTGCTGCTGGGAATGCGCATTGCTCAGGTCTCGCCGCTTGCCGAATGCGTCCCTCCGCGGACCTACGGCGGCACGGAACGCATCGTCTCCTATCTCACCGAAGCGCTGATCGGTCTCGGCCACGACGTCACCCTGTTTGCCGCGGGCGGCTCGCGGACCTCGGCCTCGTTGCGGGTGTGCAGCGAGAGCGCGCTGCGCGACAGCCCGAGCTGCTACGAGCCCATCGCCTCGCATCTGCTGATGATGCGCCGCGTGCTGAAGGAAGCCGCGAGCTTCGACATCATCCATTTTCATACCGATCTCGTGCAGTTTCCGATCTTCGCCCACCGGCCGGCGGCGTGCCTCACCACCCTGCATGGCCGCCTCGACCGCCCGGAGCTCCGCCGCTTCTTCGATGCGTTCGACGAGATGCCGCTCGTCGCGATCTCGGCCGCGCAGCGGGCGAGCCTGCCGGAAGCGAGTTGGATCGGCACGGTGCATCACGGCCTCCCCGAGGCGATGCTGCGCCCGGGTGGGGGCGATGGCGGCTATCTCGCCTTCCTCGGCCGCGTCTCGCCCGAGAAGGGGCTTGCCCGCGCCATCCGCATCGCCCGCCGCGCCGGCATGCCGCTCCGCGTCGCGGCGAAGATCGACCGCGCCGACACCGAGTTCTTCAACACCGTCATTCGCCCGGAGCTCGGGCCCGACATCGCCTTCCTCGGCGAGATCGACGACAGCGCGAAGGAGGAGTTCCTCGGGCGCGCCGCCGCCCTCCTCTTCCCGATCGAATGGCCCGAGCCCTTCGGCCTCGTCATGATCGAAGCCATGGCCTGCGGCACGCCGGTCATCGCCTTTCCCAACGGTGCGGCGCCCGAGGTGATCGAGGACGGCATCACGGGATTCCTCGTCGCCGGCGAGAATGAGGCGGCGGCGGCCTTGCGCCGTCTCGCCGATTTCGATCGCGCCCGCATCCGCCAGCGCTTCGAGGAGCGGTTTTCGGCGCGGCGGATGGCGATGGACTATGTCGGGCTTTATGAGCGCCTCCTTGCCGGAGCCGTCGCGATACCGGATGATCGCCTCGGCGGCGAGGCGGCGGACGAGATGCAGCGTGCCTGACACCGTTCATCCCCATCTCGACAACCGCTTCCATATCGCCGCGACCGCGGAGGTCATGGGGACGCGGCCGCGCGTCCTCAAATGCGGCGACACCTTCGGCGTCTTCGACCTGCGCGGCGACATCCGCTCGGGTGCGCATACGGCCGAAGGGCTTTTCTACGAGGACACGCGCTTTCTCTCGGAATTTTCGCTGTCCATCGCGGGCGGCCCGCCCATGCTGCTGGGCTCGACCGTGATCACCAGGACGACCACCTTGTCGGTCGACCTCACCAACCCCGACATCTTCCGCTCCGGCGAGCTCGCCGTCGCCCGCGAGCTGCTGCATCTGCTGCGGACGAAGACGCTCGGGCACGGCCTCTGCCGCGAGACGCTCCGCTTTCGCAACTACGGCGACCGGGCGGTGTCGCTGCCGATGCGGATCGAGCTCGGCGCCGATTTCCGCGACATCTTCGAGGTGCGCGGCCAGCACCGTTCCCGGCGCGGGCACACGCGGACGCCCCGCATCGATGGGGATCGCATCGAATTCGCCTATGAGGGGTGCGATGGCCGGCTGCGCAGCACGCAGCTGCGCTTTGCTCCGCCACCGGAGCGCATCGCCGCCGAGGAGGTCCTCTACCGCCTCGCCGTGGCGCCCGGGGAGGAGTTCACCATCACGATCGAAACGCGCTGCACCGTGCTCCCGCTGCGCTCTCCGGTCGCGATGATGGGCACTCCCATCGTCACGGTCGCAAATCCGCAGAGCAGCGGCGACGGCATTCCCCCGAGCGCAGCCGAAATCGAGATCGAGACCTCGAACCAGTCCTTCAACGAGTGGCTGGAACGCTCGCGCTGCGATCTCGCGATGCTCACCACGATGACGCCGCACGGACCTTACCCCTATGCGGGAATCCCCTGGTTCTCGACGCCTTTCGGTCGCGACGGGATCATCGCGGCGCTGCTCGGCCTGTGGGCCGATCCGGCGCTTGCCAAAGGCGTGCTGGGCTTCCTGGCGGCCACGCAAGCGACGGTCAAGGATCCGCGCCGCGACGCCGCGCCCGGCAAGATCCTGCACGAGACGCGCAAAGGCGAGATGGCCAATCTCGGCGAGGTCCCCTTCGCTCGCTATTACGGCAGCATCGACGGGACGCTGCTGTTCATCATGCTGGCCGGCGCCTATTGGGAGCGCACCGACGACCTCGCCTTCATTCGGACGATCTGGCCCAATATCCTGGCCGCGCTCGACTGGATGGAGCGGTATGGCGACCGCGACGGCGACGGCTTCATCGAATACGGGCGCGATTCGGAGAACGGGCTCCGCAACCAGGGATGGAAGGACTCCGAAGATTCCATCTTTCACGCCGACGGTCGCCTTGCCGAGACGCCGATTGCGCTGTGCGAGGTTCAGGCCTATGCCTATGCGGCCCGCCTCCATGCCGCCGCTCTCGCCCAGGCGCTGGGCGAGCCGCAGCGCGCGGCGGCGCTCCTCGGCGAGGCGGTCCTGCTCCGCCGGCGTTTTGCCGCCGCTTTCTGGTGCGAGGAGCTCGGCACCTACGCCCTCGCCCTCGACGGCGCCAAGCGCCCCTGCCGCGTGCGCAGCTCCAATGCCGGCCACGCCCTCTTTTGCGGGATCGCCGCGGACGAGCATGCGCGGCGCGTCGCCGCGACGCTGATGGCGGACCCCTCCTTCTCCGGCTGGGGCGTCCGCACCATCGCGACCGGCGAGAGCCGCTACAATCCGATGTCCTATCACAACGGCTCGGTGTGGCCGCACGACAACGGCATTATCGGCGCCGGTCTCGCTCGCTACGGCCACCGCGACGGTCTGCACAGCATCCTCGCCGGAATGTTCGCGGCCTCGGTCTTCCTCGATCAGCACCGCCTGCCCGAGCTCTTCTGCGGCTTCCCGCGGCGCCCCGGCATGGGGCCCGTCGCCTATCCGGTCGCCTGCATTCCGCAGGCCTGGTCGAGCGCCACCGTGCTCGGCCTTCTCGGCGCTGGGCTCGGCATCTCCTTCGAGCCGCGGGCGCGGCAGATCCGTTTCCGGCGGCCGAGCCTGCCCGCGGGCGTCAGCGAGCTGCATTTGCGCCGCCTCCGCCTCGGCGATGCCAGCGTCGATCTCCTCTTCCGCCAGCACACGACCGACGTCGCGATGAATGTCATCCGACGCGAGGGCGAGATCGAGGTCACCCTCACGAGCTGACGGCCCGCAACGAGGCGAGTCCAGGCATTTACCCCGTCTTAAGCGAGTTTCGCCGAGGATTCATGCATCGCCTCGAGAAAGCCGGCCCGATGGACTGCATCGCCTCGACTTCGCCTCCCGCCTCGCCCTTGCCAGCCGCCGGCGCGGCGTCGCCCATCGCGCTGGAGCGCCTCGAATTGCCGCGGGCGATCGACCCCGCCGAGGGAGCAAGGCCGTTCACCTTCCGCTTCCTCTGGCGCGACGTTCCATTCTCGGGAGCGCTCGCGAGGCACGGGGCGGGCGCGCGCCTCACCATCTCCGGCGAACTGGGGCCGCTGCCCTTCACGGCGGAAGCCGCGCAGCGGCGGCAGCGGGCGCTGCGCACTATCACCGCCGCCTGCCACTGGACCGAGCTCGATTGGCGCCTCACCCCGTCGCAGGACATCGCCGTCTCGGGCGCCCTCGACCTTCCGCGCCCGGTCTCGCCCGCGGCGATGATCGCGGGGGCGGTCGGCGTGCTCGCACGCGGCGATGCCTATCTGGCCTTGCTTCTCGACGTGCTGGGCGACGCCGCGAGCCTCATCCCGGCGGCAGCTTGAAGACCTGACCCGGATAGATCCGGTTGGGATCCGCGATCAGATCGCGATTGGCGGCGTAAATGATGGCGTAGCGCAGGCCCGAGCCGTAGGACCGGCGGGCGATGCGCCAGAGATTGTTTCCCGGCATCACGGTGAAGAATTCACCGCGCGCGAGATTCGCCGTCTCGGCGCGGCGGAAGGGTATGGCGAGCCGGGCGACGACCTTGCCGGCGCCGCCCAACGCGTCGATCCGGAGCTGCTGCGGTCCGGAGGGAATCGGATCCTTCGGCTTTGCCGACCACGCGCCGTCGCTGCCGGCGCGCGCTTCGGCGATCAGCTTGTCGCCGAGATAGATGTCGAGGGCGCGGTCGGGATCGGCGCGGCCGGCGAGCGCCAGGCGTCCCTCCGAATCATATTCGATGATGTCGAGGCTGACAGCGCCGCTCTTCCCGCTTGCGGCCGCCTGCCCCTGCGGCACTTGCAGCGGCCGCGCCACGGCATCGCCCGCATGCGGCACCAGCAGCGCGAGCGCGCCGCTGGGTCCGGGCGCCGACTGCCCTGCGACGTCACGGCGCGGCTGCGGCACTGCGAGAAGCACATCGCCGGCCGAGGCAACGGCCTCGCCCTTGCCCGGCAGCTTCTCCGAGAGGCGGAGCGTGCGGTTGCCCGGCGGCAGAGCCTCTGCGGGCAGGATGACCCACTCGCCCCGCGCATCCGCCGTGACACGGCCGACGAGGCGGTCGCCATCCAGCACAGAGACCTCGGCGTTGGGCGCCGCCCGCCCCGCGATGACGGCGCTCCCCTGCGGATCGACGCGCACGACATCGAAGCTCGGCGGCACCGGCGCTTCGGAAGCGGGAGCGGGCGCCGCCGCGGCCGCCGCCGATGCGGGCGCGGCGCGCTGCGGGGCAGCGCCGTCCGGCCCCGTGGATGCAGCCGTCGATGCGGGCGCCGTCGCTGCGGTCGACGATCCCGCCGCGGCTTTCGGCGACGGCATGCGCTCGCGGCCAGGGTGATAGGTCACGACCACGGCCGCAACAGCCGCCGCGCCAAGGAGGCCGCCTGCGCCGAACAGAAGGGTCCGGTTCACCATCCTCTCACCAGGCCGCGGCCGAACAACACGGGCTTAGCGTAATACGCCGGCCGCAGCCTGGCAATGTTGCCGCTTTGCCT
>JAJPHB010000146.1 GCA_021325525.1 Alphaproteobacteria bacterium
ACGGCACGACCGAGTTCGAGCCCTTCCGGTACGGCACCTATCAGCGCGACGAGTGGCGGCGCATCTTTCCCATCGCGAAGATTCCCGCGTGAGGAGGGCGGAGCCGCCGCCGCAGGCTCGCCGGACGCTTTCCCGCACTCGCCGATGCAGCTTCATCGCGGAGACCCGCCCGTCGCGCGGTCGGTCGAGAAGGACGGCACCGCCGCGATGAGCGCCCGCGTATAGGCGTTTGCGGGCGCCTCGAAGAGAGGCTCGATCGGCCCGCTTTCCTGGACGGTGCCGTGGCGCAGCACGAGAACCTCGTCGGCGATCTGCCGCACTACCGCGAGATCGTGGGAAATAAAAAGATAGGCGCAGCGCAGGCGCTCCTTCTCCTTGGCCAGGAGCTCGAGAACGGCGGCCTGCACCGAGACATCGAGGGCCGTCGTCGGCTCGTCGAGAATGACGAGAAGCGGCTCGGTGACGAAGGCGCGGGCCAGCGCGACGCGCTGCTTTTCGCCGCCGCTGAGCTGGCGCGGATAGCGGTCGAGATAGAGGTCGCCGAGCCCGACCGCGGCAAGAACGGCGCGAACGCGGTCCCGCTGCTCGCGGCGCGGCACCGCGGCGAGGGCGAGAGGACGCGCCACCAGCTCGAACACGCTGCGCTGCGGGTTGAGCGAGCTCGTCGGATTTTGGAAGACGATCTGGGCCTTGCGGCGAAAGCGGCGGAGTCCTGCAGCATCGAGCGCAAAGACGTCGGCGCCCTCGAAGAGGACGCGTCCGCTCGCCCCGGGCTCCAGCCGCAGGATCGCCCGCGCCAGCGTGGATTTGCCGCTGCCGCTCTCGCCGACGATAGCGAGCACGCGCTCGCGCGGGAGGCGGAAGGAGACGTTGCGCAACGCGCGGAGGGCCGGGCGCGCGAAGAGGCGGAAGCCCTGGCGATACTCGACCGAGAGGCCGGCGACTTCGAGCAGGAGGTCGGCGCCGGCACTCCGCGGCTGCGCCGACGGCGTCGGCGCGGCCGCGCCTTGCGACCAGGCCCGGTCGATCTTCGGATCGTTGGCGAAGTGGCAGCGCGAGCGCTGCGCCGCATCCGGCGGGACGGCGAGCAGGCGCGGCCGTTCCGCCAGGCAGATTGCTTCGGCCGACGGGCATCGCTCGGCAAAGACGCAGCGGCCGAAGCGCTGCGGATCGCGCGAGGCCGCGCCCGGAATGCCCTGGACCGCCTCGCGCCCGGCGATGCGCGGCACCGCCGCCAAGAGCCCGAGCGTATAGGGATTGCGCGATTTCCCGAGAATGCGCACTGCCGGCCCCAGCTCCATGAGCTCGCCCGCATAGAGCACGCCGATGCGATGGGCGATCGCGGCGACTGCCCCGAGATTGTGCGAGACGAAGAGGATGGCCGAGCGCAGCTTCCGCTGGAGCGAGCGCACGAGATCGAGCACATGCGCTTGGACGATGACGTCGAGAGCGGTCGTCGGCTCGTCCATCAGCAGCAGGTCGGGCTCGCAGCTCAGCGCCATGGCGATCATCACGCGCTGGCGCATGCCGCCCGAGAGCTGGTGCGGGTAGGAGCGGTAGACTCTGTCGGGGTCCTCGATCTCGACGAGGCGGAGCAACTCCTTGGTGCGTTGGCGAGCGCCGGCTTCGTCGAAGCCGAGGTGCCGGCGCAGCACCTCGGCGATCTGGTCGCCCGCGATGATCGCCGGGTTGAGCGCCGTGCCCGGATCTTGATAGACCATGGCGAGGCGCCGGCCGCGCAGCCCGTCGAGCGTCGCCCGGTCGGCGCTGAGCAGATCGATGCCGCGATAGCGGATGCTGCCGCGCTCCACCACCGCGTTCTCGGGCAGATAGTTCATGACGGCGAACAGCGCCGTCGACTTTCCCGAGCCCGATTCGCCGACGAGCCCCACCACCTCGCCCGCATGGATCGCGAGGCTGAACTCCGCGAGCGCCGGCATTCGGCGCCCGCCGACGCGGAAGCTGATGCTGAGCCCGTCGATTTCGAGGAGCGGTTCAGGCATCGGCCAGCGCGGCGCGCAGATGGAGCCGGTCGCGCAGCCCTTCGCCGAAGAGATTGAAGCCGATGATCGAGAGCGAGATGGCGAGGGCCGGCCCGAGGAGCGGCCAGAAGGTGACGCTGATCTGCTTCTGCGCCTCGTTGATCATGACGCCCCAATCGGCGAAAGGCGGCTGCGTGCCGAGGCCGAGATAGCTGAGGGCGGCCCCGCCCATCAGGGCGAAGCCGATATTGACGCTCGCCTCGACGATGACGGGCGGCCAGATATTGGGCAGAACCTCGCCGTATTGAACGTAGAGCGCCCGCTCGCCGCGCGCCTTCGCCGCGGTGACATAGTCCTCGCTCGCCGCGCTCAGCGCGGCGCTGCGCACGATCCGCACGAATTTCGGCGCGGCGGCGACGCCGAGCGCGACGATCGCTTGCGCCTGCCCGGGACCGAGCCCGACGATGATGAGGAGCGCGAAGACGAGAGTCGGAATCGACAGTAGCGCATCGACGAAGCGCATGACGATCTGGTCGACCGCGCCGCGATAATATGCGGTGGCAAGCGCGACCGGCAGGCCGATCGCCAGCCCGAGCCCCGTCGCGCCGAAACCGAGCGTCAGCGAGCGCCAGCCGCCCGCCAGCACGCGGCTGAGGACGTCGCGCCCGTACCGGTCGGTTCCGAGAAGATGGCCGAGGCTCGGGCGGGCGAGCGGGTGGAGGAGGTCGATCCGCGCCGGCGGGTAGGGTGTGTAGAGGAGGCCGAGCGCTGCCGCCGCGATCGCCGCCAGCGTCAGCGCAAGCCCGAGGGCAAGGTAGGCGTTGCGCTGGCGCCGCGCAGGCGGCGCTGCCGCGGTCAGCTCCGTCATGGCCGGGCGAGGCGCGGGTCGAGCATCGCGTGCGCGATGTCGGCGACGAGGTTCGCCGCGACGTAAACCGTGCCGATGACGAGCGCCACGTCCTCGACCAGCGGGATGTCCCGGTTCGCGACCGCATAGACGATGAGGCGGCCGAGGCCGGGATAGGCGAAGATCTCCTCGATGATGACGATGCTGCCCATGAGATAGCCGAGGTCGAGGGCAAGCACCGCCAAGGTCGTGCCGAGCGCGTTGCGCAGCGCGTGGCGCCAGAGGACGAGGCGCTCCGGAAGGCCCTTGAGGCGCGCCGTGCGCACATAGTCGCTGTTGAGGACGTCGAGCATGCCCGAGCGCGTCTGCCGCATCAGATGCGCCGTCAGCACCACCGTCAAGGCGGCGACCGGCAGCACGAGATGGGCAATCCATCCGGCGGGCGAGGCGGCGAACGCGACGAAGCCGCTCGACGGGAAGAGCGCCAGCGGCGGCACGGCGAAGAGCAGAATGAGGACCGGGCCGAGGACGAAATCGGGGATCGAGATGCCGACATAGCTCGCCGTCAGGATGGTGCCGTCGAGCCGGCTGCCGCGCCGCACCGCGGCGACGACGCCGAGCGGAATGGCTATCGCCGCGGCGCAGAAGATGGTGACGAGCGCCAGCGCCATGGAATTGAGGAAGCGCTCGGCGATGATCGGCCCGGCGGGCTGGTTCAGCGTCGTCGAGACGCCGAAATCGCCGGTGAGAACACCGCCGAGCCAGTGCGCGAACTGAAGGGGCGCCGGCTGATCGAGGCCGAGCCGCGCCCGCAGCGCCGCCAGCGCCGCCGGCGTCGCGCCCTCGCCGAGGATCGCCGTGGCGGCATCGCCCGGCAGGAGATGCGTGCAGACGAAAATGATGACCGACAGGATCGCCAGCGAGACGAGACCGTAGAAGATGCGGCGCGGCAGCAAGGCGAGAGCCATCGCCGTTCACGCCTTGCGGCCGGGCGCCTCCGGCGATAGCCACGACTCCTCGAGCCGCATCTCGGTGTTGATCGCGAGCGCCGGCCACTCATGGACATAGGTCCAGCTCGCATAAAGCGAATTGAAGAAATTGGGGATGATGAACGGGCCGTCGTCGCTGGTGATGCGCTGGATCTCGTCATAGATCTTGCGCCGCGCGGCGCTGTCGGTGACGGCGCGGCCCTGCTCGATCAGCGCTTCGACTCGCTTGCCGGCTTCCGTGCCGGCCCAGCGCCCCTCGTCGATCCCGTATTTCGCCGAATAGAGCTTGCTGAGGATTGCGTCCTCGGTCGGTCGCGTGCCGTAATTGCCGACATAGGAAGCGACGCCCTTGTTCCAGATGGTGGCGCCGTAGCGCGCGTTGTCCATCAGCTCGATCTTGAACTGGATGCCGATCTGCGCCGCCATGGCCTGGACGACGACCGCGGTCTTCTCGCGCGAGGCGGGGCTGTTCGAGACGACGAGCCTGTGCTCGAAGCCGTTGCCGTGGCCGGCCTGCTTGAGGAGCTCGCGCGCCTTCGCGAGGTCCTGCTTGCGCAGCGCGAGGGTCTTGTCGAAATACTCGTAGGCGGCCGAGATCGGCTCGTCGTCGGCGGGCGTGCCGAGCCCGCCGGTGATCGCCGCCGTCATCTGCTCGCGGTCCATGGCAAGGCGCAGCGCCATCCGCACGCGCTCATCGTCGAAGGGCGGCTGGTTCGCGTAGAGCACGAGATTGTTGAAGGTGCCGCCGACGACCTGCGCGGCATCGACGCCCTTGATCGCCGAGAGGCGCGCGAAGCTGTCGGCCTCGACATCGCCGATCGCATCGACCTCGCGGTTCTCCAAGGCCGCCACCTGAGCGGTCGTGTCGGGGAGGACGCGCAGGAGCAGGCGATCCAAATAGGGGCGCCCGGTCCGGAAGTAGTTGGGATTGCGCTCCATCAGCACGTGGTCGTTCGGCGCGAATTCCTTGAGGATGAACGGGCCCGTCCCGTGCGGCGCGGAATCGAGCTTCGCGAAATCGGCGATGCCGCGCTCGGAGACGATGCGGGCGGTCGCGCTGGCGAGGGCCTTCGGCAGGTCGGCATAGGGCGAGGCCAGGTCGAAGCGGACCGTGCGGCCGTCGACGGCCTTCACCGCCGCGATCGGGCCGAGCTCGGCCTTGTAGGGCGCCGCCGTCGCCGGATCGAGGATCTTCTCGATCGTGGCGACAACGTCGGCGGCGGTGAGCGCGGAGCCGTCGTGGAACTTGACGCCCTGGCGCAGGGTGAAGGTCCAGCTCGCGCCATTCGCCGATGGCGCGTAGGATTCGGCGAGATCGCCTTCGACGCCGCCCTTCGCCGTGAGCCGCGTCAGGTTGTTGTAAAGATTGCAGGTGGCGCGCCACTCATTCCCGAAGATCCCCATGATCGGGTTGAGCGTCCGCAAATCCTTGTACAGGGCGACGGTGAGCTGCCCGCCGGGCTTCGCCTCGCCATAAGCCCGGCGGCCCAGCACCCAGGGCATGGCGAGAACCGTGCCTGTCGTCGCGAGGCCCCGGCCGAAGGCGCGGCGCGTCAAAGCGGGAACGACTCTCGGTGGCGCCATGTGACCCTCCTCCCTCGGGTCCGTCGCCTTCGTTCAATCAGCCCCGCAGATTTCGAGGATCGTCAGCATGTAGATCCTGATCATGTCGAGGTAATCGGCGACGTCGACCCGCTCGTCCGGCATCGTATTGTACCGCCCACCCGGACCGCAGACGATCCCCTCCATCTTGGCGCGATGGAGAAGATGCGCGGCATCGGTTCCATAGTAGCAATAGGGCTTCAGGGCGCCGGTCGGCTGCTCGGCGCCGCGAACGGCGCGGTAGGCGTTGCCGACCGCGCGCACGATCGCCGAGCCGCGGTCGACCTCGAAGGGCAGCATGTCGGGGCGCTTGCCGCCCTGCTCACGCGCGACGCGGCATTTGAGCCCCGGCATCTCGGCTTCGAGCTGATCGAGCAGGCGGCGCAAATCGGCCATGACGCCGGATTCGGACTGGCTCGGGGCGTAGCGGGCGGAGCCGACGAGGCGGACATAGTCGGCGACCTGCGGCGGCCGCCAATCGTGAAATTCCGGAGAGAGCGAGCCGCGGATGACGCCGATATGGGCGCGGTTCACCGAACGGTGCTCCTCGTTGGCGCTGCCGCTGAAGACCATCGCGTCGATGCGCGGCACCAGCTTGCACGCCGCCATGATCGCATCGACCGCCTCCTCGCGTTTGGAGAGGTGGCGCGTCACGCCGATGAGCTCGATCTCGAAGCCGAAGGCGCCGGCATGCAAGGTCATGCCGTTGAGGTCCGTGGGTTCGGAGTTGACGAAGTAATCGGCGCGGATGCCGCTCTCGATCGCCTTGATGGTGCCGATCCCGCCCTGGAGCTCGCCCACGACAAAGGTGAGGATGACGTCGCCCTTGAGGCGCACGCCGTTCTCGATCAGCGTCCGCAGCGCGCAGTAGTAGGCCGCATCGCCGGCCTTCATGTTGGAGACGCCGATCCCGTAAATGAAATCCTTGTCGTAGATGCCGCCCCACGGATCGACCGTCCACCCGGCGGTCACGGGGTTGGTGTCGATATGCCCGTTGAAGAGGAGGGACCGGCCGCCGCCGCTGCCCTTGTAGCGGCCGATCGCGTTGCAGCGTCCGTCCTCGACTTCCTGCAGCTCGGCTTCGATGCCGCTCGCCTTCATGCTCTCGACCATGAAGCGCGCCAGTTCGCTCTCGCCGCTCGTTCCGCTGTAGCTCTTGAAGCGGATCATCTGCGCAAGGAAGTCGAGCGACCGCTTGGCATCGAGCGATTGGAGAAGCCGTTGAGAATGCATGCCGCGCACCTTGCGTTCGAGATTGCCGCCGGGGCTTGCCCCAGCACCGCGCCCGCTTCGCCACTCTAACATCGCCGCTGAAGGAGCGGCCAGCGCCGCTTCGGCGCTCACGGGATTCGGTACCGAATGCCCAGCCAACCGAGCCGCGCCGTCAGGGCGGAGGCGCCGTCGTCCCTCGCACGATCAATTCGACATCGAGCTCGACGCAATCGGGCACGGTCCGCCCGTCGAGCCGGCTGACGAGGTACTCGGCGGCGCGCCGGCCCATGCCCGCCGAGGGGACGCGGAGCGTGGTCAAGCCCGGCTGGATGTGCGAGGCGAGTTCGAGATCGTCGAAGCCGGCGATCGATATCTCGCCCGGCACGGCAATGTTCGCGGCGAGGCATTCGAGAAGCGCCCCGATCGCCAGAACGTCGTTGCCGCAGATGATCGCGGTCGGCGGCTCCTTCTGGCGCATCAGCAGGCGCAGCGCATCGCGCCCTTCGGCGAGAGCATAGGGCCGCTCGATGATCTGCGCCGGGGTCAGCGCGATGCCGCGCGCGGCAAGCGCCGCCTGCACGCCGAGGACGCGCTCGGCGGCGCGGTCGTTGTGAAGCGTGACGCCCGCGATGACGGCGAAGCGGCGATGCCCGAGGTCGAGCAGATAGTCGGTCATGCGCATCGCCGCCCGCCTGTTATCGAAGCCGACGCACGGGCGGCCGCTCGCCGTCTCGTAAACCCAGGTGTTGACGAACGGCACGCGCTTGCCGGCGAGCAGGCGGTACACCGCGGGATCGTGATCGCCGCCGACCAGCATGACGCCATCGACGCCGCGTTCGAGCAGCGCGGCGACTTCGCTCCGCTCGCGCGCCCGGTCGTATTCGGTGCTGGCGAGGAGCAGCACATAGCCGGCGCCGTCGAGGCGGCGCTGCAGGGCATCGATGCATGTCGCGAAGATCGCGTTGTCGAGCGTCGGCACGACGGCGCCGATGGTCTGCGAGCGGCGCGAGGCGAGGGCCCGCGCCGCGCCATGCGGCACATAACCGAGCTCGGCGATCGCGCGCTGCACGCTGTCGCGCAGGCCGAGGCGCACGGTTTGCGGCCGGTTGAGGACGCGCGAGACCGTCGCCGGCGACACCCCGGCGAGCCGCGCCACATCGCCGAGCGTCGCCGCCGCCTGCTGCCCGGCGTGAAAGCGCTTTCTCTCGCTTGCGCTCGCCATGCCGACATCTTGCCTGGAAGAAGGATTGCGAACAACTCAGGAAAATCGGAGAGATGCCGCGCCCAGCCAGATCACGATTGACAAGCTTCCGACGCGGCTTTTAACTCGGTTTGAAAAGCGCTTTCAGCGCATCATGAGCCGATGCGAAGCAGCGGATTCCAGAGAGGAGGATCCGTTCCGTGCATATTGGCGCGACAACGGACTCGCGATCCTACCGGCGGGCGGTTGCTGCCGGCCGCGCCCGCATGGCCTCGGCCGGACGCCGACCTTGGATCGGGGCCGCAACGGTCCTCGGCCTTGCCATCCTCTGGTATGTCCTCACCACGGCGACGGGGGCGGTCAGCCCGGCGCGCTTCCCGCGCCCGGCCGATGTCTGGTCGGCAGCACTCCAGCTCACGCTGCGCGGCTATGCCGGCGGCACGCTCTGGCTCCAGATCTGGTATTCGAGCCGGCTCGTCCTGCTCGGTTTCCTTGTCGCCGCGGCGACGGGCGTGCCGCTCGGCCTCCTCATGGGGATGAGCCGGCGCGCCGAGGCTCTCATCAACCCCGCCTTTCTGCTGATCCGGCCCATCCCGCCGCTCGCCTGGATACCGCTCGCCATCGTCTGGTTCGGCCTCGGCGATGCGGCGAAGATCTTCGTCATCTGGTTCGCGGCCTTCGTGCCGGCGCTCATCAACACCTATACCGGCGTGCGCACGCTCGACCGCACCTTGATCGCCGCGGCGCGCGTGCATGGAGCCTCCGAGCGGCAGATCCTGACCGAGGTGATGATCCCGGGCGCGCTGCCGCTCATCTTCACGGGCCTGCGGCTCTCGCTTCAGGCATCCTGGACGACGCTGGTCGCCGCCGAGCTGGTCGGAGCCTTCTTCGGCCTCGGCCGGGTTCTCATCATCGCGGCGCAGGACATCTATCCCGGCATGATCGCCTTCGCCATGGCCCTCGTCGCCATTCTGGGCGCGCTCATGACGGGATGCCTCGGCCTCCTCGAAAGATGGGCGGTGCCGTGGCGGCGGACGTGACCGCGGCGCAGGGAGCGCGGCCGGCGCGCGGCCGCCGCCGCGGCGCGCCCGGCGTCGTCGAGCTCGGCCTGCTGTCGCTCGGCGGCTTCGCCGCCTTTTTCGGCCTCTGGTTCGTCGTCGCGCGATCGGGCGTCGTTCCGGCGCGGTTTCTGCCGGCACCCGGCGTCGTGGCCGCGACCTTCTTCCATCTGACCCATGACCCCTTCGCCGGCTACACGCTGCAGCAGCACCTTCTCTCGAGCATCGGGCGCTTCCTCATGGGCTTCGCCCTCGCCGCCGCCGCGGGGGTCCCGCTCGGCCTCCTGATGGGTTGGTTCCGCTGGCTCGACGACGTGGTCTCTCCGGTCTTCGAGGGCTTCCGCTTCATCGCGCCGATCGCCTGGGTGCCCTTTGCCGCGCTGTGGTTCGGAACCGGGATCGGCGGCCCCATCCTCATCATCTTCTCCGGCGCCTTCCCGCCCTGCGTCATCAATGCGCAACGCGGCGCGCGTCTCATCGAGCCGCACCTCATCGAAGCCGCGCGCAGCCTGGGCGCGGGCCATTGCCGCATGTTCGCCGAGGTGCTGGTGCCGGGCGCCCTGCCCTCGATCGTCGCCGGCCTCAGGATCAGCGCCGGTCTCGCCTGGCAATCGCTCGTCGGCGCGGAGCTCATCGTCGTCTCCTCCGGGGTCGGCTATCTCATGGTGCAGGGGCAGAGCAACCTGGCGACGCCGATCGTCATGTCGGGCATGATCGCCATCGGCATCGTCGGCTTCCTCATCGATGTCGCGCTGCGGGCCGCCGAGGCGCGGATTCGCCGAGGATGGGCCGGAGCATGAGCCAGATCAGCTTTCAGTCGGTCAGCCGAGTCTTCCGCCGCGGCAGCGAAGAGATCCTGGCGGTGGCGGATGTAAGCCTCGAAGTCGCCGATCGCGAATTCGTCGCCATCGTCGGGCCTTCCGGCTGCGGCAAGACGACGCTGCTGCGCATGGCGGCCGGGCTCGATTTTCCGAGCTCGGGCAGTGTCCTCGTCGGCGCCCGCGAGGTCGCGGAACCGGGCCCCGACCGCGCCGTCGTCTTTCAGCAATTCGCGCTCTTCCCCTGGAAGACGGTCCGCGAGAACATCGGCTTCGGCCTCAAGTGCCGCGGCGTTCCCGCCGCCCAGCGCAACGCCGCGGTCGACCGTTACATCGAGATGATGGGCCTGCAAGGCCACGAGAACGCCTATCCGCACCAGCTCTCCGGCGGCATGCAGCAGCGCGTGGCGATCGCCCGCTCCTACGCGCTCGAACCCGAGGTGCTGCTAATGGACGAGCCCTTCGGCGCGCTCGACGCGCAGACCCGGATCGAAATGCAGGAGGAGCTGATCCGCCTCGCGCGCGTCAACCCGCGCACCGTGCTGTTCATCACCCACGCGGTCGAGGAGGCGGTCTATCTCGCCGATCGCGTCGCCGTCATGACGCGGCGGCCGGGCCGGCTGGCCGAGATCATCGACGTCGCACCGGTCCGCCGCGCCGAGGCCTGGGAAGAGCGGCCGATCGAGGAGGTGATGGATCTCGGCTCCTTTACCCATCTGCGCACCCGCATCTGGAAGATGCTCCGGGACGAGCGTGAAGCGAAAGCGGAGGCTCCCAGGGTGACGCCGCTGCAGCGGCGCAAGGCGGGGCCTTGATCCGCAATTCCGAGGACCTTGAGAAAAAGGGAGGAGATGGAATGATCCGCTCGCATTGCCGCCGATTGTTGATGGTCATGGCCCTCGCCTGCTTCGGCGGCGCCATCGCGCCCGCGCAGGCGCAGACGCAAATCGGCGTCAGCTATCAGCCGGCGCTCTACTGGTCGCTGCCCTATTTCATCGCCTCGGAGAAAGGCTGGTGGAAGGAGATGGGCCTTCAGCCGAATTTCTCGACCTTCCCGGCGGGCGCACCGCAAGTCGCGGCGGCGCCCTCCAAATCCTGGGATGTGGGCGGCGCCGGCTCGGCCCCGGCGGTGCTCGGCGCGGCGCGCTTCAGCATCCTGACGATCGGCATCACCAACGACGAGTCCGACGCCAATGTCGTGATGGCGCGGGCCCAGGAGGCGCCCGCGATCCTCAAGGACCCGGCGGGGCTCAAGGGCAAGCAGATCCTGCTCTCGACCAATTCGACGGGCGAATACGCCGCCCTTGCCTGCCTGCACAAATGGGGCCTGCAGCGCACCGATATGCAGGTCGTCAACTTGCAGCAGGCGCAGATCATCTCGGCCTTCAGCAGCGGCAACGGCGTGCTCGCCGGCGTCTGGGCACCCAATGACTACACGCTCGAAGAGAAGAGCGGAGCCAAGATCATCTGCACCGGCAAGACGGCCGGAGCGATCATTCCGGGCGTCCTCTTCGTGCGCGCCGAGTACGCGCAGGAGCATCCCGACCTCGTCGCCAAGTACCTCGCCGTCTATCTGCACGCGGTCGCCTGGGAGAAGGCGCACCGGAAGGAAACGATCGATCTCATGCGCCGCTTCTATCAGCAGGGCGGCGTCAATATCGACGACAAGTATCTCGCCCAGGAGATCGACACCCGTCCGACCTTCACTTTGGGCGAGCAGCTCGAGATCATGGACCGCAGCAAGGGTCCCTCGAAGTTCGACCAATGGATGACGAAGCTCGGCGATTATCTCAAATCGACCGGGACCATCAGCGCGATGCCGGATGTGAAGAGCTTCATCACCGATGAATACATGAGGAAGGTCGCGGCCGACCCGAAGCTCAAGGCCTTCGCCGACGCGAAATAATCCGCGCCACCGACCGGCCCGCCCTTCCCTCAGGACGCGCGGGATCGGCCGATGGCCCGCGCCACTCGGAGAACTGCATGGCGATTTATCTCAAGAAAGCCGTCAAGACCCCTGCCAGCGGCGAGGCCGAGGTCACGCGCACCGTCGCGGAGATGCTGCGCGAGATCGAAGCCGGCGGCGAGGCGGTCGCGCGCGATTATGCGCGGCGCCTCGACCATTGGGAGGGGGCGTTCGTCGTCGCGCCGGACGAGATTGCGGCGGCCGAACGCACGCTTTCCGAGACGCTGAAGGACGATATCAGGTTCAGCCATCGCCAGGTGCGCGCCTTCGCCGAGGCTCAACGCGCGAGCCTCAGCGAATTCGCCGTCGAGCTCCATCCCGGCGTCACCGCCGGGCAACGCCTCGTCCCCGTCGAGGTCGCCGGCTGCTATGTCCCGGGCGGACGCTTTGCCCATATCGCCTCCGCCGTGATGAGCGTCACCACCGCGAAGGCGGCGGGCGTCCCCTCGGTCATCGCCTGCTCGCCCCCGCACAAGGGCCAGGGCATCCACCCGGCGATCCTCTTCGCGCTCTCGACCTGCGGAGCCGATACGGTGCTCACCCTCGGCGGCGTTCAGGGCGTCGCATCCCTCGCCTTCGGCCTCTTCACGGGCAAGCCCGCCGACATCATTGTCGGACCCGGCAACAAATTCGTCGCCGAGGCGAAGCGCCTCCTCTTCGGCCGCGTCGGCATCGACGTCTTCGCCGGCCCGACCGAGATTCTCGTCATCGCCGACGCCGGCGCCGACCCGTCGCTCGTCGCCTCCGATCTCGTCGGGCAAGCCGAGCACGGCGTCGAATCGCCGGCCATTCTGGTGACGACCTCGCGGCAGCTGGCCGAGGCTGTCATGAGCATCGTACCACGCCTCATCGCGGCGCTGCCCGAAGGCAACGCCGCCGCCGCGGCCTGGCGCGACTACGGCGAGGTCGCGGTCGCCGAAGACCGCGAAGAGGCGGCAACGCTCAGCGACCGCTACGCGCCCGAGCATCTCGAAGTCCATGCCGCCGATCTCGACTGGTGGCTCGCCCGGCTGCGCAATTACGGCTCGCTCTTCCTCGGCGAGGAGACGACGGTCGCCTTCGGGGACAAGAGCGCGGGTCCCAACCACATCCTGCCGACCAAGCAGGCGGCGCGCTACAGCGGCGGCCTCAGCGTCGGAAAGTTCCTCAAGGTCCTGACCTGGCAGCGCATGACGCGCGAAGCGACGCGCGACATCGCGCTCGTCACCGCGCGCATCTCGCGGCTCGAAGGCATGGAGGCGCATGCGCGGACCGCGGACGACCGGCTGCGCAAGTACTTCCCGGGCGAGAGCTTCCGGACGGCGGTATGACCCGGATGCCTGCCGGCGCGGCGCTCTTCGATCTCTCCGGCCGCGTCGCGCTCGTGACGGGAGCGAGCTCCGGGATCGGCTGGGCGATCGCGCAAGCCCTCGCGGGCGCGGGCGCCGATGTCGTCCTGCTGGCGCGGCGGCGCGCCGCCCTCGAGAGACATGCCGAGAGTCTGCGCGCGGCCGGGGCACGGGCAGCGGCGGTCGCCGCCGATCTCACGGACCGCGCGGCGCTGGCCGGTCTCCCCGGCGAGGCCGCTTCTCATTTCGGGCCGCCCCAGATCCTCGTCAATGCCGCCGGGATAAACCCGCGGCAGCCTGCCGAAACGCTGCCGGCCGCGGAATGGGACCGCACTCTCGAGCTCAATCTCACGGCGCCCTTCCTTCTCTCGCGCCTGCTGGTTCCGGCGATGCGCGAGCGCGGCTGGGGCCGCATCATCAACATCGCCTCCCTGCAATCGGTGCGCGCCTTTGCGAACGGCATCGCCTACGGCGCCTCCAAGGGCGGCATCGTGCAGCTGACGCGCGCCATGGCCGAGGCCTGGTCGCAGGACGGCATCACCTGCAACGCCATCGCGCCCGGATTCTTTCCGTCCGAGCTGACCGCGCCGCTCTTCGCCGATGCGGCAGTCGTCGAGCGGCTCGCCGCGCAGACCATGATCGGACGCAACGGACGCCTTGCCGATTTGCACGGCATCGCCGTCTTTCTCGCAGCGCCCGCCTCCGACTACATCACCGGCCAGACCATCTTCGTCGATGGCGGCTTCTCCGCCCGCTGAGAGCAGGGAAATGAAAGCGCTCGTCTATACGAACCCCGACGAAATCGTCTTCCGCGACGCGCCCGACCCCGTGCCGGCCGCGGGCGAGGCGCTCCTCGAGGTCGAGGCCGTCGGCATCTGCGGCTCCGACATGCACGGCTATCACGGTCTGGATCCGCGCCGCCGGCCGCCGCTCATCCTCGGCCACGAGGCGGCCGCACGAATCATCGCGGGAAGCACGCCGGGGCGCCGCGTCGTCATCAATCCGCTCATCACCTGCGGGCGCTGCGCCGCCTGCGAGAGCGGGAGGCAGAATCTGTGCGCCGAGCGGCGGCTCATCGGCATGAACCGCCCCGGCGCCTTCGCCCGCCTGATCGCCATCCCCGAGACGAACCTGCTGGCGATCCCGGACGGCATGGCGGCGACGGCGGCGGCGTTGACGGAGCCTGCCGCGACCGCGCTGCACGCGCTGAGCCTCGGCGCGCGCGTCGCCCACCGGCCGCTCGCCGAGCTGCGGGCGCTCATTCTCGGCGGCGGGTCCATCGGCCTGCTGTCCGCCCTCTGGCTTCAGGCTTTCGGGAGCCGGGAGATGCTTCTCGGCGAGGTCAATCCGTTGAGGCGCGCCGCCGCGGAGCAGGCGGGCTGCGCTGTCTACGACCCCGCCGCAAGCGACGCCGCGCCGGAGGGCGTCTTCGATTTGGTGGTCGACGCCGTCGGAACGGCGGCAACGCGCGCCGCCGCGCTCCGCGCCGTGCGCCCCGGCGGCATCGTCCTTCATATCGGCCTCGGCGACAGCGCCGGCGAGACCGATTTCCGCAAGATCACGCTGGCGGAGATCAGCGTCATCGGCAGCTATACCTACACGCCCGCCGACCTCCGCGCCGCGGTGACGGCGCTCCACGAGGGCAAGCTCGGCACGCTGAGCTGGGTCGAGCCGCGCCGCCTTGCCGAAGGGGCACGGGCCTTTGCCGATCTCGCCGCCGGCCGCACGGCGGCGGCGAAGATCGTCCTGCTGCCCGTCTGAGAGGACGGTCCAACGCTGCTGCCGGCGATTAAAGGGCGCGGTTGTCCCGCAGCAGCGATTCGCCGCAGATGAAGCCCCAGGTCAGATTGGGGCCGATCGTGGTGCCTGCGCCGATGGCGCGGGTGCCGATCGGGTTCGCCATGGCGAGACCGGCCGCGTAGAGCCCCGGTATGACGCTGCCGTCCGGGCGCAGCACCTGACCCCTTTCGTTGGTTCGCGCCCCGCCCTTCGTTCCGAGGATGGAACGGTTGAGCGGCATCGCCAAGAATGGCGGCTGTTCCAGCGGAGCCATGGCGCGACCCGGACCGCCCGCCTTGAACTGCTCCCAGACGCTCTCGCCGCGGTGGAAATCGAGATCGCGCCCCGCCGCGCAGAACCCGTTGAAGCGGGCCACCGTCTGCTCGAGCGCGGCAGGCGGCAGGCCGATCTTGGCCGCCAGCTCCGGCAGCGAGGAGGCTCGGACGAGCGCGTTCGGCTTCTGGCGGGCGTACCAGAGCAAGGGCGGCGCCTGCCTGAGGAAGCGCCGATCGGCGACGACCCAGGCGGGGAGGTGTTTCGGCATTCCCGTCAGCGGGTCGCGGCGGTCGAGGGCTTCGCCGATATTGTAGTCGTACTCGCTGACGAAGCGCCGCCCGTTGCGGTCGACGACGATCGCGTGCGGCTCCGCCTGGAAGATGAGGGGAATCCCGTGCGGCCTGCCCTCGTAGCGTGTCGGCAGCGCGGGATAGATATTGGCCTGGTCCATGCGGGCGAGCGCGGCGCCGGCGGAGGCGGCGAGGCGCTGCCCGTCGCCCTCGTTCGCGCGCGGACTGCCGCGCCAGTCGAGCGGCCCCGGAAAGTAGCGGTCCAGCAGCGCATCGTCCCACTCGAACCCGCCGGTCGCGAGGACCACGCCGCGCCGGGCCAGGTAGGGCCGCCGGACGCCGCCTCTTTCCGCGACGACGCCGGCGACGCCCGCGCCGTCGGGCTGCATCATGAGCTCGACGACGCGCGCGCCGGTCTCGATGCGGCAGCGATTGTCGAGGCAGCCTTTGAGGAGCCCGGTGATGAGCACGCTGCCCTGCCCGCGGCGCTGCGTCGTCAGGCGATAGAGCAGGCGATGGCCGAACCTCAGCCCCGCCTGCAGCGGATGATGATAGAGATCGCCGTCATAGGCTTCGTGATAGGTGAAGAGGTGCGGCAGCGTCGAGGCGCGAAGCTTCTTGGCATAGGCGCCGAGCAGCGCCTTCCTCAGCGGCAATGGCGACAGCATCCGACCCTGCCGCTTCCCGCCTGGACATTCGGCGAAGATGTCCGGCTCATGGGTCAAGGCGAAGCGGAGCGGCGTGTGCTCCTCGAGGAAGCGCAGCATCACGGGGGCGGTCCGCGCGAAAGCGACCCAGCGGTCATCCTCCTCCTGCTGCCAGCCCTCAGGAGAGGCCGCCCGGATATAGGCGATCGCCTCTTCGACGCTGTCCTCGATCCCCGCCGCGCGCGCGTGGTGATTGGCCGGAATCCACGTGCCCGCACCCGACATCGCGCTGGTTCCGCCCAGCAGCTCCGTCTTTTCGAGGATCGTGACGCGCAGTCCGCCGACCGCGGCCCGCAGCGCCGCCGACAACGCCGCCGAGCCGGAGCCGACGATGACGACATCGCTTTCCGCCGCCTCGAGATCCGACTCCATCGCTGCGGATCGTCCTCGCGCTCAGGTTTGGGCGGGTTTCGGCGGCCAGCTCGGCGCCTCGATGCCGAATTGCTTGGCGTAATCGGCATTGAGGCGCTGCCAGCCGAACTTCATCGCCTCGCCGCCGACGATGCGGCCGATGGGCGCGCCGGCGAGGAAGCGGTCGAGCACGTCGAAGCAGATGTGCCAGCCGGCGGCGCCCATCGAAATGAAGCCGCGGTCGATCTTGTGCCACAGCGTGAGGCGCGTGCCCTCGCCCAGCGGCTCCAGCGCCCATCTCATGTCGTTGCCGCCCCAGCTGTATTCGAGAAGCCGCGGCGCCTCGGCCCTAGTGACGCTCGTCTCGGAAACTTGCGGCGTCGGCGCGCCGACCGTCGAAAGGCGCGCCGGTCCGACGGCGCCGAGGCTGCGGTCGGCATCGAACGGCGCCCATTGGCGCAGCTGCGCCGGCTCCGTCAGCGCCCGCCAGACCTTCTCCGGCGGATGGCGGAGCTCGCGGACGAGGACGAGCGTCCATTTGTCCCCGTCTTTCTCGATCCGGGCGCCTGCCGCGGGGCCCGGCGCATAGGTCTCCCGGCTCATCGCTTCCTTCCTTTCCGGCGCCGCGGCGCCTCCTCCATGCGGTCGAGGTGACGTTCGAGAGCGTCGAGATGCGCCGACCAGAAGCGACGGAAGGGCGCGAGCCACGCATCCACCTCCCGCAGCGGCTCCGGCCGGATCCGGTAGAGCCGGCGCTGCGCGTCGATGCGCGCTTCGACGAACCCGGCCTCGCGCAGCACCCGCAAATGCTTCGACACCGATGGCTGCGGCATGCGGAGCGCGCGCTCGATGTCGCCGACGGAGCGCTCGGATTGGGCGAGCAGGCCCAGAATGGCGCGGCGGTTCGGCTCCGCGATGATGGCGAAGGCGGAATTCACGTTCATTATATACTACTATAGGTATATGCCCGTCAAGACATTTGCAGGACTGCTCGACTCATCGCTTTTGCCCGCGCGGATCACCATGTGAATCGGGACGGCCGCCGCGGCCAGAGACGATGGGAGGCAACCCATGGATGCGCTCGACAAGGAATTCGCGCTGGCGGGAAGCCTCGAAGAGCTGAAAGCGAAGGGGCGGCTCGTTCTGCGCGGCGGCGGCCACCGTCCGATTCTCGTCGTCTACGACCGCGGACACGTCTTCGCCCTCGACAATCGCTGCCCGCATATGGGCTTCCCGCTCGAGCGCGGCAGCGTCGAGGACGGCATCCTGACCTGTCATTGGCACCATGCCCGTTTCGATCTCGAAAGCGGCTGCACTTTCGATCTGTGGGCGGATGACGCGCCGATCTGCCCCGTGGCGCTGCGCGATGGCGAAGTCTGGGTGAAGACCAGCTTCGGCCATGCCGATCCCGCCCGGCACTGGCGCGACCGGCTCGCCAACGGCCTTGCCCACGACATCGGCCTCGTCATCGCCAAGGCCGTGCACGGCCAGCTTGCGGCGGGCACGGCGCCGACCGAGATCGTGCGCCAGGTGGCGCTGTTCGGGACGCAGAACCGCGACGGCTGGAGCGCGGGCCTCACCATCTTGACGGCGCTCGCCAACCTCCTGCCCGCGCTGCCGGAAGACGAAGCCTACCTCGCCCTCTTCCATGGCGCGCGCCGGGTCGCCGCGGATTGCGACGGCGAGGCCCCGCGGCGGAACCGGGCGCCGCTCGGCGGCCGGCCCGATCCGGCGACACTGAAGCGCTGGCTGCGGCGCTGGGCGCGCGTGCGCCATCGCGAGGCGGCCGAGCGCACCCTGCTGACGGCGATCGCCGCCGGCGCCGCGCCGTCTCTCCTCGCCGATGCGTTGCTCGCCGCCGAGACCGAGCGCGCCTATGCCGATACCGGCCACTCGCTCGATTTCATCAACAAGGCTTTCGAGTGCCTCGACCTCATCGGCTGGGAGCACGCTGCCGTCGTGCTGCCGACCGTTGTCGGCCAGATGGTGGCGGCACGCGACGCCGAGGAATCGACCGCCTGGCGCCAGCCCACCGATCTCGTGGCGCTCTGCGCGGAATCGGCGAGCCGTCTGCCCGGTCTCTTCGCGGCCGGCCGCCGCGGGCCGGGCTGGTCGGGACACGCGGCGCTCGCCCGCGAGCTGCTCGGCGACGATCCCTCGAGGATCGTCGGCGCGATCGAGGCGGCGATCGGCGCCGGCGCCGCTCCCGCCGATCTCGGCCGCGCCCTTGCCTATGCGGCAGCGCTGCGGCTGGCGCGCTTCGGCAACGCCAACGAGCATGGGGACTGGGAGACCGCGCATCACGTCTTCACCTACGCCAATGCGGTTCACCAGATGCTGGCGCGAATCGGAGCCGCCGCCAGCGAGGACGAGGCGGCGTCCGTCCGCGCCGTGCTGCACGGCGCGATGGCGCTCTATCTGGCGCGCTATCTCAACGTGCCGGCGGCGCGCATCCCGGGCGAGGGCAGCGAAGCCCTCGACGATCTGCCCGCCGATGCGGCGGCGATCCGCGCCGCCCTGCTCGACGCCTTCGACCGGCAGCGGCAGGTCGATCGCGCGGCGAGGCTCGTCGCCCGGCACCTGACGCTCGGCCATTCGCCGAAAGCGCTCATCGCCGCGCTCGCCCATGCCGTGCTGCGCGAGGATGCCGGCTTCCACGCCTATCAGATGCTCGAGGCGGGAGCGCGACAGTTCAGCGCCTGGGGCGACACGGCAGAGGGCCGCCACATCCTCATCGGCGTGACGCGTTACCTCGCGGCTCACTCGCCGACCGAACGCGCGGCGCTCCAGACGGCGGACATCGCCCGGCGCCTCATGCGCGGCGGCGAGCTGCATCAAGAGGCCGAGGCGCCGTGAGGCTGCCCGCCGGCAGGACTGCCAGCGGGCGCGGCGCCGTCTTGGAACGCGCAGGACAGCGCCAGCGCGCTTGTCGCGCCTTCATCGCTCCCTGGAGAAAGGAGAGGAACCGACCATGTCCGATGCCATCTACCCGCCGTCCTCGAAGGAGTTGGCCGCGAAGCGCCGCGCGCTCGCTCCCGACATCCAGGCCGCCTTCGACGCCTTCAGCCAGAAGGTCTTCGCGGACGGCGCGCTGCCGGCGAAGATGAAGCAGATCGTCGCGGTCGCCGTCGCGCATGTGACGCAATGCCCCTATTGCATCAAGGGGCATACGAAAGCCGCCCTGCGCCACGGCGCGACGCCGCAGGAGCTGATGGAGGCGATCTGGGTCGCCGCGGAGATGCGGGCGGGCGGCGCCTATGCCCATACGGCGGTCTCCCTCGCCGCCATCGAAGAGCATGAGGCGCAGGGCCGTTGATCGTGCGTCCGGCGCAGGTCAGCCGAGGGCCTCGCCGGGAAGAATGTGGACGGCATCGCTGGGAATTTGCGCGGCGACGACGGCGCCGGGCGCGAGGCCGAGCTCGCGCGCATCCCGCGCCATGAGGCAGGCGACGAGGCGGAAGCCACAATCGAGCGTCACCGTGCAGAGCGGCCCGAGGCTGCGCTGAGAGAGGATGCGCCCTTCGAGGTGCGAGGCGCCGGCATCCGGCGGCGCAGCGCGGTGCCGGCCGAGCCGCACCTCGCCCGCCCGAATGCAGGCGATGGCGGGGCGTCCTGCTCGCGCCGCGCTTGCGGGTAGCGGCGCCACCTCCAGCGCCGCGCCGCCGACCGCGAAGCGCAGCCGGCCGTCGGGAGCCTGTTCGAGCCTCCCGTCGAGCAGATTCTCGACGCCGAGGAACCGCGCGATCCCCGTCGCGGCCGGCCGCGCGAAGACCTCGGCCGCGCGGCCGGACTGCACGATCCCGCCGCGCTCCATGATCGCCACCTGGTCGGCGAGGACGAGCGCGTCCGTATGGTCGTGGGTGACGAAGATCGCCGGGATTTGCGACCGGCGGAGGAACTCGGCGAGCTCGTCGCGGAGCGCGTCGCGCGTCTCCATATCGAGCGCCGAGAAGGGCTCGTCGAAGAGAAAGAGCTCCGGCCGGCTGGCGAGCGCGCGCGCGAGGGCGATGCGCTGCTTCTCGCCGGGGCTGAGCAGCTGCGGCCGCCGGCGCGCGAGGTGCTCGGCGCCGAAGCGCGCCAGCAGCGCTTCCGCCGCGCGCCGAGCCTCGCGATGGTTGCGGCCGCGAAAGCCGACCGCGACGTTTTCGGCCGCGCTCAAATGCGGAAAGAGGGCGAAGCTTTGCAGGAGCAGACCGACGCGGCGCCGCTCCGGCGGCTCGGCCGTCACATCGCGCCCGCCGATGAGGATGCGCCCGGCATCCGGCCGGTGGAAGCCTGCGATCGTCTCGAGGCAGACCGATTTCCCGGCGCCGTTCGCGCCGAGGAGGACCAGGACCTCGCCCGTTCCGATCTCGAGCCGCAGATCGCGCAGGGCGAAGCTCCCGAGCCGCAGCGAGACGCCGTCGAGGGCGAGGCCGCGCGCGCTCATCGGCCGATGCCGGGCATCGGGGCGACGCGCTGGACGAAATGGCGGAAGAGCACGAACAGCGCCAGGGAAAGGGCGAGGAGCAGCACGGCCGCCGCCACCGCGTCATCGAGGCCGAAACGGAGGAACAGTTCGTAAATGCGGACGGGCGCCGTCATCGGGTAATAGGCGAGGATGACAACGGCGCCGAACTCGCTGATGGCGCGCGCGAAGGTGAGAGCGAAGCCGGTCGCGATGCCGTGCGCGGCGAGCGGCAGGGTGATGCGGAGCAGCACCTCCCACGGTCCCATGCCGAGCGTCCGCGCCACCTTCTCGAGGCGCGGATCGACGGCCTCGAAGCCGATGCGGGCGGCATTCACCATATAGGGCACGGCGACGAAGGCCATGGCGACGACGACGCCCGCCAGCGAGCCCCAGAATTGCAGGCCGAAGAGCGCCTCCGCCGGCCGGCCGACGAGGCCGCGGCGGCCGAAGACCATGAGAAGGGCGATGCCGGCGACCGTATGCGGAACGCAGAGCGGAAGGTCGGCGATCGCCGCGACGGTGGCGCGCCCCGGAAAGCGGGTGCGCGCCAGCAAATAGGCGAGCGGCACGCCGATCGTTGCGGAGAGGAGCGCCGCCAGCGCCGCGCCGATGAGGCTGAGGCCGAGGGCGCTGGCGATGTCGGTGTCGCCGGCGGCGCGCCTCAGGCTGGCGAGCGAGGGCGTCGCGACGAGCTGCAGCAGCGGCAGGAGAATGAAGGCAAGGAGCAGGCCGGCGAAGAGCCAGGCGACCAGCAGCACGCCGAGCGCGGGCGGCGGCGCGAGGCCGGCGACAGGCGGCGGCGCTTCCGGCGCGACCTCGCTTGCCTCCTGCACCGCGGCGTCGCTCAGGATCCCGGCCAAGCGGCGACGAGCGGCCGCAGCGCCGGCGGGACTTTCTCGGCGCCCACCGCATAGCCGGGCGCGATGACGCCGAAGCCGTTCTTCCTCATGATCGCCTGGCCATCCGGACCCAGCAGCAGCGCGAGATACAGCGCCGCCCATTCAGGATGGCCGGCGCCCGAGGGGATGGTCGCGGCATAGACGATGGGTCGGCCGTGCAGCGCGCCATTCTTGGTCTGCGCGACGCCGGTCGCATAGGCCGAGGCGAGGGTCGGATCGCTGAGATCGATTTGCGCCGGCAGGTCGAGATGCCGCAGCCCATGCTGCAAGGCATCCGACCGGTAGATGGCGAGATAGTCGATCTGGCCGAGCTGCAGCGCCGAGAGCAGCGCCGTCTCGGTGTCGCGCATATTGGCGGAGGGCGCGTTGGCGAGGATCTTCGCGGCGAGTCCGGGGACGCCGTAATGCGCCTCGGCGAGGCTCAGCATTTGCAGCGTCTGATAGCCCGAGGGATCGGTGTTCGGGTCGGAGCGGCCGATGGCGACGCCGGGACGCGCCAGCACCTCGTACCAGTTCTTGGCCGAAATCGCATCGGCGTAGCGGCTGCAATCGGTATAGACGAAGGTGATGGCGTTGCGCGCGAAGCCCACATACCACTCGGCGCGGGCCTTGCCGCTGCCGCTGAAGAGGTATTTCGGAATGACGTTGTAATCGGCGACGGCGAGGATGTCGGCCGCCTGCCCGAGCTCGACGATGCGCTTTGCCATCATGACGCTGCCGCCGAATTGCGGCTGAACGGGTATGTCGGGATGCCGGCGCTCGAAGAGCGCGTCGAGCTCGCGGAAGGGAACCGCGAGCGTTCCGGCGGCGAAGACCGCGAGGGCGCCTGCCTCCTCGCCGCGCGCGGCACCCGGCGGCGAGGCGAGGGCAAGGGCAAGACCGAGGAGAGCGGCGCAGAATGGCGCCCGGCGATTCGTCATTCGGTCTTCACCTCCACCATGATCGGCCCCTCCCGCTCCGGCGCGATTTCGAGCGCGATCTTAGGGAAGACGGCGCGGCGGGGGAAGCGAGCGGGCGAATGGCGAGCGGTCTCGCCTCTTGCGGCCGCGCCTGTCTTCGGGTCACCATCGCCGGCCTTCGCGCGGCGCGCTGCGCAAACCGGGAGGCCGATCCGTCCGATGTCTTCTGTCTCCGCCGCACCCGCGGCACGCCTGCGGCGGATCGCCCTCCCCGCCGTCGCGGCGACGGCCTACAGCCTCAATACCGTCTTCGCCCGCCTCGCCCTCGCCGGCGGCGCCGATGTCGCCACGATCAATGCCGCGCGCTTTCTCTTCATCGTCGTCCTCCTCTTCGGCCTTTCCCACGGCTCGCGCGGCGCGCCGAGCCTTTCCAGGAAAAAGCGCGGCTCCGCGCTCCTCCTCGGCCTGCCCTTCTCGCTGACCTCCCTCGGCTATCTCGCCTCGCTTCGCTACATTCCGGTGAGCATCGCCGTGCTGGTGCTCTACACTTATCCCATTCTGGTCGGGCTGCTCGCCGGGGCGAGCGGCGGTGAGGGCGTCAGCCCGCGACGGCTTGCGGCGCTTCTTCTCGCCTTCCTCGGCCTCGCCCTTGCCATGAATGTCGATATCGCGGCTCTGCCCGATTGGCGCGGCGTCGCGCTCGCCTTCATGGCCGCCGCCGCGATGTCGGTCTTCGTCATCGGCAGCGCACGCCTGCTCAATGGCGAAGCAAGGCCGGAGGTCAATTTCCATCTGATGCTGGGGGCGACCGTGCCCGTCCTCGCCCTGCTGCCGCTCGGCGGCGGACCGCATTGGCCCGTCGCCGCCGCCGGCTGGTGGTCGCTCGCCTCCGTCCTCGTCACCTTCAGCCTGGCGCAGCTCGCGCTTCTGGCCGCGATCGGCCGCGCCGGCGCCGTCCTTACGGCGGCGGTCATGAATCTTGAGCCGGTGGTGACGATCGCGCTCGCCGTGCTCCTCGTCGGCGAGCGCCTCAGTCTCTCGATGTCGCTCGGCGCGGCGCTCGTTGTTCTGGCGATCTTCCTCGCCGACGAGCCGCGCAAGGCGGCCGTCCTGCTGGCCGAGCCGTGAGCGAAGCGTGGCATCGCCGCCGCAGCGGCGGCCGAAACGCCGCCGCAATCGTTTGCAGAAGCCATGGTCAGACTCGCCATCCTGCTCCTGCTGTGCTCGGCGCTCGGCGGATGCGGTGCGGCCGCCTTCCCGTGCCGAGCCTCGGCGGCGATCGTCGACATCGTGCCGCTGATCGGCCATCCGGCGGCGGCGCCGCTCGATTCCTGCGCCGAGGCGATCGATCCGGGCGGCTGAGGGCAGAAGGAAGAATTCGACAGCAATAACCGGAGCGCTTCGCCGCGGCGCCGCCCCTAGGCTGAACCCATCGCCGCCATCGCAAGGTTCAGCCCCGTGCCGACGAAAGCTGTCCACCGCCTGCCCGCCGCCTTCGCCCGCCTCGCCTGGTCCAACCTCGCCGCGCAATCGGCCGAGCAGGTGGGCCTCGCCGCCGCGCCGCTCGTCGCCGTGCTCGCCTTGGGCGCGGGCGCCGGCGAGACAGGGGTGCTGCAAACGGCGCAGACGCTGCCCTTTCTCCTCCTGTCGATTCCGGCGGGCGTCCTCGCCGACCGCGCCTCGCGACGGCGGCTCATGACCTGCGCCGAAAGTCTCCGCACGCTCTCCCTCGTCGCCATCCTCGTCCTGGCGGGGCTGGATCTTCTGACCCTGCCGCTTCTCGCCGCTCTCGGCTTCCTCGGCGCCTGCGGCACCGTCGCCTACAATGTCGCGGCGCCCTCGCTGGTGCCGGCGCTGGTCGAGCCGCGCGCCCTCGCCGAGGCGAATGGGCGCATCGAGCTCGCCCGCACCGTCGCCTTCGCCGCCGGCCCGGCTCTCGCCGGCGCGGTCGTCGGCTGGACCGGCGCCGCGCCTGCCTTCGGCCTTGCCGCGGCGCTCTCGGCCTCGGCCGCGTTCCTCCTCGCCGGCCTCGAAGAGCCGGCGCGCCCGGCGCTGCCGCCGCGCCATCCGCTTCACGACCTCCGGGAAGGGGCCGGCTGCGTCTTCGGCAGCCCGCTGCTGCGGCCCATCTTCCTGACGCAGCTCGTCTTCAACACGGCTTTTTTCGTCCTACAGGCAGTCTACGTCCCCTATGCCGCGCGCCATCTCGGCCTCGGCGCCGGCGGCATCGGCGCCTCGCTCGCGACATACGGTCTCGGCATGGTTGCCGGCGCGCTCCTTGCCGCCCGCATCCTGCGAATGCTGCCCTTCGGCCTCGTCGTCGCGATCGGGCCGCTGGCCGGCCTCGCCGCCGCCCTGGCGATGGTTCTCACCATCTGGGTTCGGGTGATGGCGCTGGCGGCGTTCAGCTTCTTCCTGATGGGCGCCGGCCCCATCCTCTGGGTCATCGCCACGACGACGCTGCGGCAGACGGTGGCGCCCCGGCATCTGCTGGGCCGCGTCTCCGCCATTTTCGGGCTCGCTTATGGCGCCCGCCCGCTGGGCGCGGCGATCGGCGCCGTCATCGGCGGCAGCTATGGCGCGGAAGCCTGCCTCGTCCTGGCGGCCGGCGGCTTTCTCCTCCAAGCCGCGCTCATCCTCGCCTCGCCCGTCCTCCGCCTCGCCCGCCAGCCGGATCCGCCGGCGGCGGTCGAAGCGGCCGCCCCCGAGGCGAGGCCGGGCGCGGCTCAGTCGGCGGCGTCGCGCGCCGGGTAGCGCCGCTCCAGCTCGTCGCCGAGGAATTGCGCGACGCGATCCATGGCGGAGCGGCCGGCGCGCCGCTCGGCATCGGGATTGTAGTTCGAGTTGGTGTTGACGTCGTAGGTATAGACGCGGCCCTCGCAATCGCGAATGAACTCGATGCCGGCGACCTCGATCCCGGCCGCGGCGAGGAAGGCTTCATAGCGGGCCGCGAGGCCCGGCTCGATCGCATCGATGATGGTGAACCGTTCGCGCTGCGGCGCATCGGCCGGGCAAAACGCGTCGCCGACGGCGCAGGCATCGGCCGGGCACAACTCGAAGCCGCCGGTCGTGTCAACCTCGACGGCATAGAGGAACCGTCCGCCGACGAATTCGCCGCGCGTGATGAGCGCCTGCGGCGAGCGGATATAGGATTGCAGGAGATGCACGCCGTCGATCGGCGGCGCGTAATCGGGGCCGGCGAGATGGGCTTCCAGAGCCTCGACGGTCTCGAAGAGCCGGACGCCCAACCCCTTGCCGCCGCGATTGGGCTTCAGGATGAAGGGCCGGCCGCCGAAATGCCGGCGCGCCGCTTCGGCAAGACCCTCCGCGCCGGCGACGAAAACCGTCCGCGGCGTCGCGAGGCCGGCGGCTTCGAGCGCCGCATATTGCCGCACCTTGCTGACTTCGAGGTCGAGGGCGCGCGTGCCGTTGACGACGCGGCGGCCATGCCGCTCGAGCCAGGCCAGCACGGCGCCCGTCAGCTCCGGCGCGTAGCGGTGGCCGCGCGTATGCGAGGAGGCGCTCATGCGGCTGAAGAAGACGCCGTGGGGCGGCGGCCGCGAGAAATCGAAGGCGCCTCCTTCGAGGAACCAGTCGCGCCAGGGCAGGCGCCGGCGGTCGAGCGCCTCGGCGAGCGGCGCCAGCCAGGCCGGGTTCTCGTGCAGCACATGGATGCTCGGCATGTTCTCCTCCGCGACCGACCGCAGCACGCCACGGAGAGGTAGTGTGATTTCGGAATAAAAACAAGAATTTTCGCAAGAGTGCCAGTTTATACATGATTATATCGTATAAAATCCCATCGCAAATCCCCGTTACCAAGACGATTGCGGCGGTTACAAAAAATTATCGTCGATTTGCCGATCTACTTGCCGGCTCGCCAGTTTACCGGAGAAGAGGCCGAGTTGCGACGGCCCCGCGCCATGGAAGAGGCGCCATCCCGCTGGAGGATTTCGATGGTCCGGGCCTGCATCATCTTGACGACGATTTCTATTCTGCTTGGCTCGAACTATAGCCAAGCCGAGCCGTCGATCACCGAAGCCGCGCCGAGCTGCCCCTCCTGGAAAAGCGTCGTCTTGAAGGCGCGGGCGAGCGAACCCGCGGCGCGCCTCGTCGATGTCATGGAGGGGGACACGGCGAGCGCCTTCCTCGCCTTCATCAACGAAATGCCGCCGGCCTCGAATGTGGCCGGCGATCATATCGCCGTCGTCTTCGCGCCGGCGACCGACCGCTTCCTCTTCATCATCGGCGCGCGGAACTGCGCCACCGGCATCGTGCAGGTGCCGCGGGCGGAGATTCAGAAGATGATCGGCACCTCCGCCTGAGCCGTTCCTGCCGCCGCCCTCATCGCGGCGGCCGGCCGGCGATGCCGGTGATTTGTCGCATTCGCCCGCTGCTTCGCATGTAAATCGCGGGAACGCCGGATTACATGGTGACTTCCTGAACCATCGTTTGGGAGACCACCATGCCACAAGCGTCGATTGCACGGCGTTACGCCGAAAGCCCACGCCTGCCCGATCAGATCACCGTCCATCACGGACCGCGCGAGCGTCTTGCCCGCTTTTTCCTCGAGGCCGATTTGGCGGCGCGCAGCCGCGGCGTTCACCTTTACCTCCACGCCGATCTCTCCAGCCTCGTCGAATTCAACCGGCGCGCGCCCAATTGGGGGACGCTGGTGCCGATCTTTCGGCCGGATTGCGGCCTCGTGACATCAGAGTCGGCGTTCTGGATCGAAGGGCGAACCGCGTCGGGCGAAACCGTCGCGACGCAGGCCGGCCGGCTCTTCGAGTGGCCGCGCTCGACCCTCGTCGAAGAATTCGGCTCGCTCCGCGCCCTCTATGCCGACCCGGAGCCGCGGCGCGAGGCGGGCGAGCGCTGGACGGTCACCGCCCCTTCGGCCGGCCGCATCACCGGGCGCGTCACCTTCTCCGGCGCCGGCTGGTACCACCCCGCCTTCCGCGGCATCGGCCTGTCTTCGATCCTGCCGCGGATTTCCCGCCTCTACGCCTTCACGCGCTGGAACACCGACTACACCATCAGCATGGTCGATCCGGTGCTGACGCGGAAAGGCGTCGTCGCCTCCTACGGCTATACGCGCATCGAGAAGGAGGTGGCGCTGAGGGGCTCGTTCCGCGGCGATACCAGCTTCGATCTGGTGTGGATGCCGCAAGCGGAGCTGCTCGCCGACCTCGACGCCTACCTGTCGATCCCGGCGGCGAAGCGCGTCCGCAGCACCGAGGCGCCGGAGACGAAGGTCGCGCCGTCGCTGCTGCGCCAGGGCAGAAGCAGGCGTTCATAACGGCTGCGCTGCGGGTGTCGCCCCGGCGCGCGGATCAGCGCGTCGACGAGTTCGAGGCGCGGCCGCTCCGTCGCGGCGACCTCGCGGTAGCCCTTGGCCGTGCCGGCGGCATAGGCGGGGTCGGGCTGCTCCTCGAGGTCGAGCCCGATCGCGCGCTCGTGCCAGCCCGTGCCGTAAACGTCGAGCCGGGCGCCGAAATGCTCGATCCGCGTCCGCCCCTGCCCCTGCATGCGGGCCAGGACCGTGCGGCCGGCGACGTCCGAAAGCTCGAACGGGGCGAGGACATCGCGCGAGAGATGGCCGCGCAGGCGCTTCCATTCCTTGATGAGCTCGCGCAGCCGCCCCCGCTTCGGGTGGCGCAGGCGCCCGAGAGACAGCTCCTCGCTGACCACGATGGTGCCGCAGCGCCATTCGATTCCGCCGCGGAAATCCTCGAGCCGGGCGATGGCGTCATTGAGGTTGCTGACGATCTCGACACAGCTTCCGAGCGCGCCGATCTCGAACGCATAGCGGTCGCGCGGGTGGTTCACCATCATGCGGACCGTGCTGCCGAAGGTCCTCTCGCTGATGGTCTCCGGCGCGAGATGGAGCCGCAGGGCCGCCCCGTGGTTGCGCAGGCGAACGCAGCCGAAATTGCGAACCGCGTAGTCGGCGAGGTCGAAATCCGGATGCGGATAGCCGAAGCGGCGCTGGAACTCCCGCGAGCCGACGACCCAGACCTCGCCCTCGCCATCGATGATATAGTCCGCCATGCGACCTCCTCAGGTCGGCGCGGCGGAGATCAGCCGGTCCGCCGCGGCATCGATCGCGCGAGGACGCGTATCAGATGCATGAGCGCCGACCGCACCTCCTCATCCTCGAATTGCTGGAGCTCCGCCGCGGTGGCGAGCAGGCTCTCGACCAGCGGCACGCCGTCATCCGCCGCCTGCCCGGAGGTCTCGGCGAGCCCTTCGAAGAAGGTGCTGACCGGGACGCCGAGGGCCTGCGCCAGGCGATACAGAACCGAGGCGGAGACGCGGTTGGTCCCCTTCTCGTATTTCTGGATCTGCTGGAAGGTCAAATCGACCATCGCGCCCAGGCGCTCCTGGCTCATGCGCCGGGAAATGCGCAGATAGCGCAGCTGCTTGCCGACATGGATGTCGACGGGATCGGGGCCATGCACCGACTGCTCGATCGCGTTGCTCATCGTTCTCCCCGTCAAAGCCGTTCCCTGTTACCGATACCCGAAGCGTCATTCTAACCGAGCCGCACCGGTCATGGTTGCGCCATTCCGACGTCAACCCCTCCGGAATGGCCGGTTTTTCACCTCAGGTTGTCAGAAATGGGGGCGTTAACGCAAGTTCGTTGCGCTGAACGGGGCGGCCCGGCCCTCCTGCCGGGCCGTCCGGGCAGCGAGCGGCCGGGCGGCCTCAGCCGCGCGGCCGCGCGGCCGAAGCCATCTTGCCTTCGAGGAATTTGAGCGCCGCCGCGAGCTGGCTGTCCTTGGAGGTGCCGATGATCGCGGGGTCGATCGGCGCGTCGCCGGCGGCACCGCCCGCGCCCGTCTCCGCCGCCGCCCCTTCCGGACTCGCCGTCCCGCGGATCGCGTTGAGCGCGCCCGTATTCTTGAGGGCGCCGCGCAGATCGGCCTCGTGGACGACGATGCCCTTGGCAAGACGCTCGCTCTTCGGCAAGCCGACGACGATATCGGGAAGGATGCCGTGGTCCTGAATGGAACGGCCCGAGGGCGTATAGTAGCGCGCCGTGGTCAGGCGGAGAGCGCCGCGGCCGTGCAGCGGGATGATCGTCTGCACCGAGCCCTTGCCGAAGCTGCCGGTGCCCATCACCGTCGCCCGGTGGTCGTCCTGCAGCGCCCCGGCGACGATCTCGGAGGCCGAAGCGGAGGCGCCGTTGATGAGCACGACCATGGGCGTGCCGCGAATGCGATCGCCATCGGCCGGCGCGGTATAGACCTCGTCATCCTCGGATTCGCGCCCACGGGTCGAGACGATGGTGCCGCCGTCGAGGAAATCGCCGGCGACGTCGACCGCGGCGTCGAGAAGGCCGCCCGGATCGTTGCGCAGATCGAGGACGAGCCCCGCCAGATGCCCGCCGGCTTCGCGCTGCATCCGGCCGATGGCGTCGGTCAGCTCGTCCTGCGTCTGCTCGGTGAAGGTGCTGATCCGGGCGTAACCGATCCGGTTCGGCTCCAGCTTCGATTTCACGGAAACGACATGGATGACGGCGCGCGTCAGGGTGATGTCGAAGGGCGAGCGGCCGTTGCGCACGATCGTCAGCTCGATGCTGGTGCCGGCGGGACCCCGCAGGCGCTCGACCACCTCAGCGAGGTTCATGTTGTCGGTCGGCTGGCCGGTGATCTTGAGGATGAGGTCGCCGGCGCGGATGCCGGCGCGCGCCGCCGGCGTGTCGTCGATCGGCGAGACGACCTTCGGCACCCCGTCGGCCATGGTCAGCTCCATGCCGAGCCCGCCGAACTCGCCGCGTGTATCGCTCTGCATCTGGCGGTACTCTTTCTCGTCCATGTAATCGGAATGCGGGTCGAGCCCGGTCAAGGCGCCCTTCAAGGCGTTGGTGACGAACTTGTCGGTGTTGACCGGCTCGACATAGCTCTGCTTCACCCGCTGCAGCACGTCCTGAATGAGCGCCAGATCGCCGTCATTGGCCGGCGGATCGCGCCGCGACGAGGCGTCCTGGCAGGCGAAGAGCGGCATCACGGTGAGAAGGGCGGCGGCCGCGCCGATGGCGGCGGGGCGCAGGCGAGAAGCGAGCTTCATCGGGCGATCTCGAAATGGGGCGCAAGGCGGCGACAGCGTCTCCGCCGCTGCCAGCATATCGGGAATGCGGGGCGATTTGGCAACAATCGAGTGGTGGCAGCGTGATCAATCCGAGGCGCGGCGGACGCCCCCGTGACCTCTTGCCGCAGCGCAAGCCGCGGCTCCGCCGCGCCGCCGGAAACGTCGGGTTGAGATCGCTCCGCCTGCCGCCGCCTCATGCCGTGACTTCGCCGCCGAGATAGGCGGCGCGCAGCCGCGGGTCGCGCGCGAGCTCGGCCGCCGGCCCGCTGACGACGATGCGGCCCGTTTCCATGACATAGGCGCGATCGGCGAGGCGCAGCGCCTGCCGCGCGTTCTGCTCGACGAGGAGAATGGCGGTGCCGCTCTTGCGGATCGCGGCGATCACGGCGAAGACGGCGCGAACGAGGACGGGCGCGAGGCCCATCGACGGCTCGTCGAGAGAGAGGAGCCGCGGCTCGGCCATCAAGGCGCGGCCGATCGCCAGCATCTGCTGCTCGCCGCCGCTCAGCGTCCCGGCGAGCTGTCCCCGCCGTTCGGCAAGCCGCGGAAAGAGCTCGAATACGCGGGCGCTCCGCTCGGCAAGGAGACGCGGCACGGCGCGGTGAAGATACCCGCCGAGCATCAGATTCTCGGCGACGGTGAGGCCGGAGAAGACGCGCCGGCCCTCCGGCACATGGCCGAGACCGCGCCCGACAATGGCGTGCGGCCGCAGATGCGTGATGTCCTGCCCGGCGAAGGCGACGCGGCCTTGGCGCGCCCGCTCGAGCCCCGTCACGGTGCGGAGCAGCGTCGTCTTGCCGGCGCCGTTGCTGCCGATGAGCGCGACGATCTCGCCTTCGCCCACCGTCAAGGAGACGCCGCGCAGCGCCTCGATCTTGCCGTAGAAAGTGTGGAGGCGGTCGATCTCAAGCAGGGCCAAGGGGCGCCTCCACCGCCTCGGCTTCGGCCTCGTCACGGCCGAGGTAGGCGTCGATGACGCGCTCATCCGCCTGCACCGCGTCCGGCGGGCCGGAGGCGATGCACCTGCCGCGGTCGAGGACGATGACGCGGTCGGAGACGCGCATGACGAGATTCATGTCGTGCTCGATCAGAATGATCGTCGTGCCGAGCTCGCGGATGCGCGCGACGAGCCGCATCAGCGCGCCCTTCTCGCTCGGATTCATGCCGGCGGCGGGCTCGTCGAGGAGAAGGAGAAGCGGCCGGCTGGCGAGGGCCCGCGCAATTTCGAGGCGCCGCTGGTCGCCATAGGGAAGCTCGCCTGCGATGTGCCCCGCCTTTCCGGCAAGGCCGACGAAATCGAGCCAGAAATGGCCGGTGGCCGCGGCCGCGGCTTCCTCGCGCTTGACATGGGGCGCGTGGAGCAGCGTGCCGACGACACCCACCGCAAGGCGTGGATGCATGCCGATGAGGACGTTGTCGAGGGCCGTCAGGCTGCGGAACAGCCGAATTCCCTGGAAGGTCCGGGCGAGCCCCGCTTCGACGACGGCGTGCGGCGCCCGGCCGATGAGCGGCACGCCGGCGAGGCGCACCGCGCCGCGCTCGGGCGCGACGACGCCGGTGATCGCGTTGAAGACGGTGGTCTTGCCGGCGCCGTTCGGACCGATGATGCTGAGAAGCTCGCCGCGGCGGACGGCGAAGCCGACATCGTCGACCGCGACGAGCCCGCCGAAGCTGCAGCGCAGCCCCTCGACCTCGAGGAGCGGCCCCTCATACCCCGTCTCCGGCGCCGCGATCTCCGACCGTGCCGGCCGCGGCGACTCGCGCGGGACCGCGACCTTGCGGCCGCGCATCGGCCACAGCCCCTGCGGGCGGGCCAGCATCAGCACGACGAGGCCGAGCGAAAAGGCCAGCATCCGCCAGCCCTGAATGCTGCGCAGCACTTCCGGCAGCCCGACGACGACAGCGGCGCCGAGGATCACTCCCGGGATGCTGCCCATGCCGCCCAGCACGACGACAATGAGGATGAGGACGGATTGCAGATAGGTGAAGCTCTGCGGATTGACGACGCCGAGCCGCGTCGCGAAGAAGCCGCCGGCGAGGCCCGCCCAGAGCGCCCCCATGATATAGGCGAGGAGCTTGACGCGCAGCGCCGGCACGCCGACCGCCTCGGCCGCGTCCTCGTCCTCGCGCAGGCCGAGCCAGGCGCGCCCGAGCCGCGAGACGGCAAGGCGGCGGACGAAATAGAGCGTCAGCACCAAGAGGCCGAGGACGAGATAGAAGAAGTCGCGCTGGGTCGAGAGGCGGTAGCCGAAGAAGACCGGGTGCGGGATGCCCCAAATGCCGTCGGGGCCGCCCGTGTAGTCGAGATTGGTGGCGGTGATGCGGATGATCTCGCCGAAGCCCAAGGTCACTATGGCGAGATAGTCACTCCGCAGGCGCAAGGTCGGGTAGCCGACGACGATGCCGCTCAGCCCGGCGAGGAGCATGCTGGCCGGCACCGTCTCCCAGTAGGTGAAGCCGGCCTTGGTCGTGAGCAGCCCCGCGGCATAGGCGCCGATCGCGAAGAAGGCGGCATAGCCGAGATCGAGGAGGCCGGCATAGCCGACGACGATGTTGAGGCCGAGGCCGAGGACGGCATAAGTGAGGATGCCGGTCCCGACCGAGATCTCGTAATTGTCGGCGAGGAGCGGGAAGACGAGCGCCGCGATGAGCAGCAGCGCCACGCCGCCGCGTCCGAGAATGCCGGCCTTTGCGAAGGCGCCGAGCCGCATCGGCTACATCCGCTCGACGACGCGCTCGCCGAAGATGCCGCGCGGCCGGAACATCAGCATCAGGATGAGCGCGCCGAAGACGGCGACATCGCTCCAGCGCGAGGAGAAATAGCCGGCGGTGAAGGCTTCGAGGAGCCCGATCACCATGCCGCCCACCATCGCGCCCGGAATGTTGCCGATGCCCCCGATCACCGCGGCGGTGAAGGCGCGGATGCCGAGGAGGAAGCCCATGGTGAAGGAGATTTCCGAATAATAGAGACCCATCATGACGCCGGCGGCGGCCGCCAAGGCCGAGCCGATGAAGAAGGTGAGGCGAATGACACCCTCGACATCGATGCCCATCAGCCGCGCCGCATCCTGATCGAGCGCGAGGGCGCGCATCGCCGTGCCGATGGCCGTGCGGTGGACGAAGAGATAGAGGCCCAGCATCAGGGCGAGGCTGAGAGCGAAGATGCCGATCTGGGTGACGCCGAGGCTGGCACCGCCGACCGGCAGATAGACAGAGGGGAGCAGATGCGGATAGGCCTTGAAACCGGCGCCGTAGCCGAGCTGGACGCCGTTCTCGAGGGCGAGCGACACGCCGAGCGCGGTGATGAGGATCGAGAGGCGCGAGCCGCGCAGCAGCGGCTCGTAGGCGAAGCGGTCGACGACGAGGCCAAGGATGCCGGTCGCCGCCATCGACAGCAGCAAGGCGACGGCAATAGCGGCGGCAATGGGGATATGCTGGATCGCGACTGTCGTCAGCAGCGTCCAGCCGATGAAGGCGCCGACCATCAAGAGGTCGCCATGCGCGAAATTGATGAGGCGGATGATGCCGTAGATCATCGTGTAGCCGAGCGCCGTCAGCGCATAGAAGGAGCCGACGGTGAGGCCGTTGAAGAGAAGCTGGAGGAAGAGGCTCATCGGATGTTAGTGCGGGCGCGGCGAGAGCAGCGGCCCTGAGGCATCGCGCAAGGGGCCGCCGCGTTGCGATCGGCTTTCAGGCCATCACGGCTCTGTCAAGCTCAACGCCCCTCACCCGGCTCCGGGCAAGGCTCGGCGACGCCGCGCCGGCCCTCCGCGTTTGAGGCTCATGGCCGTTACCCCGCCTTCGCCTTGCTCGCCGCCTTCACATCGACCCAGTGGCCGTTTTCCAGCGCCTTATAGGCGGTGAACTGGTCGTTCTTGACGATGAGCGTGATGTAGACGGCGTTCTCGCGGTCGCCCTGCTGGTTGAAGGAGATGGTTCCCGTGATGCCGTGATAGTCCTTGGTCTGGTGCAGCGCTGCCGCGACCTTCTGGGGATCGGTCGATTTCGCCCGGTCCATCGCCGCCGCCGTGACGCCGATCGCGTCGTACTCATAGACCGAGTAGGGGCCGGGCTCGTGGCCGAAGCGGCTCTGATACTCCTTGATGAAGTTCTGCACCTCGCTGCCGCCGAGGAATTGCGCCAGCGGCGCCGTGGTGATGATGAGGCCGTTCGCCGCCGGACCCGCGACTTTGAGCAGCGTCGGGTCGTTGTTGGCATCGCCCGCCATCAGCGTCGCCTTGACGCCGAGCGCCCGCGCCTCTTTGACGATGAGCGCCGCCTCGGAGTAGTAGCCCGTGTAATAGATAACGTCGGGATTGTCCGATTTGACGACCGACAAGACCGAGGTGTAGTCGCTCTGCCCGGGCGTGATCGCATCGAAATAGACGATGTCGACGCCGCCCAGCTTCTTCAGCGCCGCCCGCGTCTGCTCGGCGAGCCCGCGCGCATAGACCGTATTGTCGTGGATGATCGCGACGCGTTTCGCATGCAGCTCGTTCTTCATGAAATTGGCGGCGAAAGGCCCTTGCTCGTCGTCGCGGCCGATAACGCGGAAGACATCGGCAAAGCCTTGCTCGGTCAGCCGCGGATTGGTCGAAGCGTCGGCGACGAACGGCAGGCCGTGGTCATGGAAGACCGAGGATTCGGGAATGGCGGCACTGGAGCAATAGCCGCCGGCGATCGCTTGATCGCCGCTCTGGACGAGCTTCTCCGCCGCCTGGACGCCGATCTGCGCATCACACTGGTCGTCGGCCGTGTCGATCGCGATCTTGCGACCGAGGACGCCACTCTTCTTGTTGATGTCCTCGGCGGCGATCATCGCCGCGTTAGCGATATCGGTGCCGGCGCTCGCATAGCTGCCGGTGAGCGGCGCCGGCACGCCGATCTTGACCGGACCTTCCGCCGCGCGCGCCGGGGCGAGTGCGGCGCCGCCCAACGCGAGCGCCGCAACCAGCATTGCCAGTTTCTGTTTTTCCATCGTTCCACACCCATTCCAGGACAATTGAACTCCCTCCTGAAACGGGTAACGCTGCGCGCGACTGGATAAGCGGCGGGTCGCGGATGGGTTTTGCGGCGGCGCGTGAGGCCATCCCGCGAGGAGAGATGTTCCCACTCTCGAGAATGATCGAACACTTCTCCGATCATGCCGCCAACGAGCGGACCTTCCTCGCCTGGCTGCGGACCGGTCTTGCCGTCGCCGCCTTCGGCTTCGTCATCGAGAAGTTCGATCTCTTCCTCACCATCATGGCGCAGTCGGCCGACGGCGCGCGCGCCCTCGCGCAAGGCTGGACGGGACGGCTTTTCGCCCCGATCGGCCGCTACGAGGGCGTCATCCTCATCGCCCTCGGCATCGGCATCATGATTCTCGGCACCGTGCGCTTCGCGCGCACCGCGCGCGAGATCGAGCGCGCCGAATACCGCCCCGCCCGCCACATGCGCCTCGAGATCCTGCTCTCCGGCCTGCTCGCCTTCCTCGCCTCCGGCCTCTGCCTCTTCCTCGTGCTGCAGTGAGGCGCCGACGCCCTAGCCCCGGGCCTCGAAATTGGTGCCGAAATCCGGCGGAGGCGGCGGGCCCCAGCGGTAGAGCGCGTCCTCGGGCGGATGGTCGGCAGCGCGCCAGGAGCCGTCCGGCGGAATGCGGTCGATGTCGCAGAAATACTCGGCGAGGCTGCTCCACGGGTCGCGCAGATAATGGAAGAAATTGGAGCCGATGACATGGCGGCCGAGGCCCCAGCCGTCGCGATAGCCGCGCTCCATCATATGACGCGCGCCCATGCCGATCTCGTCGACGGAGCCGACCTCGAAGCTCGCATGGTGAAAGCCGGGATTGGCGTCGCGCAGCAGCGCCACGACATGATGGTCGCCGCCGCCCGGCAGATGCATGAAGGCGATCACCGGGCCGCAGCGGTCGGAAAGGCGCATGCCGAGGACCTCGGTATAGAAGGCGAGCATCGCCTCAAGCCGCGGCGTGAAGAGGAGAACATGGCCGAGGCGGTAGGGGCGCGGCGATGTTTTCGCCGGACAGCCCGGCACGCCGACGCGCGAATAGTGGCCGGGCGTGTTGAGGCGGACGGCTTCGGCGGGGCGCGCCGGCTGTGCCGCCTCGATGGCGAGATGGATGGCATTGCCGTCCGGATCGGAGAACCAGATCCCGCCGGCGAAGGCGGGATGCGGCGGCGGCGTCTCGGCGATGCCGCGCGCGGCGAGGCGCGCGCGAACCACGCCCAACCCGGCGTCGTCCGTGCCGAAGCGCAGATGGTGGAGGCGCTTGCGGCCGCCCTCGACGAGATGGACCTGGTCCTGGGCGCGCCCGAGACAGCGGAAGGCGAGCACGTCGCCGCGTTCCTCGGCTTCGAGGCCGAAATCGGTGTAGAAGCGCCGCCCCGCCTCGACATCCGGCACGCTCAGCGCGTAGCTCAACAGCGACTGGACGCTCATCCGGGCCTCCTCCCGCTTCTCTTGAGCGGGTCAGTATATCGCCGACGCGCGGGCCGGTCGCGCGTCAAAGGCGGCTAGCCGAAGGCGCGGGCGAGAAGGGCCTGGATGAGCGCCGCGCCTTCGACGCGCATCTGTTGCGGATAGCCGATCCCTTCGGTGTAGAGGCGGCGAATGAGGCGGTCGCGGTCGCGTTCCGGCATGTTGTCGAATTGCAGGCCGAGCCGGTCGCCGCCGACTTGGCGCACCACCTTGCCGCGGACGAGGCCGACGCCGGGCATCTCGACTTCGATGAGAGAGCCGATCGCCGGCGTCGCGGCGCCGAAGCCGAGAAGGAGGCCCGTGATCGATGCGTTCTCGATCACGCACTCCATTTCGAGGCGGTCGACTCGGCAATTCGCCCGCAGCCCCAATGCGATGCGATCGGCCCGCCTGCCGCGATGGGGCTTCGCCACGGCCAACGCCGCGAGGCGCGCCTGCAGCGCCTCGCGCATTGCCGGTTCGAGATCGCCGAAGCGCAGCCCGGCATCGCCGCGGGCGGACCAGGCGATACGGCCGGCGAGACGGCCGACGCCATCGAGGTCGAGCGTGACGCCCGTGCCTTGATGCGCCTCCACCTTCTCATCGAAGCGGAGCTTCGCGCCGCCCGCCGAGAGGTCGAGCACGTCGCAGGCGACGCCGACGTCGCGCAAGCTGCATTGCGCGCGCTCGCCCAAGGCGAAGCGTTCCTCGGCGCGGCGGCGTGGGCGCTCGATCGTGATGAGCAGCAGCAGAAAGAGCGCGAGCGCGTTCCAGATCCCCCAGAACGCCGCTATGCGGAAGAGCGCGTCTCCGCCCACGATCCGGTATTCGAAGCTGGTGTTGAGGGCGAGGCCGGCGACGGTGAGAAAGAGGAGAGATCCGGCCACCATCGCCGTCTGCCGGTCGAGGACGAGGCGGCGGTCGAGATTGCCCTTCGGCGTCACCTTGAAGCCGACCCCGAACGGTTTGACATAGCTCGCCAGCACCGTCGGCGTCAGGCGGATCGCCTGAAAAAGGCTGGAGGCGGTGCTGAGGATGGGGACCCAGCTCGCCTTCGAGAACCAGATGAGCGCGAGGAAGCAGGCGATGAGCGCCGGCGTCTGATACTCCAGGAGCGCGCCGGCGGTGAAGGTCGGAACCGGCGACAGGCCGAGCCAGAGATAGAGCACCGGGATGATGAGAAAGAGAAGCTGCGCCGGCTGCAGGAGGTAGTAGGTCGGCAGCGAGAAGAGCCGCATCGCCGGCGGCAGCCCCGGCCCGAACGGCCCGCCGCGCAGGAAGACGAGCTGGATGTTGCCGCGGCACCAGCGCTGGCGCTGGACGAAGAAGCCCTCGATCGATTCGGGAGCAAGGCCGAGGCTGAGCTGCTCGTCGAGATAGATGGTGCGGTAGCCGCGGCGGATCATGACGAGCGAAGCGAGGATGTCCTCCGTCACCGAATCCGTTGGAATGCCGCCGATCGCGTCGAGTGCCGCGCGGCGGATGAGGGTGCAGGAGCCGCAGCAGAAGGCGGCGCCCCAGGCATCGCGGCTCGGCATGATCGTGTGGAAGAAGAAGCGCTGCTCGTCGGGCCACACCCGGTCGAGGCCGAGATTGAGCTGGATCGGGTCCTTGTTGAAGAAATGCTGCGGCGTCTGCACGCAGCCGATGGCGGCATCCTCGAAGAAGCCGAGGGTCCGGTAGACGAAGTTGCGGTGCGGCACGAAATCGGCATCGAAGATGGCGACGAACTCTCCGGAGGTGAGTCCCAGGGCATGGTTGATATTGCCCGCCTTGGCATGCGCGTTCGTCGCGCGGCGGATGTAGCGCGCGCCCTTCCGCGCGCAGAAATCGCGCAGCCAGTCGCGCCTTCCGTCATCGAGCACCCAGACGGTGAGGTTGGGATAGTCGATGCCGAGCGCGCCGACGATCGAGCGCTCGAGCACGTCGATGCCTTCATTGTAGGTGGGAATGAAGACGTCGACGGCGGGCAGCCGCCGGGGCGGGAACTGTCGCAGGCGGGCCTCGTGCCGGTCCGCCTCGGGCGAGCGGTCGACGCGCCGCGAGAGCAGAAGAAAGAGCACGAAGGTGTCGAAGGCGAAGAGCGCCTCGATCCCGAAGCAAAAGAGCTTCCAGGCGTCGCCGAGATCGGCGAGGCGCGGCAGGAAGCTCACCCGCCAGCAGAGGTAGCGGGCGAGGAGCAGCATGACGAGAGCGGAGACCGCCGCGCGCGACCAGGCGGGCCGCGACGGCGCCAGCGCGAAGATCGCCAGCATCGCGCCGGCGGTGGCGAGAGCGGGACCGTATTGCGTGGCGAGCACGGCGCCGTCCTGCGCGGCGTCAGCGGGTGTTCTCGGCAGTGCCTTCCGCCGGCGTCCGAGGCGCCGCACCGGCAGGCGCGGCGCTGGCACCGCGCGCCGTCCACTCGCCGACCCAGGCGGCGAGCCTGCCGAGCGCCGCCGTCACCGGACCCGCCGGCCGCTCGAGGCTGACTTCGGCGCTGCGGCCGACGCCGCAGAATTCGGCGGCGTTGTGCGCGTCGGTGCCGTCGGCGAAGGCGAGCGTCGCCAGGAACTCGTCGCGGCCGATGACCGGGATGGGCGCCGCGAAGCGGTCGCCCTGGTCCGAGCCGCCCATGCCGCGGAGGTCGCGGACGACGGCCCGCCGCGGCCCCTCGCCGCCCAGCACGCGGACCCAGGCCGCGGCGCCCGGCCGGATCTCGTCGAAGCGCCGCGTCGGCAGCTTCGCATGGACGACGAGCTGAGAGCAGTCGATGAGCGTGACGAGCGGCGCGTCGGCGGCGACGCGGCCGCCCGCCACCGCCATCGAGCGCCAGACGACGGCGTCGACCGGCGCCACGACCCGCGCCGCCATGCGCGCCGCGATGCGCGCCTCCTCGGCGGCGATATTGCCTTCGAGCTCGTGCTGGCGCGCCCGCTGCTCGCGGATTTGCGCCGCAACCTCGGTCCGGCGCATGCCGACCTCGTCGATGCGGCGCTGCAATTGCTGGAGGTCGAATTGCTGGTCGCTCATGAGAGCGCCGCGGCCCACCGCCTCCAGATCATAGCGCAGGCGATCGGCGATGCGGCGCTGGCGGTCGGCCTCGGAATGGGCGCGATTCGCCTCGTTGCGCGCCTTCTCGACGAGCTGTTCGCTGATGGCGCCCGCCTGAAGCAGGCTGAGCTTGCGCTGGACCTCGCGCTCGGCGTCGGCGGCGACGGCATCGGCCGCCGCGATGCCCGCCTCCTCTTCGCGCAGCCGGAGCTGGAGCTGCGCGAGCTGCGCCGTCCGCTGCGCATCGCGCTCGGCGACAAGGCGCTCCTCGAGGGCGGCAAGGCCATCGGCGAGATCGAGCGCCGATCGGTTTTTCTCGCGCAAGGCTTCGAGCTCGGCCCGGGACTGCAGGAGGAAGCTGCGGTCCACGGCCGGGTTCCGCACCTCGGCGATGACGGTGCCGGCGCGGACCGCCGTGCCCTCGGCGGGCGGCGCGATCGTCACCGTTCCTTCGATCGGGGACAGGACGGAAATGGTGCGGCCGTTGACGATGGCGTCGGCGCTGACCGTGCCGAGGATGCCCGGCAGATAGATCCAAGCGGCGGTGAGGATGAGCGCGGCGGCGAAGGCGAGGCGCAGAGCCCGGCCGATGCCGAAGCTTCCTCGGCTTATCCCGAACACGAAGGCCCCACTCGCCGGATTTCGCTTTCTCTCCGCCGAGGAACTATCATGGCTTGGTTTTTAGGCGGTTAACGGGAGCGGCGCGGCGGCTGGCGAAACCGCTCCCGAGGGCAAAGGGAGTCCGCGACATGGGCGAGCGGATAATCTTCGACGAGGCCTTTCGCGCCCGCCTTCACGAGCTCTTCATCTGGCGGCGCGACGTCCGCCGCTTTCGCCGCGACGCCCTGCCGGCGGGCGCCCTCGACCGCCTCATCGAGACCGCCTGCCTCGGCCCTTCGGTCGGCCTCAGCCAGCCCTGGCGCTTCGTCACGGTCGATGATCCTCTTCGGCGCGCGGCCGTCATCGAGGCGTTCCGCGCGGCCAATGCCGAGGCGCTCGCCGCCTACTCCGGCGAGCGCGCCGAGCGCTATGCCCGGCTGAAGCTCGCCGGCCTCGCCGAGGCGCCCGGCCATCTCGCTCTCTTCACCGACCGGAGCACCGAGGTGGGGCATGGTCTCGGCCGCCGCAGCATGCCGGAAACAGCGGAATATTCCGCGGTCGCCGCCATCACCATCATGTGGCTCGCGGCGCGCGCCGAAGGCATCGGCATGGGCTGGGTCTCGATCCTGGATCCGGCGCGCGTCGCGGCTATTCTCGAAGTGCCGGCCGACTGGCGCTTCATCGGTTATTTCTGCCTCGGATATCCCGAAAGCGAAGAAGACCGGCCGGAGCTGGAGCGCGCCGGTTGGGCGGAGCGGCGGGGAGCGCGCGAGTTTATCTTGCGCCGCTGACCCGTCGCGCGCCGGATCATCACGATCACGCGACGACGCCACGATCGCATTGCCGCCCGCCGCATGGCGGAGTAGCATCGTCGCCGTCGGGATTGCGCAGACTCCCGGCTTTTCCAAGACGGTCTCCGTCCAAGCTCTGCTCCACGCTCGATGACGTCGAGGTGCGAGCGCATGGGCGGAAAAATCTCTTCGGCATCGACACGCCGCATTCCCGAGCTTGTCCGCTATTTCCTGCGGCTCGGAACCATGGGTTTCGGCGGGCCGGTGGCGCTCGTCGGTCTGATGGAGAAGGAACTCGTCGCCGAGAAGGGCTGGCTCGGCCGCGAGGAGATGCGGGACGCCATCGCCGTCTGCCAATCCCTGCCGGGGCCGCTCGCCATCCAGGTCGGGATCTTCATCGCCTATCTGCGCGGCGGCTTCTGGGGCGCCTGGGCCGGCGGCTGGGCCTTTATCCTGCCGAATTTCGTGATGGTCGCGGCATTGGGAGCGCTTTACGCGCATTTCGGCGGGCTCTCCTGGATCACCGCCATTTTTTACGGCGTCAGCCCCGCCGTCATCGCGCTCATCCTCCATTCCTGCTGGCGCTTGGTGAAGCTCGGCATGCAGGACGGCATGCAATGGCTGATCGCCGGCGTCTGCTTCCTCGTCACCGTCGCTCTCGAAGCCGAGGTCGCCGTGATGTTCATCCTCGCCGGCCTCGTCGGCATCCTCTATTACGGCTCGCTCTTCGGCGGGCGACGGCCGCCCGAAGCTGCGCTCGCGGCGCTGCCGGCCGCCGCCGCGGCGAAGCCCGCCGCTGCCGGCGCGGCGCTGTGGCCGCTCTTCGCCTTCTTCATCAAGGCCGGCAGCCTCACCTTCGGCAGCGGCCTTGTCATCGTGCCGTTCCTCGAAAAGGGCCTCGTCCAGCAGATGGGCTGGATCGATGCGCGGCAGTTCCTCGTCGCCGTCGCCATCGGCATGATCACGCCGGGACCCGTCGTCATCACTGCGACCTTCGTCGGTTATCTCGTCGCCGGCTTCTGGGGCTCGCTCGTCGCCACGATCGGCATCTTCCTGCCCTCCTTCCTGCTGGTGCTGATCGCGGCGCCGCTCCTCATTCGCCACCGCGCCAACCGCAACGTCCAGGGCTTCGTCAAAGGCGCCTATGCCGCCGCCATCGGCACCATCGCCGGCGCCTCGATCCTGCTCGGCAAGATCGCGATCGGCGATTGGCTGACGGCGCTCATCGGCATCGGCAGCCTAGCCATTCTCTTCCGCTGGAAGATCAGCAATCCAGCGCTCATCGCCGCGACCGCCGCAATCGGGCTCGCGGCCTATCCGCTGCTCCAGCCCGGCTGGGTTTTCGTCAAATGAGGTCGGAAGAGATGAGAGAACCGGGATTGATCGTCTTCGTCTGCCTGCACGGCTCGGCAAAGAGCCTCGTCGCCATGGAGTATTTCAACCGCCTCGCGGCCGAGCGCGGCGCGCCGTTGCGCGCGCTCTCGGCCGGCACCGAGCCCGACGACGCCGTGCCGCCCGAAGTCGTGGAAGGCCTCGCCGCGGACGGCTTCGACGTCGCGGGTCGCAAGCCGCAGCGCGTCACCGCCGCGCTGCTGGCGAGCGCGGCGGAGATCGTTTCCTTCGGCCCGGATCTGAGCGGCCTCGCCCCGGCGGCGGTGCCGATCCGCCGCTGGGACGACATGCCGGCCGTCAGCGACGATTACGCCATCGCCCGAGACGCGATCCGCGCGCGCGTCGCGGCGCTGTTCT
>JAJPHB010000165.1 GCA_021325525.1 Alphaproteobacteria bacterium
CTAGGCAAGAGGAACCCGCGGAAGCTTGTTCATAGGGCTATGGCGTAGATATAGTGCTCATCATCGTCGGCGCCGGGGACGCCACTCTCCAAATTGGATCGTGTTCCCGGACGGGGTGCAAGAGCGGTGGCGCCGTCAGGCTCTCCCTCAGCCTTGGCGGGGAGGATCGCGACAAGGATCTCGCCATGGTGAAGTTCTCGTCGCAGCCCGTGCCGGTGGATGTTGAGACCGACGGCTCCTGTGATCGCCGGCTTCCATGCGATCGCGGCCGCGCTGTAAAACGCGTGCGTAACTGATGAGAGCATGGAAGTTCGCTCATGATGACCCGGCAGATCTTTGGCATCGCGCCGTCCACGCGCCTGCGCCCATCGCCCTTTTTTCGAGGCGACGCTGACAGAACGGGTGACCAGCTTTACGATCTATAACCGGATGCTGATGCCCACCGGCTATGGCGATCCGGAGAGCGACATCGTGCGGGAAGCTGGCCGACCTTGGGATATCGGCCCGGGCAGCCCGAATTTATGCGAGCGCATCGAAGGCGGTCTTCTTTCCTATGGCGGCGACACCGCCACGAACCCGTTCGAGGTGCGTCTCGGCCGGTATGTCGACCTCGACCTGCCGGACGAGGTGATCGGAATTGCGGCGCTGCGCCGAGCTTCGCATGGTTCGACATTCAGCGGGACGGACGGAAGATCGGCGACATGACAAATCACGTCTGGTCCTACCGCCTGCGGCGGAACATCGGCTTTGCCCTTGTCGACAGCAGATACGTGCCGGGCGACGACGTTCGGATCATTATGGACGGCCGTCCCGTCGCGGGCCGGCTCGTCGAGTCTCCCTTCATCCGCAAGTCGAAGAGCGAACGCCGGCTCGAAATGTCCGAGCCGGGGGGCGAGGCGTGGCGATACGTGCTCCTTGACCTCGAACGGCACGGAACTCGCGGCTGAGGGCCGGCCCCTTCAGTCGCCGCTGTTCCCGTTCGCTCTGCCGCCGCCGTTGCCACTTGGCCTGCGCTCGGCCGTCCTCCATTCGACGACGCTGTAGTCGCGCGACTTCCTTTTGTGCTGCTCCGGTCCGTCGACGGCCGATGCCATACCTCTTTTCAACAATTCGCGGATCGCCGCGGCGCGGGTCGGCATCCGATGCGCGAAGCGCCAGTCGTCGAGCGCCGCCAATTCCTCGGGGCTCAGCATGATCTGAAGCCTCTCCGGCCGCCCCACATTCACCATGTGCCCTCCTGCATCGTTGTTCGCTCGTTCGACATCCTGCCGGGGTAAACGGACAGAGGGCGTAAAATACTCATTTTCCGCCGGTAACGTTTTGTGAGCCAACTGTTACGCTTCGGTACAGAGTGTGGCAGCCATGTGAACCTTCAACTGCGGAGATGACGCAAGTAACCCAAAGTAATGAACAAGTGTAGTTTGCGAAGTCGCATTTTTATTAATTGTATTATTCAGGTTTCGTGGCTATATTGACTGCGCCGATGCCGCGGCGCTTCTCGGAAGCGGCGCGCCATCCTCGACCGCTCCGGCGACAGCAAGAGCGGTGCCCGTTGGTGGGAAGAAGCGTAAAGGGGGCCGCAAACCAGCGGGTCTCCCGAAACGGATGCCGCGCAACGAATTTGAGGTCCACGACATATTCGCCTGCGTACCAATCATCCAGGAGGCGTGTCTGACGTGAGCGGTGACCTGACATCCCTGCCCCGGCGCAGCCAATTCGGGTTCGGGAAAAATGCCGGCGCGCACAACCCGGGCGGCGACAAGGAGGGCCTGAGCGCTGCCGAGCCTCAACTCGACTTCTGCAGGCTGTTCAACGCTGCGCCTTGCCCCTATCTGGTGCTTGCGCCTGATTTGACCATCCCCGGCGTCAACGATGCCTATCTTCGGGCCACCCTCACCCGCCGGGAGGAGATCATCGGCCGCTCTCTCTTCGAGGTCTTTCCGGACAATCCCGGAGACCCGGACGCGACCGGAGTGAGAAACCTCGGGGCCTCCTTGACGCGGGTGCTGGAGCACGGGTGCCCCGACGCCCTGGCGGTGCAACGGTACGACATACGCCGCCCTGACGGTTCTTTCGAAGAGCGATACTGGAGCCCCATCAACACCCCCGTCTTCGGCGACGGCGGGAACATGCTTTACATCATTCATCACGTCCACGACGTGACGGAATAAGTGCGCTTTCAATTGCCAAAGAAACCGGACGAGGCCGACGCCCTTCGCACACGGGCCGAGTACCTGGAAGCCGAGATCTTCGCCCGCGCGCAAGAGCTCCAAACGGCGAACGCAAGGCTGCGGGAGGCCAATGAAGAGCTTGCGGCCTCCCAGAACAAGCTCATGCAGAAGCATCGCCTCGAGGCGATCGGGCAGCTGACCGGCGGCGTCGCCCATGACTTCAACAATCTTTTGACCACGGTCCTGGGAAATCTCGACCTGCTTCAGCGGACCGAGCCTCTGAGCGAGCGTGGCGCGATGTTCGTGAAAGCGGCGGAACGATCCGCTCTTCGCGGCGCGCGCCTCACCCAGCAGCTTCTGTCGTTCGGGCGCCGCCAAGTGCTGCACTCGGAGGTCTGCAGCATCAACACGGTATTGCGTGAGATCGAAGGGCTGTTGCGGAGAGCGCTGGGTGAAGCCATCGAACTGGGGATGCGCCTCGATGCTTCTCTCTGCGATGTCCTGATCGACCAAACGCAATTCGAATCGGCGTTGCTCAACCTGATCTTGAACGCGCGCGACGCCATGCCCCAAGGCGGCAGGGTCGTTGTCGAGACCCGGGTCGAGGACTATGCGCCCGAAGGCGGGCTCGACGCTGATTACCAGCATCCAGGCCGTTACGCCGTGATCGCGGTGAGGGATACCGGCCTCGGGATGCCCGCCGAGGTTCGCGCCCGTGCCTTCGAGCCCTTCTTCACGACCAAGGGTGCGGGCAAGGGGTCGGGCTTGGGGCTCAGTCAAGTGCACGGGCTGGTTCATCAGCTGGGGGGCCACGTCATGCTCGATAGCGCGCCCGGCCAGGGGACCACGGTCACGATCTATCTCCCCGAGGCGAAGGATCTGCCGGCGACGCAGAAGGCCGTGAAGTCAGTCCCGACCGATACCGGCGGCACGACGGGAGAAACGGTGTTGGTCGTCGAGGACGACGAGGAAGTCCGCCGGACCGTGGTAACCGTGCTGGCGTCCCTCGGTTACCATGTGCTCGCCGCGTCGGATGGAGCCGAAGCTCTGGGCATCATCGGAGGAGCGAAGCCGATCGATTTGATCTTCGTCGACGTCGTCATGCCGCGCGGAATAAGCGGCGTCGAGGTCGCGAAGGAGGCTCGGCGCGCGCGCCCGCGGATCAAGGTGATCTTGACGTCCGGATATGCGCAAGAGGTGCTCGCGTCGCACGGCGCGCACGAGCAGTTCCCGTTCTTTGCGAAGCCGTACAAGCAAAAACAGCTCGCTAGCGAGATTCGCCGGGTGCTGCGCTGCGCATGAGCGTCGCCGCCGCATAGCCGCATGCGCAGTGGCGCGCACCTACCCGACACATCGGTGAAAGCCCGGGCCGAGCGTTGCCGGCGGGCTTGCGGGCGCGGGTCGGCCGATCCGCTTTCTCCGCATCGCCTCAGACGGCGCCTCCCCGCGAGCGGACCCGGCGCTGCAGCAGGCCGATGCGGGCGAAAGCGTTGCCGATGACGCCGCGCGCCGGCTTCCGAACCGCGACCGCCGCGAGAGCACGGCGCCGAGGCCGCTCGCGAGCGAGACGAGCCGCGCGGATGGCTGATGATCGGTCCAGGTAAATCCGCCCGTTCCGCGACATTCCGCGTGTAATCCGGAACATAAACACGCCTTCCTTGTTGTTCATGATGAAAGATGATGAAGCATGAATGGAAGGAGGCGGGACAAATCATGCTCGTTCGGGCGATCCTCGGCGCGATTTTCTGCGTTCTACTGATACTTCCCGGTGTCCGCATAAAGGGCGACGATCTTTCATTTATCAGCACTGCGAAAGCCGCGCCGAGCATCCATCGCCATCACCCGCATCACAAGGATGCCTATCGCCAGATCGGCACGGCCTCCTGGTACGGGCCGGGCTTCAATGGCCGGCTCACCGCCAGCGGCAAGCGCTTCGATCAGCGACGCCTCACCGCCGCGCATCGCAGCCTGCCTCTCGGCACCAAGGCGCGGGTGACGAATTTGGAGAATGGCCGCTCGATCGAGGTGACGGTCACCGATCGCGGTCCCTATGTCCCGGGCCGCATCATCGACCTTTCCGAGAAGGCGGCGAAGCTGCTCGGCATGAAGGAAGCCGGCCTCGCCACCGTGGCGATCGAGGTGACGACGGACAATATTGGATAACAACGTCGCCGTCTGCAACATGACATTGCCGGAGTGATGCGAGTTGACCCAAGCGAACTTCTGCCATGTGAAGAACATCGTCGAGACGATTTGAATATTTAATGATGACATAATGATGCCAATTTCTCCCGGAGAATAAGGCGATTAAGCACGATAATTAACTGTTAACCACGAAATCGCCTGCATTCCGATCAAACGTCTCTAAAATGCGAGAGAAGACGGGCGCGGCGCAACGATGGCTGCTCCCGGGAATCCTCGCAATCTGGCTCGGAAAGGAGGCGCGGGAGGCCGATGTGGTTCCGTTCTGTGGCAGGCGCGATCGGGCTGTCCCTGCTCGTCCTTCCCGCGCCGACCGGGCATGACCCGCTCGCCGCTCTGCAGCGCTTGCGCGAGGCGGACTGGGCCATGGCCGCGGCGCCGGCGCAGTGGCAGGCCTTCCGACAGATCGGCACCGCATCCTGGTACGGCGCCAAGTTCCACGGCCGCCTGACGGCGAGCGGCCAGCGCTTCGACCGGCGGCGCCTGACGGCGGCGCATCGGACCCTGCCGCTCGGCACCCGGGCCCGGATCGTCAATCTTGCGAATGGCCGCTCGGTGGAAGTGACGGTGACCGACCGCGGCCCCTATGTGCGCGGCCGCATCATCGATTTGTCGGAGAAGGCGGCGCAGCTGCTCGGCATGACGAAGGAGGGGCTTGCCGCCGTCGCCATCGAAGTGCGGAACGGGTCCGTGAGCTGACGCGGGAAGCCAGATCCGGGGCGCCTCTCAGCGCGCGATGAAGATCGGCAGCGTCGCATGCGCGAAGACATGCGCGGTGACGCCGCCGAGGAGGAGGTCCTGAAGGCGGCTGTGAATGTAGCCGCCCATGACAAGGAGATCGGCGTCGAGCGCGCCGGCCATGGCGAGAAGCATGCTGCCGACCGGCTCGCGGTTCTCCAGCACCCTCGCCTCGGCGGCGATGCCGTGCCATTTCAAATAATCGACCAGCCTCTCGCCTTCGCTCGACCGCGTCCGTTCCGTCGGCACGGTGAGGACGTGAACCGCCGCCGCCTTGGCGAGGAGTGGCATGGCCGCCGATACCGCCTGCGCCGCGCTCGCGCTGCCGTTCCAGGCAATCGCCACGCGGCTGCCGATGTTGGCGCGGGACGGCTTCGAGGCGAGGAGCAAGGGTCGGCCGGCAGTGGCGAGCGCGGCCCGCCGGATGACGTTCGGCCGCTGGCTGTCATGGCTCAGCGTCGGGCCGAGGACGATGAGATCGGAAAGCCGCCCGTCGCGCACGATGCGCTCGGCCGGGCGGACGCCGAGCCAGCGCGCAGAAAGCCCGCCCGGCCCCGGCGCTTCGTCGCAGAGCGGCGCCGCGGCGGCATTGCGCGCTTCCTCGAAACGGCCCTCCGCCGCATCCTCCTCGGCATCATGGTCGCCGAGGAGGCTCGCGATCTCCTCGAAGAGGCCGGGCGGCAGAGGCTCGCTCAATTTCGGCCGGGTATAACGCTGGTCGAAGCGCAGAAGCGCCGCATCGACATGGGCGCCAAGCCGCGCCGCCGCGGCGAAGGCCACGGCGAGGGCGGCGGGATCACCCCCGCCGCCGGTCAGCGGAACGAAAATCCGACGAATCATCGGCCGCTCCTCGTCTCCTCGGCCACCATATCACGGATTGGCGCCGGCGCGACCCGCGCCGCCGGGATCTCGGGC
>JAJPHB010000046.1 GCA_021325525.1 Alphaproteobacteria bacterium
GGATTCGGCGGCTCGTCGCGGCGGCGACTCGCTGCTTGCCATCGTGGTTGGATGCGAGTAGGTTCCGCTGCCTTCCGGAGCCGCTCGCCGCTCCGGCCGCGGCCAAGCGCCCGTAGCTCAACTGGATAGAGCACCAGACTACGGATCTGGGGGTTAGGGGTTCGAATCCTCTCGGGCGCGCCAGCCTCATCGTGTCCGGACCTGGCGCCCCAGCGCGAACTGCGTTCGGCTCAATCGGATTCGCCGATCGCCGCGATCGAAAAATCGCATTTAGCCGCTTCCGCCGGGGATGCTACCATCCCCCGGTTGGCGACAATCGACGGCGGCGCTGCGTGGGCCGGCGGGAGCGAGGTCGCATGACAATGCAGGAAGCCGCATCCGCGCTCGGCGTCGATCCGGCGCGGCTCGCCGCGATGGTCGACGCCGAGCGCGCCGCCTGGGCGACTGAGGACCCGAAGCCGGATGCGGAGCTGTCGCCTGCGGCGCTTGCGGGCTGGAAACGCATGATCGATCTTCGGGGCAAAGGCCATCTTCAGCGGCAGCGAGCTCGCGCCGAGCGCGGCCTATGGCGGCACGCGCCAAGTCGTCTGAGCGGGAGGGCACGAAGCTGAGTTCGCGGACGCGCCCGGCATCGGGCCCGCGCTTGCGGCGCCGACCTTATCCTTCGAGGGGCAGGCTGAGCGGCGCGATTTCGTCGGCGCTGCGGCGGCGATAGTCGCGCGCCGGTGCCGTCGCCATGATCCGCTGCTGGGCGCGGGTGAGGCGCTCCGCCGCGCCCTCGCGGTCCAATGTCAGGACGCGGCCGTCCTCGACGACCTGTTGCCCGTCGATGAAGACGTGGCGCACGGCGCGGTCCGCCGCGTGATAGACGAAGGAGCGCAAGGGATCGCGCGCCGGCGCCATGCCGGGGCTCGCGAGGTCGACGAGGACGAGGTCAGCCTTGGCGCCGGGCGCGAGGCGGCCGAGATCGGCGCGGCCGAGCGCCGTCGCGCCGCCCACCGTCGCCGCATGGAAGAGGTCGGCCGTCGTCACGGCGTGAATGTCCCGCGCCGCGATGCGCGCCAGCACCGCCGCCTTGCGCATCTCCTCGATCATGTTGTGCGGCGTCGTGTCCGTGCCGAGGCCCATATTGATCCCGGCCCGCAGATAGGCGCCGAAATCCTCCATCACCTGGCCGTAGCGGGCGAAGGGCGTCGGGCAATGGGCGATCGAGCAGCCGCTCTCGGCGAGAATGCGGAGATCGGTCCTCGACCACCAGCGGATCCAGGAATGGCTGTCGAGGAAGAGAGCGTGGCCGAGGATCGTCTCGGGGCCGAGAATGCCGATGTCGCGTGCCCATTGGATCGGCGTCTTGCCGTGGCGGCGGATCATCTCCTGGACTTCGTTGACGCTCTGCGCCGCATGCACGGTGAAGGGCAGCTTCCGCTCGCGCGCCGCCTCGAAGCTGTCGCGCAGCAGATCGGCCGTGCAGGTGTCGATCTGCATCGGCGAGAGGACGCCCGAGAGGCGCCCGCTCGGATGCTTCGCTGCCGCCTCGACGAGCCGCAGCGCCGCCGCGAAGCCGGCGCGGCCGCGCGCCTCGTCCCAGGCGAATTTGAGCTCGAAATCATTGTCGAGGCGCCAGCGCGCCGAGGCATAGCCCGGGGCGAGGAAGCCGCGCAGGCCGCTCCGCGCGAAGAGCTCGATCCAGCCGTCCCAGGCGGGCGAAATGTCGACGAGCGCCGTGACGCCGCTCAGCAGTAGCTCGCAATAGGCGAATTCGGCGTTGGCGGCGCGCGCCTCGTCATCGGGCGAGGCGAAGGCCTGCGTGCGCTCGTAGAGCCCGCTCATATACATGTTGGCGAGGCCGTGCTCCTCGCGAATGCCGCGATAGGCGGGCTCGTGCTCGGGATGCGAATGAATGTCGATGAGGCCCGGCAGCACGAAGAGCCGCCGCCCGTCGATCTCGCGCGCCGCCGCGCCGCCATAACTCTTGCCGATGAAGGAGAGGGATCCGTCCGCGAAGGCGATGTCGACGCCGCGGCGATAGACGTGGCGGCGGCTCTGCGCGTTCCAAACGATCGCCCAGTCGGCCTGCCTGACGACGGTTGCGGCCATGCGTCCCTCCTCGGCTCTCGGCCCGTACCGCGCGGCGGATCAGGGCTTCGGCAGATGCCCTTCGATGTCGGCGGCGGGCGGCGAGCGCGCCGGGTCGAGGCAGCGCTGGACATAGCCGCCGACCATCGGCGCCCACAGCGCCCAGAGCCGCCGCAGCTCGGCGATCGGCGCCTCGGCGAAGTCGACGCGCAGATCGATCGGCGGGAAGGGCGCATCGGGGAGTGCCACTCTCACCGCGGCCGAGCGCAGCGGATAGGCTTCGCCGCCCGCCGCAAGGCCGCTTTCGAGCGCCGCCAGCAATCGGTCGGTGAACGGCTTCCCGGGCTCGGAAGAAAAGCCGTCGAGCATGGCGCCGACGACGCGGTCATTGGCGAGCCCGTTGCCGACCGCGACGGCGCCGCGCCCGAGCCGCTCGCCTTTGGCATTCGTGCATTCGGCGCCGGTGAAGGCGGCAACGCGGCCCTGAAGGTCGAGGACGGCGAGCTGCCGCCAGGCCGAATGCGGCGTCGAGGCCAGCATGTCTGCGAGCGTCTCCTCGGCGTTGCGCCCGGCTTCGAGGCGACGCAGTCCGAGCGCGCCGAGGCGCGGATCGGAGCGCGCCTGCGACAGCACGACGCCGATTCCCTGCGCGATGAAGCCGGCGCGGCCGCCCGCCGCCATGCTGGAGGTGGTGAGCGCGTAGCCGTATTGGCCGGTGCGCGGGCACAGCGCCGCGATCGAGAACGTCATCGCTTCCTCCCTGCCGGCGTCGAGGGCACGCGGGCCCGCCGGCTCTGCCGTCGCGGAATTCCATCACGGCAGGCGGCGCCAGGCCAGGGCAATCTTCGCACGCGTCCATTCCCGTCGCGACAGAATCTCCTCTCCCCAGAGGGCTACCGCATTCACGCATCTCAGCCGGAAATCATCCCCTCTCCGCCCCGCCTGTAAAGGCCGGGGCGGAGAGGGGCGATGTCCGCTATGGTTGGAAAGATATGCCGAATGCGACAGCCCTGCTGTCGCGGATCGCCTCGCTTGCGTCGCCCGGGATTTCGCGGATGATATAGACAACGCATCGGCCATGGGGAGGCGCCGCCGTTGCAGGAGCCGGGCACCGAAGGCGCGCTGACGCTGCGGCGGCTGACGAAGCACTATCCGGGCTTCGTCGCCGTCGACGGCATCGACCTCTCCGTCGCGGCCGGCGAGTTCCTGACGCTGCTGGGACCGAGCGGCTCCGGCAAGACGACGACGCTGATGATGGTCGCCGGCTTCACGCCGCCGACGAGCGGCGACATCCTGCTGAACGGCCGATCCGTCACCGGCCTCGCGCCCGAGCGGCGCAATATCGGCGTCGTCTTCCAGAATTACGCGCTCTTTCCGCATATGAGCGTTGCCGAGAATGTCGCCTTTCCCTTGCGCATGCGGCGGCGGCCGCGCGCCGCGATCGAGCAGAAGGTGGCGGCGGCTCTCGACCTCGTGCGCCTCGCCGGGCTGGGGCAGCGCCTGCCGCGCCAGCTCTCGGGCGGGCAGCAGCAGCGCGTCGCCTTGGCCCGGGCGCTCGTCTTCGATCCCGAGCTGCTGCTCATGGACGAGCCGCTGGGCGCACTCGACAAGAACCTGCGGGCGCAGATGCAGTTCGAGCTGAAGCGCCTTCATGGCGAGCTCGGCATCACCATCGTCTATGTGACCCACGACCAGGAGGAGGCGCTGACGATGTCGGATCGCGTCGCGCTCATGAACAAGGGCGCGATCGAGCAGCTCGGCGCGGTCGAGGATCTCTACGAGCGTCCGGTGAACCGCTTCGTCGCCGAGTTCCTCGGCGAATCGAATGTGATCGAGGGCCGGGTCGAGCCGGCGCCGGACGGGCTCGGCTGGTTCATCGCCGCGGGCGGGCTGCGCCTGCCGGTTCGGCTCGACGCCGCCGGCCCGCCGCCGCGCCCGGCGCTGCTCGTCATCCGCCCCGAGAAGCTCGGTTTCGCCAATGGCGATGCGTCCGGCATTCCGGGAACGGTGCGAGAGCTCGTTTATGTCGGCGACTTCACGCGCTATCGGATCGGCGTCGAAGGCGGGATCGAGCTCATTCTGAAGGCGCCCAACAACCGGCATTCGCGGCGTGCCGGCAAGGGAGACACTGTCCGCCTCGCCCTCGAGCCGGGCGATGCGCATCTGCTTGCCGGCTGACGAAGTTCTGAACGACTGAACCGGAGGGAGGAGCAAGCCATGACGCGAATGAAGCGACGGACATTCCTCAAGACTGCCGGCGCCGCCGCCGGCCTCGCCGCCACCGGGCCGTTCTTCCATGTGCGCCCGGCCCGCGCCGATAAGGGCGAGCTCGTCGTCGTGAGCTGGGGCGGCGATTACGACCAGGCCCTGCGCGATCTCGTCTTTCCCGCCTTCGAGAAGGCGACCGGCTACACGGTGAAGCTCGATGCGCCGCCCGAGACCGCGAAGGTGAAGGCGATGGTGCAGAGCGGCAATGTGAGCTGGGACGTCATCATGACCGACATTCCGGCCGTGCTGACGCTCGTCAAGGACAATCTCCTGGAGCCGCTCGACTACGGGGCGCTCGACAAGGCGAAGCTCGACCGCATCCCGAAGGAGCTGCAGCGCTCGCATGCGCTGGGCCAGCGCATCTATTCCTTCAACATCGTCTACAACACCAATTCCTATCCCGCGGGCAAGGCGCCGCGGAGCTGGGCCGATGTGTGGAACGGCGCGGCGTTTCCGGGCGGGCGCACCTTCAATTTCCAGGGCGGCATCGAGCCGCAGCTCGAAGTCGCCCTCCTCGCCGACGGCGTTCCCATCGACAAGCTCTATCCCATCGATGTCGAGCGCGCCTGGAAGATGTACGACAAGCTGCGGCCGCTCGTCAGCAAGTGGTACACCTCGCATGCCCAGGCGATTCAGCTCCTCGGCGCCGGCGAGGCGGCGGTCGGCTGCACCATCGGTCCGCGCGGCATCGCCGCCAAGCATGGCGGCGCCCCGATCGGCGTCGAGTATAACCAGGGCAAGCTCGCCTCCGACAATTGGTGCATCGTCAAAGGCGCGCGCAACAAGAAGATCGCGATGGAGTACATCAATTTCGCGATCGACCCCAAGGCGCAGGCGGCGATCGCCAAGCGCGTCCCCTACGGGCCCAGCAACGGCGGCGCCTACGAGTTCCTGAGCGCCGCCGAGGCCGCCGATCTCAACACCTCGCCGCAGAACATCAAGGAGCAGTTCTGGCAGAACGTCGAGTGGTGGAGCACGCCCGGCCCCGACGGCAAGACGCCGCGCGAAACCCAGGCGGAGCGCTTTGCGACATGGATGCTGAAGGGCTGAGCGGCGGGGTTTCCCGTTGAGGCGAGCCCTCCCCGATCGGGAAACCCTCTCTCCTCCGGGGAGAGGTATTTCAGAAGGTCGCAAGCGGGGGAGAGACTTGACGGAGCCTCGCCGGGGAGGGTTGGGGCTGTGGCGGCGCGGCCGCCGCGTCTGGCGGCCGCGCGAGGGCCTGCTCGTCTTGCCGGCCCTCGTTTTCTACATCCTCGTCTATCTCTATCCGCTGACGCGGCTCCTCGCCTGGAGCTTCTTCGACCCCGGGCCGACCCTCAAATTCTACGGCGCGCTCCTGGCGGAGCCGGCCTATCTCAAGGCGCTCTCCAACACGCTCGAGATCAGCGTCGCGGCGACCGTGTTGAGCCTCGTCCTCGGCTATCCGCTCGCATATTTGATGGCGACGAGCGGGGCGCGCGCTCGCAGCCTCTTGATGGCGCTCATCCTCATTCCCTTCTGGACGAGCATTCTCGTCCGCAGCTTCGCCTGGATCGTCATCCTCGGCAATAACGGCATCGTCAACCGCACCCTCCTCTCGCTCGGCCTCGTCAGCCGGCCGGCGAAGCTGCTCTTCGACATGACGGGCGTGCAGATCGGCATGGTCCATGTGCTGCTGCCCTTCATGGTCTTCCCGCTCTACGGCGTCATGTCGCGCATCGATCCCAACCTCCTTCGCGTCGCGCGCAGCCTCGGCGCGCCGCCGCGCCGGGCCTTCGCGAAGGTCTTCCTGCCGCTCAGCCTGCCCGGCGTCGCCGCCGGCTGCGTCCTCGTCTTCCTGCTGGCGATCGGTTTCTACGTCACCCCGGCGCTGCTCGGCGGCGCCGGCGAGATCACCCTCGCGACGATGATCGACATGATGGTGAACACGCTGCTCAATTGGGGCTTCGCGGCGACGCTGGGCGTCGTGCTGCTGGCGGTGGTCGGCGTCATCTTCGTCCTCTTCAGCCGTCTCCTCGGCCTGCACCGCTTGACAGCCGTCGGCGAGGAGGGCGCGCGGTGAGCGACGACCGCCTCAGCGCCGGCCGCGCGCTGCTCTGGCTCTTCGGCGCGGCGCTCCTTGTCTTCCTCATCGCTCCCATCATCGTCGTCGTCATCACCTCCTTCAATGCGACGCCTTACCTCGCTTTTCCGCCGCAAGCGCTGTCGCTGCGCTGGTATCGCAACTTCTTCCAATCGGCGCATTGGATCGACCCGGCGCTCTTGAGCCTCCGCGTCGCCCTCGTCGCCATGGCGGGGGCGACGGTGCTCGGCAGCTTCGCCGCGATCGGCCTCGCACGCGGCCGCTTCCGCGGCAAGCGCGGCCTCGAACTCTTCCTCGTCTCGCCCATGGTGGTGCCGATCGTCGTCATGGCGCTCGGCCTTTATTTCCTCTTCTCGCCTCTGCACCTCTTGGGGACGCCCGCTGCCCTTTATCTCGGCCATACGGTGATCGCGACGCCGCTCGTCATGGTGATCGTCCTCTCGGGGCTGCGCAGCACCGACCCCGCCGCCGAACTCGCGGCGCGCAGCCTCGGCGCCAATTACTGGCGGGCGCTCTGGCATGTCCTCATTCCGGCGATCCGCCCGGCGATCCTGTCGGCCGCCGCCTTCGCCTTCCTCGTCTCCTTCGACGAGGTCGTGCTGGCGATCTTCCTCGGCGGGCCGGATGCGACGACGCTGCCGAAGCGCATGTGGGAATCGATCCGCTTCGAGATCGACCCCACGCTGACCGCGATCTCCTCGCTCCTCACGCTGCTCGTCCTCCTCATTCTCGGATGCGCCGAGCTCGCGCGCTCCTTGCAGAGGCGCGCCTCGCGCGGGTGAGATCATCTCCTATGTCCTCGAGTGCGCGCTCGAGCACAAGGACAGCCTCGGCAACGGCGCGGTGATCCGGCCGGGCGAGGTGCAGCGCCTGAGCGCCGGCACCGGGATCACTCACAGCGAATTCAATCCGTCTAAGACGGACCCCGTGCATTTCCCGCCGATCTGGATCATCGCGGATCGCGCAGGATTGGCGCCGAGCTCCGAGCAGAAGGCTTTTCCAATCGAGGAACGGCGCGGGCGGCTGCGGCTCGTCGCATCTCCCGACGGCGAGCGCGGCGCCCTCGCACTGCACCAAGACGCGCGCCTCTTCATCGCCAATCTCGAACCGGGGCAGCGCGTTGCGCACGCGATCGAGCGCGGCCGCGGCGCTTGGTTACAAGTGGCCCGCGGCATCGTCGCGCTCAATGGCACCGAGATGCGGGAGGGGGACGGAGCGGCGGTCGAAAGCGAGGCGATGGTGACCATCGAGGCTGAGACAGAGGCCGAATTTCTGCTCTTCGACCTGGGATGAACATAAGTTCTACCGCACCGCGGCGACCAGCAGGAAAGGCGGGCGCTCGCGCTCGACGGCGAAGTGCGGGTGGAGGGCGATCTGCGCCGCGGTCGGCCCCCATTCCTCGAGATGGGTGAGGGCGAAGCCGAGGCGGATGAGGAGGTTGAGATATGTCGCGATGGTGCGGTGCTGCTTGATGACGCCCTTGGCGAGCCAATCCGTCCGCCGCGGCCCTTCGTCGAGATAGGCATCGACGGGCCAGACCTTGCCGTCCCCGGGGCCGCCCCCGGCGCTCTCGACCCAGCCCGGGCGCCGCGGGGCCGTGTAGATCGGGTGCTCGACCGAGAAGACGAGGCGCCCGCCCGGGACGAGCGCCCGGTGCACGGCGGCCAGCAAGCCTTCGAGATCCTCGATGTAATGGAGGGCGAGAGCGCTGTAGGCGAGATCGAACGACGCCGCCGGCAGATCGAGCTGCTCCAGATCCGCCCGGCGATAGGTCACGGCGCCCGGCGCCGTCTCGACCCTCGCCCGCGCCAACATGCGCTCGGAGACGTCGAGGCCGAGGATGCGCGCCGCGCCTTCCGCCGCCGCCCAGCGGCAGAACCAGCCGAAGCCGCAGCCGAGATCGACGACGCGGAGTTGCGCCATGGCCGGCAGCAGGGCGCGGAGCGCCGGCCATTCCGGCATGCCCTCCAGCCCTTCGATCGAGCGCGGCAGGCGGCTGTAGCCGGCGAAGAACGCCTCGTTGTCATAGATGTTCTGCGTCATCGGCGGCGCGCTCCGGTGGCTGAGGCTCGGCGCCGCATGCCTACTCCACCGTCGCCGGCAGCTTCGCCGCCGCCTTCGTCGCGGGCCGCAGCAGCAGGAGCAGCGGCAGGGCGGCGAGGCAGAGCAGCATCAGCAGCTTGAAATCGTTGATATAGCCGATCATCGAGGCCTGGAAATTGATGAGCTGGTCGAGCCGCGCGAGGCCGTTCGCCGAATCGAGCGCCCAGTAGTGCGCGGCTGCCGCGTGGCGCAGCGCCGGATTGTAGGGCGTGACATTCTGCGCCAGCTCCGAATGGCTGATCTGGATGCTGCGGTCGAGCATTGTCTCGACCACCGAGATGCCGATGCTGCCGCCGATATTGCGCAAGAGGCTGAAGAGGGCGGTGCCTTCGTTGCGCAGCTCCGAAGGCAAGGTCGAAAAGGCGACGGTGCTGAGCGGCACATAGACGAAGGCGAGGCCGAGGCCCTGCGTCAGACCCGCGAGGATGATGGGCCAGGCGTCCATCTCCGGCGAGTAGCCCGCCATCTCCCAGAGCGAGAGGCTGGTGACGGAGATGCCGATGCCGAGCAGCAGGCGGATATCGGCCCGGCCGAGAAGGCGCCCAGCCACCATCATGAAGACCATCGTCGTGATGCTGCGCGGCGACATGAGGAGGCCGGTCAGGATGATCGGATAGCCCAACATCGTCATCATCGGCGGCAGCAGCGCCAAGGTGGAGTACATGACCGCCGTCGTGACGAAGATGAAGCCGACGCCGACGACGAAATTCCGGTCCTTGAAGAGAGCGAGGTTGACGAAGGGCCGCGCCGTCGTCAGCGAATGGGCGATGAAAACCCAGAGCGCCGTCGCTGCCAGCGCCGCCTCGGCAATGATCTCAGTCGAGCCGAACCAATCCTTCCGCTCGCCGCGGTCGAGGACCATCTGCAAGGCGCCGACGGCGAGGCTGAGCGAGGCGAAGCCGAAGACGTCGAAGCGCCGCTCGCGGTCGCTGCGCGTCTCGGCCATGAAGGCCAGCATGCCGAGAAAGGCGAGAATGCCGATCGGGAGGTTGATGTAGAAGACCCAGCGCCAGTTGTAGTTCTCGGTCAGCCAGCCGCCGAGCGTCGGCCCGAGGACGGGGCCGACCATGATGCCGGAGCTCCAGATCGCCATGGCCGAGCCGTGGCGCTCGCGCGGGTTGATGTCGAGAAGCGTCGCTTGCGACAGCGGCACGAGCGCCGCGCCGAAGACCCCCTGCAGGAGGCGGAAGAGGACGATCTGGCGGAGGCTGGCGGCGGCGCCGCACAGCATCGAGGCCATGGTGAAGCCGGCAACGCAGCCGAGGAAGATGCGCTTGCGCCCGTAGCGCGTGACGAGCCAGCCGGTCAAGGGCGTCGCGATCGCGGCGGCGACGATATAGGAGGTGAGGACCCAGGCGATCTGGTCCTGCGCCGCCGAGAGGCTCCCCTGCATATAGGGAAGCGCGACATTGGCGATCGTCGTGTCGAGCGCCTGCATGATGGTCGCGGCCATGATGGAGACGGTGACGAGGCCGCGATGCGCGCTGCCGCTGCCGGTTGCCGGGGTGGTCATCGCCTGTCCGCAATTCCGTTGCTGCCGCCGTGCCGGGCGAGCCCGCTCAGATCACGGCCAGCATGCGCGCCTTTTCGACGGCCTCTTCAAGAGCGAGCTCCGGCAGGAATCGGCGGACCTCGTTGACGGCGGCCTGCAATCTCTCATCATGGCTGGCGCCGGGCGGCAGCGCCTCGACGACCGAAGCGAGGGCCTCGGCAAGCTGCGCGTCGCTGATCGAGCGGCCGACCATCATGCGCATATGGTGGCAAGTTTGCGCGGAATCGGCAAGCCTCGGGGCAGCGCGCAGGCGCACGGCGCGCCGCCAGCGATCGGCACGGGAGCCCGCGCCATGCGCCTCTTCTTCACCAGCGACACGCATTTCGGCCATGCCGCGGCGCTCCACCTCTATAAGCGGCCCTTCCCTTCGGTGGCGGCGATGGATGCCGCGCTCGTCGCACGCTGGAACGAGACCGTCGGCCCGGAGGACGAGATCTGGCACCTCGGCGATTTCGCCATCGCCCAGCCGGCCGAACGCGTCGCCGCGCTTCTGGGCCGCCTCAACGGCCGCAAGCATCTCGTCGCCGGCAACAATGATCCGCCGGCGACGACGGGCCAAAGCGGCTGGCTCTCGGTCCAGCCCTATGCCGAGCTCGAGATCGAAGGCCGCCGCCTCGTCCTCTGCCACTACCCGTTCCGGAGCTGGCGCGACATGCAGCGCGGCGCCCTCGACCTGCACGGCCACAGCCACGGCCGCATGAAGCCGCTGCCGCGCCAGCGCGATGTCGGGGTCGATGTCTGGGATTTCGCTCCGGTCGAGCTGGCGCGGCTGGTGGCGCGCCGGGCGGCGGCGGGCGCGCCCGCGCCCGCGGCAGAAGAACGGGGCGGCGAGCGGTAACTCTATATTAACCATGGCTGGCGAAACTCGAAGGAGAGCAGGGCATTTCGGACAGCGCAGTGGCCGACGGAAGCGTGCCGATATCCCGGGAGAGCCGCGCATGGTTCTGAGCTTCCTCGGGAGCGGAGGCGAAGGCGAGATCGAGATGCATCGCGCGCCCCCGATCGAAGCCGCGCCCGAACCCTCCGTCGACGAAATCGTGGTGGCGCTGCGTGACATGACGGGACGGCGCAGCGGCCGCGAGGTGGCGGCGCTGCGCGGCGGCACGCCGGCCTTCGACCCGCCGCTCATCCGGCCTCGTGCCGACCACTCGCAGCAGCGTGATGCGGCCACGGATGTGGCCGCCTTGCGCGATGCCGAGACACTGCATCTCTTGGCCGAGAATCGGCGCCTCAGCGAGCAGGTCTTCGACCTCTTGAAGCGCCTCGAGGAGGAGCGGCAATGGCGGCGCGATAACGAGGCGGCGGCCGAGCGCGCCGCCCGCGCGGAGCATGCCGCGGCCGAGCAGCGCGAGGCGGTGGCGCGCGAGGTGCGCGAGGCGATCGAGGCCGAATTGCGCCCCATCCTCAAAGGCATCCTGCGCATCCTCGAACGCACGGGCGGCGAGCGCGGCGCGCCGCGCATGGCGAGCGGCGCGGCCTTGGCGCGGCTCGGCACCGCTGAGACGCAGGCTGTGGCGCAGGAGAATGCGCTTCGCGCGGCGACGCAGCCGCCCTGCGAGCCCGCCCGACTGCGCGAGCCCTCGGACGAGCCGCGGCGCCTGGCTGCCGCCCGCCCCGAGCCTCGCCGGGCCGAGGCCGGGCGCTCGGCTCGCGACCGGCATGCCGCCTGGATTCTCGACCTCATCGAAGCCGCGGGCGCTCGCTTGCCGCCGGAGGCTCGCCCACCCGAGCCCGCCGAGCCCGCTGCGAGCGCGCCGCCGGAAGGTGCGTCGGCCGCGGAAGCCTCGGGCTCGGAAGGCGCGGTGACGCGCTTCCTGCACCGTTTCGCGCGGTTCCGACGAGCCGCGGATTGAGCCGCGTTCCCGATAATCCCGCCGCCCGTCCGGCGCGATAGCCGCAAAGGAGAAAGAGCAATGGTCGCCGCCGCCCCGCCGCAAGCTCTCTGCAAGGGCTTCGATCTCGGCACGAGCCGTATCGTCCTCGCGAGCCTCGATGGGAAGTCCGTCGATTTCGCCTCGCAGCTCAACGCCTTCGTCGACCTGCCGCATACCAAGATGACGGAGAAGATGCTGGTCAGCGAAGGCATCCTTCATCAGATCGAAAAGCAGCGCATCTACGCCTATGGCAACCGCACCGACGAATTCGCCAAGTTCCTCAACGGCGATACGCGGCGGCCGATGCAGAGCGGGCTTCTCAATCCGAGCGAGCCCAAGAACCTGCAGATGATCGAGCTGCTGATCGAGAAGCTCTGCGGCAAGTCGCCGAAAGGCGAGAAGGTCTGCTTCAGCATTCCGAGCGCCCCCTCCGAGCGCAAGAGCGACCTCATTTTCCACGAGCGCTCCGTCCTCAACATCTTCGAGCGCCTCGGCTATCAGGTCCAATCGGTCAATGAAGGGCTGGCGATCGTCTATGCCGAGCTCAAGGATGCGAATTTCACCGGCATCGGCATGAGCTTCGGCGGCGGCATGTGCAACATCTGTCTTGCCTATCTCGGCATGCCCGTCTTCACGCTGGCGACGACGCGAGCCGGCGACTACATCGATCACAGCGCCGCCTCGGTGACGGGCGAGACGCCGACGACGGTCCGCCTCCACAAGGAGAGCGGCTTCCGCATCAGCACCGTCGATGGCAACTCGCTCGACCACGCCCTGTCGATCTACTACATCGACGTCATCGAGACGGCGGTGAAGGCGCTGGCACAGGCCTTGGCCGAGACGAAGAAGCTGCCGAAATTCGCCGGCCCCATCCCGATCGTCTGCGCCGGCGGCACCTCGCTCGCGAAGGGCTTCGCCAACGAGCTGAAGCGCGCGATCGAGGCCGCCGATCTACCGATCGCCATTTCCGAGATCATCTGCCCCAAGGATCCGTTGAACACCACCGCGAAAGGCGCGCTGGTGGCGGCCATGCTCAATATGTGAGGCGCAGCGATCGCAAAGCGCGCGCCGCTTCTCCGGCGCTCGCCTTTGCGGTTCCGATTGCCGCAAATTTGCCATAAAATCCGCCCGAGGGTCATGCCGGCAGTGGCGGCGGGGCGGAGGCGGCACCATGCCGAGGGGGGAAGCGGAAGAGAGCCGCGGCGGTGCGGCGTCGGCGGCAGACGCTGCCGAGGCGCGCCCGGAGGAGCTGTGCGCCGCGCTGTCGAGCGAGATTGCGGCGCGGCCCGGCCTTTTTCTGCTGACCGGAGACTCGCGCTTTGCCAAGACGGCGCTGCTGCGCGATCTCTCGCGCCAGCTCCGCGGCGGCGGCCATCACGTGCTGCTCGTCCGCGGCGATACGCTCGTCATCGCCGATCTGCTGCTCGATTTGTCGCTGCGCGCCGGGATCGCGCCGCCCGGCCCGGACGGGATCGAGGCTTGGCTCGGGCGGTTCCATGAGGCGACGGCGCGCGCGAGCGGCGGGGCGGCCTTCATCGTCATGATCGACGACGCCGAGGCGGTCGGCGATGAGACCCTCGCCGGGCTGGCCGCGCTCCTGCTGCAGCCGACGGGCCATGCCGGCGCGCTCCGGCTCCTCCTCGGCGGGGCGCCGGAGCTGGCCGCGCGGCTCACGAGCCCGGCGCTCGCCGCGCTGGGACCGACCCTCGCACGCCATTTCCGCTTCGCGCGAACGGCCGCGAGCGAGGTCGACATTCTCGCCGAATTCGCCCGCCAGCTCGGCGAGGCCCTGGCCGACCGCCAGCGCAGCGAGGCCGCGGCCGAAGGCGAGCCGGCGCTGGAGCGCAGCGAGGCCGCAGATCAAGACGAGGCGAGCATCGTCGAGCCGCCAGTGCCGACGGCGGCGCGCTCCCGCCCCGGCCCTGGGCCAGCGCGCCTTGCGGCCGGTCTCCTCCTCTGCGTGGCGCTGCTGCTCTCGTTTCCATCGCGGCCCGGGATCGACGCCGTCATTCGCGGCGAGGACGCGGCGACGACCGCGGCGGCCCCGCGCCCGGTCGAGGCGACGCCGTCGCCGCTTCCGATCGCCGCCATGGCATCGGCGACCTCCGCGGATGGCGATGCCCAGCCGCCTTCGGGCGAAGCGCCGGCGGAAGGGCCATCGGTTGCCCCGCCCGTGCGGGCGGAGCCGGCCCCGCTTGCCGCCGGCGGGTCGGCGGCGCCGCCTGCGGCAATCCCTGCCGCGCCGGCCGCGGCGGAAGAGCAGGACCGCATCGCTTCGGCTGCTCCCGAAGCCGCCGCGGCACCTCCCGGCGCCGCCGACGAGAAGACCGGGGGGACCGAGAGAAGCGCGAGCAAGCCGGCGATCGCGCCCGCCGCCGCTCTGCCGGCGGAGCTCATCGCCCTTCTCGAAAGGCGCGGCGACGCGCTGCTCGATCTCCGCGACATCGCCGGCGCGCGGCCATTCTTCGAGCGGGCGGCGATGGCCGGCAGCGCGCGTGCCGCAACGCAAGTCGGAAAGACCTACGATCCGCTCTTTCTGCACGCAGCGGGCGTGCTCGGCGTCCAAGCCGATCCCGCGCAAGCGGTGCGTTGGTACCGCCGCGCCGCCGAGCTCGGCGATGAGGAGGCGAAGCGGCGGATGGCGGCCCTTGGCGGTTGAGCGCGCGAGCGGCCGGTTCAGCGGAGTCCGCCATGCCGCGGCAGCGCGGCTCGGATCCGCGGCGCGACTGAGACCGCCATCAACGAGAGCTCGGCCAGGATGAGGAAGAGGACCGCGTACTGGCCGTAGCCGATAATGGCGCCATGGAGCAGGGCGAGCGGCGGCGGCAGTAGGGCGCCGCCCGGAAGCGCGGCGCTGAACGCATAGAACATGCCGAAGGTGAAATTGCGGGCCCATTGCGAGGTGTCGTAGACGAGCAGCGCCCGCCACCAGCCGAGCTGGCGAATCCGCTCGATCGAACGGGCCGCCTCGACCGTCTCGACCGCGGCGAAGACGGCGAGGTCGCCAATCCAGAAGGCGGCGAGCGGCTGCGGCGCGAAGAGCCCGCTGGCCGCCGCCGTCAGCCCGGTGATCGACAAGGCGCCGTGGAGGATGCAGTTCGCGTTCGGCCACTCGTCGGCGAGGTGCCAGGCGCGGTCTTCGGCATACCGCCGAAGGATGAGGACGAGCCCGGCGAGGTAAAAGCCGGCACCGAAGGCCATGAAGCCGGCGGCCGCCCAGCGGATATCCGGCACGCCGGGAAAGAGGCGGAGCGCGATCAGCGCAATAGCCTCGGTCCCGACGGTCGACAGCAGGACGATGCCGTTCGGCCGCGCGCTTTCGCCGCGGGCGGCGATGATGCGCAGGTTGCGGAAGGCGAGCGGCAGGAACCATAGCCAAATGCCGAGGCCGATGAAGAACAGCGCCTTCGCCAGGATCAGCGCCGCCGGCGCGCTCAGCATCGCCATCCGCGCCAGCACCATGGTACCGGCGACCCAGGTGCAAATGGCGAAGCTGCCGACCGGCGAGCGCGTGTGCGCCGCCAGGCGGCCGCTCGCGAGCGAGCGCAGGATCATGGCGGCGATCACCGTCCAGACCACCGCCAGCGCGATGGCGAGCGGCGCCGTCGCCGCGGCGCCGAAATCCGGAATCCGCTGCAGCGCCGCGGCGCCGAAAATGCCGCCCGCCATCACGATCGCGCCGGCAGCGGTCGGCGGCCCATCGCTGATCGCGCGTTCTTCCATGGGAGCCGGTCCCGGTCGGAACCCCCGCCTCGACAAGGCAAACGTCGGGACGCCGCGAACATTCATCGGGCGGGCTCGCCGCGTCGGCGCCAGAGACGCCCGGCGGTTTCAATCCTGATGCGATGGGGAACACCGCTCCGCTATCGGATGTTTCCAAGAACGAGTGTCACCAGAAAGAAAGGAAAAGCCATGCGTGTCAGCATGATTGCTGTCGCCTCGGCCCTTGCTCTTTTCGCCGGCGGGGCTTTGGCCCAGTCCAACACGACGCCGTCGGGCGGCATGACCGCGACGCCCGGCACGACGGCACCGAAGAGCACGGCTCCGGGCTCAACGGCGGGCGCGCCGGCAGCGACGCCGCGCGCGCCGGCTCCTGATCCCATGACGATGGAGGACGTGTCGCAGATCAAGGGCAGCAGCGTCTATGGCAGCGACGACAAGAAGATCGGCGATGTCTCGACGGTGCTGATGAAGCCCGGCACCAAGACCATCGACCGCCTGGTCGTCAGTTCGGGCGGCGTCCTCGGCATCGGCGGCCGCCAAGTGGCTCTCCCGGTCGACGAGTTCAAATGGGACGGTCAGAAGGACGGCTTCAAGATCAGCAAGACCGAGGATCAGCTGAAGCAGATGCCGGAGTGGAAATCGGCGTCCAGCGGCTCCGCTCCGTCGAGCGGCTCGGGCAGCTCGACCGCGCCTGCGACGGCGACGAGCCACGCGGCGCCGCCGAGCACCGGCGGGTCCGCGGCCCCGACCAAGACGCAGTGAGTGCGGGAGGCGGCGGCGGCGCAGCCTCGCTCCGCCGCCTCGCTGCGCGTCAGAGTCCCATAATCGGCCGCGGCCGGTAGGGGCTTTCGAGGGATTCCGCCTCTTCCGCGGTGAGCTGCAGCGCGACCGCGGCGGTGGCGTCGTCGATCTGCTCGAGCCGGGTCGCCCCGATGACCGGGGCTGCGAGGCCGGGCTGGCGCAGCAGCCAGGCGAGCGCCACTTGCGCCGGCTTGACGCCGCGCGCCTTCGCCAGCGCGACGACGCGGTCGACGATGGCGAAGCTCTGCTCGTCGCGATAGACATCGGCGCGCTTGTCCTCGCGCGCCCGCTCGGTGGCGCCGCCGCCCGCCCGGTCGCGCGTCCCGGAAAGGACGCCGCGCGCCAAAGGGCTGTAAGGCGTGAGGCCGACGCCCTCGGCGCGGCAGAACGGGATCATCTCGCGCTCTTCCTCGCGATAGAGGAGATTGTAGAGATTCTGCATGGCGATGAAGGGTGCGAGCCCGTGCGCGCGGGCGAAGAGCTGGAGGCGGGCGAATTGCGTCGCCAGCATGCTGGAGGCGCCGATATAGCGCGCCTTGCCGGAACGGACGATCGCATCGAGCGCGCTCATGACCTCCTCGATCGGCGTCAGGGGATCGAAGCGGTGGATGAGGTAGAGATCGACATAGTCGGTCTTGAGGCGGCGGAGGCTCGCATCGATGCTCGCCAGCACATGCTTGCGGCCGAGCCCCGACCGGTTCGGCGCGTCGGCCATGGGCAGGCCGACCTTGGTCGCAATGACGAGGTCGTGACGGGGCGCGGCGCCGATGAGGCAGGTCCCCATCACGTCTTCGCTCACCCCGTCATTATAGACATCGGCTGTGTCGAAGAAGTTGATGCCGCGATCGAGCGCGCGGTGAAAAAACGGCCGGCTCGCCGCCGCGTCGAAGGGCGCCCAGCTCCGCTTGTCCTTGGCGCCCCAGGAGTTGCCGCCGAGACAGATGCGGCTGACTTTGAGGCCGGAACGGCCGAGCTCGGTATACTGCATTTCCATTTCCCCCTCGCATTGACGACCGACGGAGCCCGGCCAAGAATGGCGCCTGCCGTCGCGGTGCTCGCGCGCTATCTACCCGCGCGGCAACCGGCGAGGCAAGGCCGGGCTTCCGATCCGACGAGGCTGGATGATGGCGCGAGCGACCCTGATCGAACCCGCGCGGTATCGCGTCATGCCGTGGCGCAACGGCCAGGGCAGCACGGCCGAGATCGCGATCGAGCCGGGCGAGGCCGGGCGCTTCCGCTGGCGCCTCAGCCTCGCCGATGTGGCGCAATCCGGCCCCTTTTCCGATTTCGCCGGCTACGAGCGGATCATCGCGCTCGCCTCGGGCGCCGGCATGCGCCTCGAAATCGCCGGCCGCGCCCCCGCCATCCTCGATACCGGGTCGGAGCCCTATGCCTTTCCGGGCGAGGCGACGGCGCAATGCACGCTGCTCGCGGGTCCGGTGCGCGACCTCAACCTCATCTATGACCGCGCCGCCTGCCGGGGAACGCTTGCGGCGCTTCGCTTCGCCGGCGCGCCCTTGCGTCCGACGCTCGCCACCAGCATCGCGCTTCTTCATGCGGCTCAAGGCGCGCTCGAGGTCGAGGTGGCGAGCGGCGAGCGCCTCGTCCTTCCCGAAGGGGCAACGCTGCGCATCGACGAACCCGAAGGGGCGCCGACGGTTCGCGGCGCGGCGGGTGCCCGCGCCTTCCTCGCCCTCGTCTCGGCACGCGACGCGACGTCTTGAACGGGGTTGTGAGCCGGCTCACTGCGGGCGCGGCATCGCATGACGTAGTCTCGGCCAGGCTTAGCTGGAGGATTCACTCGCTGAGTCTTCTCGGGAGAGAGTGCCATGCGAGGCGTCATAGCGGCTGCGGCGGCGACCGCGATCCTTCTTCTCATCGGCTTCGCGACTGCATCGCTGCCCAGAGGCGAAGCGGGGCGCGTCGCGTCGCAACGCGAGGAGCAGGCCGTGAACGCGCGTTTCGCGATCAAGTTCTGCTACAGCCAATACAAGTCGCAGACCGACATCAGCCGCTGCCTGCTGCGCAATACCGGGTCGTGAGCCAGCGACGGGCGGCGCCAGAGGTCACGAAATCTCGCGCAGGTACCAGGCGACGTAGCGCCGGGTATTGTGCTCCATGGGCGCGTAGGGGCCGGGCTCGTAATAGCGCGAGGCGACGCCGAGCTGGTTCTGCTCGATGATGCGCTTGTCGGCCTCGCTCGTCACCCGCCAGAGCCAGGTGAGGCGCTCACGGTCGTAGTCGACGCCCTCGCGCGCATCGCCGCGGACGAGCCAGATCACCTCGAGCGCGCAGCGCGCCGCCGTCTCCGCGATGAAGCGGTAGATGACGCCGTGATCGGGGTAGGCAAGGAGGAAGCTCGCGGGGCCGAGATGCACCGATGTGGCGCCGCCATCAGCGGCGGCGAAGCGCCCCATCAGCGGCGCCACGAGTGCCCCGTCGGCGCTCCCCGTCGCGACGCCGTCATAGAGCGCGTAGCGGAAGCCGTAGACCGCTTCCTCGCCCGTCTCGGAGCCGACCCAGTGGTTGTGCTCGGGGATATCGATGCCGAGCGCGAGGCTCCGCTCGCGCATCCGCCGGTTCAGCGCTTCGATGCGCGGCGCCGGCTGTTCCAGCGCGTGCAGCCGCGAATATTCGGGATGCGAGGGCGCGCAATGATAGCATTCGAGGTAGTTCTCGACGGCGAGCTTCCAATTGGCGGCGATGGCGTAGCGCTCGCGATGGGCGACGCGCGCTTGCGCCCAGCCATAGGGCCCGTAGCAGGAGCGGAGCGTCGCGTGGACATGGGAGAGTCCGAGCGGCTCCGCGGCGAAGGAGATGAAGACGAGGCCCTCGATGACGCTGATATGAACCTGCTTCAGCGCGTGCGCGGCGGCATCGAAGCCGGGCGGCATGTGCCGCGCCGAGCGGAGGCTGCCGTCGAGGCCGTAGGTCCAGCCATGATAGGGGCAGACGAGGTCCTTGCCATGCCCGCTCTCGGCGCTGCAGAGGCGCGAGCCGCGATGGCGGCAGACATTGGCGAAGGCGCGGAGCGCGCCGTCCTCGCCGCGCAGGATGATGACGGATTCGGCGGCGACGTCCATGAGCATGTAGTCGCCGGGCCGCGCGAGGCTGCTCTCGTGGCCGGCGCAGAGCCAGTGGCGCAGGAGGAGGCGGTCGAGGTCGCGGGCAAAGAGGGCGGGGTCGCCGTAGAACTCCTGCGACAGCGAATGGCCGTCCCTCTGGCGCGCGATGAGCGCGGCGAAGGGATCGTCGCGGCGCCGGCCGTCCTCAGAGGTCCTTGGCGAGGCGGAGCGCGTCGTAGATGGCGGCGTGGATGTTGCGCGAGGCGACGGCGTCGCCGATGCGATAGAGGACATAGCGGCTCTCGGGGTTGCGGAGGAGGGTCTGCGGCCGGTTGGCGATGAGCGCGTCGTAATCGACCTCGCCGAGATTGCGCGAGCCCGGCTTCAGGGCGAAATAGAGCTCGTCCGCCGGTAGCGTCCCATGCTCCGCCACCACCTGGTCGACCTCGCGCTCGTGGCGCGACTTGTCGTACTCGTTGTAGAGCGTGGCGCGCAGGCGGTTGCCGGCCCGCGCCACTTTTTCGAGGCGGAGGTTGAGCGTGATCGTCGCCTGCCGGGCGGAGAGCGTCTTGAAATAGGCGGGATAGTTGGTCCCGCCCACTTCCGGCCCGAGAATGCGCTCGGGCGTCACGATTTCGAGCCGGCTGCCCGCGGCGGCGATGAACTCGGCGATGGTGAGCCCCGCATCGGCGCCGTTGTCGTCGAAAAGGAGCACCGATTCGGCCGGCTTCGCCACGCCCGACAGAACGTCCCACGAGGTCGTCACCAGCTCCGCCCCGGCATCGAGGAAGGAGAGGTTCGGCACGCCGCCCGTCGCGATGAAGACGATGTCCGGCTCCTCGGCGAGCACGTCGCCCACCTCGGCATAGGTGTTGAAGCGGAAGCGGACGCCGTGGCGCGCCCCTTCGGCCTCGCGCCATTCGGCGATGCCGAGGATCTCGCGGCGGCGCGCGAGGCCGGCGGCGAGGCGGAGCTGGCCGCCCGGCTTGTCGGCCGCCTCGAAGAGCACGACCTCGTGGCCGCGCGCGGCGGCGACGCGCGCGGCTTCGAGCCCGCCCGGTCCGCCGCCCACGACGACGACCTTGCGCCGCGGCCCCGACAAGCGCGCGATGACATGCGGCATCGTCGCCTCGCGGCCGGTCGCGGGATTGTGGATGCAGAGCGCTTCGCCGCCGAAATAGATGCGGTCGATGCAATAGCCCATGCCGACGCAGGGGCGGATCTCGGCCTCGCGCCCCTCGGCCACCTTGCGCGCGATATGCGGGTCGGCGATGTGGGCGCGCGTCATCCCGACCATGTCAAGCTTGCCGGTGGCGACCGCGTGCCGCGCCGTCGCCACGTCCTGAATGCGCGCCGCATGGAAGACCGGGAATTTCGTCGCGCTTCGGACGTCGCCCGCGAAGTCGAGATGCGGCGCCGAGCGCGTGCCCATGCCCGGGATCACATGCGAGAGCGCCTCGTCGGTCTCGATATGGCCGCGAATGACGTTGATGAAGTCGATCTGACCCGTCGCAGCGAGGCGCCGGGCGATGGCGATCCCTTCCTCGCGCGAGAGGCCGCGCTCCCAATCCTCGTCGCACACCATGCGGACGCCGAGGATGAAGGCGCTGCCGATGCGCGCGCGGATCGCGTCGATTACGGCGAGGACGAAGCGCAGGCGGTTGTCGAGGCTGCCGCCATAGGCGTCCGCGCGCCGGTTCGTCGCTGGCGACCAGAACTGGTCGGCGAGATGGCCGTAGCATTCGATCTCGATGCCGTCGAGCCCGGCGGCCCGGCAGCGCTCGGCGGCGGCGGCATAGTCCGCGACGATGCGGGCGATGTCCCAATCCTCGGCCGCCTTCGGAAAGGCGCGGTGCGCCGGCTCGCGCACGACGCTCGGCGCCACGACGGGCAGCCAGTCGCCGCGGCTCCACGAGGTGCGGCGGCCGAGATGGGTGATCTGGATCATGATCGCGGCGCCGTGCCCGTGGACCTCGTCGGCGAGCTCGGCGAGCCAGCGCACCACCTCGTCCTTGTAGAGGGTGATGTTGCCGAAGACCTGCGGGCTGTCCGGCGCCACCACGGACGAGCCGCCGATCATGGTGAGGGCGATGCCGCCGCGTGCCTTCTCGCCGTGATAGAGGCGATAGCGCGCCTTCGGCATGCCGTCCTCGGTATAGGCCGGCTCGTGCGCCGTCGACATGAAGCGGTTGCGCAGGGTCAGATGCTTCAGCCGGAAAGGCTGCAACAGCGGGTCCGTCGCGCTCATCCTGCCGCCATTTCCCTTCGCCACTCGATCAGGATTATCCTACTGAACGGGCCGCGCGCTGTAATCTGCGAAAAGCGCGGCGGACCCGGTCGGAAGAGGGGAGGTTCCGCCATGCCTGGCTCCGGCAATCTGCCACGCGACGCCGCGCCGCTTGCTCTCGACGTGCCGGCACGCCTTGCCGCCATCGACCAGAAGAAGCTGCGCGCCTACCGCCTTGAGCGCCTTCGCGCCGAGCTGCGCCGGCGCGACTATATGGGCTGCCTCCTCGGCGATCCGATCAACATCCGCTATGCGACGGGCAGCCGCAATCTCGGCATCTGGACGATGCACGCGCCGAGCCGCTGGGCCTTCGTGCCGACGGAAGGGCCGGTCATCCTCTTCGAATTCACCAGCGCGAAGCACGTCAATGACGGCATCGAGACGATCGCCGAGATCCGGCCCTGCACGCCCTGGATCTATTTCCTCGCCGGCCCGCGCTGCGAGGAGAAGGCCGAGCTCTGGGCGGCGGAGATCGCCGATCTCGTGATGCATCATGGCGGCAACAACCGCCGCCTCGCCATCGACCGGCTGGAGCCGATGGGGGCGCAGCGCCTCGCGAAGCTCGGCATCGAGCTTCACGACGCGCAGGCCGCGATCGAAGACGCGCGCCTTGTCAAATCGGCCGAGGAGATCGCGGCGCTGCGGCTCTCGATGGCGGTGTGCGACGTCGCGATCCACCGCATGCGGGCGGCGCTGCGCCCCGGCATCACCGAGAACCAGCTCTGGGCCGTCCTTCACGAGGTCAACATCGCGCATGACGGCGAGTGGATCGAATCGCGCCTTCTCACCTCGGGCCCGCGCACCAATCCCTGGTTCCAGGAAAGCGGCAACCGCGTCATCGCCGCCGGCGACCTCGTCGCCTGCGACACCGACATGGTGGGGCCGCTCGGATACCTCGCCGACATCTCGCGGAGCTGGGTGTGCCCGGGCAAGAAGCCGAGCGACGAGCAGCGCCGCCTCTACGCCATCGCGCAGGAGCAGGTGGAGTTCAACATGGGCATCATCAAGCCTGGCCTCGGCTTCCGCGAATTCGCCGAAAAGTGCTGGCCGGTGCCCGAGGAATTCCTTCCCAACCGCTACATGATGATGGTGCACGGCGTCGGCCTCGTCGACGAGTATCCCAGCATCGCCTACGCCCGGGACTTCAAGGATTGGGGCTATGACGGCGTCTTCGCCGAGAACATGGTGGTCTCGGTCGAGAGCTATATCGGCGAGGTCGGCGGGCAGGAGGGCGTCAAGCTCGAGCAGGAGGTCCTCGTCACCGCGACCGGCGTCGAGCCGCTCTCGAAGGCGCCCTTCACGGATGCGCTCGTGGTGTGAGCGCGAGCCGGCCGGTCAGCTGACCCGCGGAAACCGGGCCGCGGCTTCGATGTCGTCGAGCTCGAGGTTGTTGCGGACATATTGCCGGCTGGCGTCGGTCTGCGGCTGGAAATCCCAGGGGCGATAGGCGCCCTCTCTGAGGGCGGCGGCGACGAGGTGGCGTCGGCGCTGGCTCTCGACGACGTCGCGATGAAGGCGCGGCAGATCCCAGCGCGCGGCGACTTCGCGGCGGAACGCCTCCAGGACCGGCCGCGCGCTCTCCTCGCCCGCGAGGTTGCGCAGCTCGTCGGGGCCGGAGGCGAGGTCGTAGAGCTGATCGGGATCGGCGGGGGAGTGAATGAATTTGTAGGGGCCGCGGCGGATCATGACGATGGGCGCGACGGCGCCTTCGGCGAGGTATTCGCCGATCACCTCGTCATGCCCCTCCCTTCCTTCGAGATGCGGCAGGAGGCTGCGGCCGTCGGGCGGCGTCGCATAGCGGGGCTCGCCGGCCCCCGCCCCCAGCTCGGCCAAGGTCGGCAGCAGGTCGAGGAGCGAGACGGCGGCGGCGACGCGGCGCGGCTTGAAGCGGCGCGGCGCGGTGACGATGAGCGGGATGCGGCAGGCGCCCTCGAAGAAGCTCATCTTGTACCAGAGGTCGCGCTCGCCCAGCATGTCGCCGTGATCGGCCAGCACGATCACGATCGTCTCCTCGGCGAGCCCGCCCTCGGCAAGGCTGCGGCAGAGGAGGCCGAACTGGTCGTCGACGAAGGAGACGGCGCCGTAATAGGCGCGCCGTGCGTTGCGGATCTGCTGCTCCGTCACGGGCGTGCGGTCCATGGCGCAGACATGGCGCAGCCGCCGCGAATGCGGGTCGAGCCGGTCCGGCGGCAGGGTGACGCGCGGCAGGTCGATCTCGTCCTCGCGGTAGCGGTTCCAGTATTCGGCCGTGATGGCGTAGGGGTCGTGCGGATGCGTCAGCGAGACGACGAGGCAGAAGGGCCGGCCGTCGCCGCCGCGCGCGATCTCGAAGAGCTTGCGGCGCGCGCTGAAGACGACGTCCTCGTCGAAATCGAGCTGGTTGCTGCGCACGCATAGCCCCGCCTCGATGACGGAGCTCATATTGTGATACCAGCTCGGCCGCTCCTCGAAGCGCTCCCAATCGGGCGTCCAGCCGAAATCGGCCGGGTAGATGTCGGTCGTCAGCCGCTCCTCGAAGCCGTGGAGCTGGTCGGCGCCGCAGAAATGCATCTTGCCGGAAAGGATCGTGCGATAGCCGCTGCGCCGTAGGTAATGGGCGAAGGTCGGGATCTCCGAGGGAAATTCGGCGGCGTTGTCGAAGCCGCCTGTCTTCGACGGCAGCAGCCCCGAGAGGAAGGCATAGCGCGAGGGCGCGCAGAGCGGGCTGTTGCAATAGGCGGCATCGAAGACGACCCCGGAAGCGGCGAGCGCCTCGATATGGGGCGCGCGCGTCACCTTGTGCCCGTAGCAGGGCAGCGCCGCCGGGTTCATCTGGTCCGCCATCAGAATGAGAAAATTCGGCCGCTCCGCCGCCATGCCTCGCGTCCCCCGCTTGCTCCGCCGCCCCGCCGCCTCTCTCGCCGTGTCAGCGGCGCGCGAGGCGCCGGATGCGCGCATGATAGAGGGGGAGAGGCGACACCTCGATTCCCGCGACCTTGCCGCGATCGTCCCAGCGGCGCAAGCGGATGGCGCGGTCGGCGAAGGGCAGGGCGGCGAATTCGGCTGCTTCGGACGCCGCCATCGGTCCGCCCTGCTGTTGCAGCGAATGTTGCGAGGGAAGGGAGAGCCGGCCGTGATATTCCGGCGTCGCCGTGCAGAGATAGCGCTTCGCCGCGACATGGAGGCGGACCGGCTCGCTGATCTCGGCCGGAAAGCGCGCCGCCAGCCAGGCGCCGCCGGCGCGGTCGTGATTGTGATAGCCGAAGCGGTCGTCCGGCTTCTCGATGAAATGCCCGATATCGTGGAGAAGCGCGGCGATGACGAACTCGTCGTCCGCGCCCTCCGCCGCCGCCAGCGCCGCCGTCTGGAGGCAATGCTCGGCGATCGTCACGCCCTCGCCATAGGTTTCGCCGCCGCGCGCCGCGAAGAGCGTTTCGATCTCCGCGACGAGATCCGCCGCCGTCATGCCCGGCCCTCCAGGATGCGCAGCGTGCTGAGGAGCGAATCCATATCGGCATAGGCGCCCTGGAGATGACGCCTGCCGCCGGCGAAGCCGCGGCGGCCATGGAGGACGCGGCGGTTGTCGACGATGAAGAGATCGCCCGGCGCCATGCGGAAGCCGATCGTAAGAGCCGGGTCGTGGAGGAGCCGCCCGAACCGGCGATAGGCGGCGTAGAAGGCGGGTACCTCCTCGGCCGCGATGTCGAGCGGCGCGATCGAGCGGTTGTTGTAACGGACCGTCCTCACCCCTCCTTCGTTGTCGAGCTCGATGAGCGGCGCGCGGTGACGGAGATCGACTCGGCCCGGCTCGACATAGCGGAACGGAACCGGCATCCGCGCCAGGCGCTCGAAATCTTCGGGCGCCGTCTCGCGCAACCGCTGCGCCGCGGCGAAGCCGTCGACGACCACGGATTCGCCGCCTCTCTCCGCGGCTTCGAGGCAGTGCAGCAATTGCAGCTGCGGCACCGGATCGCGATAGGGATTGTCGGTGTGGTTGCCGAGCCCGATGGCCGTAAAGGCGAGGTTCTGCGGCTGCGGCACGGAGACGACATCGAAGAGGCGCCCGTAATTCGTCTCGCGGACATAGCCGAAGAGAGCGACGACGGCGCAGACGGTGCCGGGGACCGTCGGCACCTTGCGCAGCACGGCGAAGCCGAAATCGCGCACATGACCCAGCCAGCGCGCCAAGGCCCGCTCATCCGCGGCGACGGCCTCGTAGTCGCCGCCCGGCAGCGCGGCGGCGAGCGCCGCATCCCAGAGCTTCGGCGCGGCTCGCCGCTCCGCTCTCGACGCGTCGTCGAGAGCGTGAGCGCGCAGCCAAGCGGCGTCGAAGAGCGCCGGACGCGCATCGCCCGCGAAGACGATCTCGATGCCGGCGGGCGTCGCGCGCGCCGAGGCGATCGTGACCGCCTCCGGCAATTCGAGCGCGTCGATGAGGCGCTGCCCGTCGCGGCCCTTGCGGTTCTCCGGCCGGTTGTCGGCGAGCCAGATCGCCGGGAACCGGCTGTGCCGGCCATCCGCCCAGGTCACCGCAAGAAACGTGCCCTCCGACTCCAAGCCGAGAATGGGGGCGCGCGTCATCGCGAGGGTGTCAGCCATTGCCGCGGCCTCGCGCCAGGAGGCGCCGACGGCTCATCACCGTGTCGCGGTCGAGATAGCAGCCCTGCAGCCGCCGCTCGCCTGTTCCCGGATCGAAGGGGTCGCGGCCATGGAGGATGCGGAGGTTGTCGAAGGCGATCATCTCGCCGGGGCTGAGACGAAAGCAAAGCTGGAAGCGCGGCTCGCGCAGCAGACGCCAGAAGCGGGCGAGGAGGCCGTAGCCCTCGGGATCGGCGTCGCGCAGCGCTGATGCGACGCGGAAGCCGTCGACGATGAACGAGCCGCCGCCCGCCGCCCTGTTGGCGATGCAGAAGAGGAGCTGGAAATCGGGCGGCCGCCGCACATTGGCGAGGTCGGTATGCGGCTCCAGCCCGATCGCCGTATAGGCGCTGCTGTTCGGCCTCGGCAGCGACACGACGTCGAAGACGAGGCCGAAATTCGTCGCGCGCACGGGACCCACCCGTTCGGCGGTCCGCCGCACTTCGCCTGCGGCGGAGGGCGCGTTGCGGATGATGGTGACGCCGGTCTCGCACAGCGCCTCGAGCCAGGCGGCGAGCGCCGCGTCATCAGTCATGATCGCGCCATGCTCGAAGCTGGGGATCGCGCCGGCGAGCGCGGCGTCCCAGAGGCGCGGCGGCTTGCAGCGCTCGGCGCGCGCCCATTCGGCGTAGCAATGCTGCCGCAGCCAGCCCGCATCGAAGCGGCTGACATGCGCCGGTACGTCCGCCGTGGCCGCGAAGCGCAGCTCGATGCCGCTGCCGTCCATTGTCGGCGCGGCGGTGGCCAGAACCGGCGGCGGCGCATCGATGAAGAGAAACTGCCGCTCCATCGTCTGCGGATGCCGGCATGCGGGGCACGGGCAATTGTCGCGCAGCCAGATCGCGTGGAAGCGGCCCTCCCGCCCGTCGTCCCAGGCCACCCTCACGATTTCGCCTGCGACCGCGACGGCGCGGATGCGGCGCTCGCTCGGATAGGCGGCGAGATCCGCCATGTCGATCCGTGGCGGCGGCGCGACGGCGAGGGATGACGGCGCCATGGTCGGCCTCTGAAATGCTCGGGGCGTCGCCTTGAGATTGCGGCTTCACGCGCGGCCGGACAAACGAGTAAAGTTCGGACACAGGCCAAGTTCCGCTAATGCCCGGATTATCGACGCCCCGCCGCCTGCCGCCGCTCAACTGGCTGCGCACCTTCGAAGTCGCGGCGCGGACGATGAGCTTCACGGCGGCGGCGCAGGCGCTCGGCATTACGCAATCGGCGGTGAGCCAGCAGATGCGCCTCCTCGAAGCGACGCTCGGCCGCCGCCTCTTTCACCGCCTGCCGCGGGGATTGCGCCTGACCGATGCCGGACAGGCGCTGCTGCCGCTTCTGACCGACGCCTTCGCGCGGATCGCCGACGGCGCCGCGGAGATTTTCGGCGAGTCGGGACGGCCGCGCCTCATGGTGCGGTCGACGGCGAGCTTCGCCGCGCTGTGGCTGGCGCCGCGCATCGCCCGCTTCCGCCGCCGTCATCCCGAGATCGAGTTCCGCCTGACGAGCTCGATCTGGCCCGCCGATTATCCCGATCTCGACCTCGATCTCGAAATCCGCTACGGCAGCGGCAACTGGCCGGGACTGCGGGCCGAGCGCCTCACCCGCGACGCGCTCTTCCCGGTGTGCAGTCCGGCGCTCCGACCGCGGGCGCCGGCGGCGCTCGCCCAGGTGACGCTGCTCCATGTCTTCGGCTTCCGCGAGGGCTGGGCGCAATGGCTGGCGCGGGCCGGCCTTGCGGGCCAGGTCGACGCGACGGCCGGGCTCGAATTCGACCTCAGCCTCGTCGCCCTCGAAGCCGCCGAGCGCGGCGTCGGCATCGCCCTGGGGCGGAGCTGCTACGTCGCCGACCGCCTCGCCTCCGGACGCCTCGTCGCGCCGTTCGAGACGGTGCTGCCGAGCGAGGAAGGATTCTATCTCGCGGCGCCGGAGGGGCGCGAGCCGAGCCCGGCTGCGGCCGCCTTCCGCAACTGGATCACCGCGGAGATGGCGGCGGAAGGCGCCGCCGCCCCGCCGCTCACGTCCCGAGCGCGAAGCGGTCGGCGGCAGCGGCGCCGATGACGGGACCCTCGGCGCCCTGCCGCCCGGCGCGGCGGCGGAGCGTGTCGTCGAGCCAGTCGAGCCGCATCTCCGGCACCGAGGCGAGGAGCGCCTCGGTGTAGGGGTGGTAGGGCGGCGAGAACACCTGCGCCAGCGGCCCTTCGGCGACGACCGCGCCCTGCAGCATGACGGCGACGCGATCGGCGATGCGTCGCACGGTGCCGAGGTCGTGGGTGATGAAGAGATAGGCGACGCCGGTCTCGTCCCGGAGCCGGCCGAGGAGCTTCAGGATTTCTTCGGCGACGAGCGGATCGAGCGCCGATGTCACTTCATCGCAGATGACGAGGTCGGGCTCGGCGGCGAGCGCCCGCGCGATGCAGAGGCGCTGCTTCTGGCCGCCCGAGAGCTCGCCCGGACGCCGCGCCGCGAATTCGACCGGCAAGTCGATCATGCGGAGCAGGGCCTCGACCCGCGCCGTCACCTTCGCCCGCGGCCAGCCGAAATAGAAGGAGAGCGGCCGACCCAGAATCTCGGACACCCGCTGGCGCGGATTGAGCGCCATGTCCGGCATCTGATAGATCATTTGGATGCGGCGGAGCTGGTCGCGGCTGCGCAGGCTCAGCGTCGGCGGCAGTAGCTCGCCGCGGAAGCGGACGGACCCGCCCGCCGGCTCGCGCAAGCCGCAGACGACGCGGGCGAGCGTGCTCTTGCCGCTGCCGCTTTCACCGACCACCGCCACCGTCTCGCCGCGCCTGACGCTGAAGGTCACGTCTTTGAGGACGCGCAGCCGCCCATAGGCGGCGCCGAGCGCATTGAGCTCGAGGAGGCGCTCGCCGCGCTCGGCGACGGCGGCTTCGGCGGGCGGCGCCGCGGCCGCGCGGACCGAGACGAGGCGCCGCGTATACTCCTCGCGCGGCTCATGCAGGATCTGCGCCGCCTCGCCCAGCTCGACCATGCGGCCATGGCGCAGCACCATGATGCGCTGCGCCACCTGCGCCACGACGGCGAGGTCGTGCGAGATGTAGAGGCCGGCGGTGCGGTGGTCGCGGACGAGCTTGCGGATCGCCGCCAGCACCTCGATTTGCGTCGTGACGTCGAGCGCCGTCGTCGGCTCGTCGAAGACGAGGATGTCGGGCCGGCACGACATCGCCATCGCCACCATGGCGCGCTGGAGCTGTCCCCCCGAGACCTGGTGCGGATAGCGCTCGCCGAAGGTCTCGGGCGAGGGCAGGTCGAGCTCGGCGAATAGCTGCGCCGCCGCCTTCTTCGCCTCGGCATAGCTCATGAGCCCGTGCCGGACCGGCATCTCGCAGACCTGCCGGTAAAGCGACTTCGCCGGGTTGAAGGAAGCGGCCGCGCTCTGGGCGACATAGGCGATGCGGCGGCCGCGCAGGCGCCGCCGCTCGCGGCGCGAGAGCGTGCGGATGTCGGTGCCGGCGTAGCGGATCTCGCCGCCGATGATGGTGCAGCCCGGCCGCGCATAAGCGAGGGCGGCGAGGCCGATCGTCGACTTGCCGGCGCCGCTTTCGCCGATGAGGCCCAGCACCTCGCCGCGGTGCAGGGTGAGGTCGATGCCCTGGACGAGGATCTTTTCTTCGCCCTCCTCGGTGCGCGCGGCGATGCGCAAATCGGTGATGCGCAGGATCTCGTCGGTCATGCGCCCTCTCCATGCGCTCGCCCGTGGATCGAGAGGAACCAATCGACGACGAGATTGACGCCGATCGTCAAGAGGGCGATGGCGGCGGCCGGCACGAGCGGCGCGATGCCGCCGAAATTGATGGCCGTCGCGTTGTCGCGGACCATGCTGCCCCAATCGGCTTCGGGCGGCTGCACGCCGAGGCCGAGGAAGCTCAGCGAGGCGATGAAGAGAAGCGTGAAGCAGAAGCGGAGGCCGAATTCGGCGATGAGCGGCGGCAGCGCGTTGGGCAGCACCTCGCGCCGCATGATCCACCACAGCTTCTCGCCGCGCAGCCGCGCCGCCTCGACATATTCCATCACCGTGATGTTCATCGCGACCGCCCGGCTCAGGCGGAAGACGCGAGTCGAATCGAGAATGGCGATCGTGCCAATGAGGACCGGGATCGAGGTGCCGAGCACCGACAGCACCATCAGCGCCAGGATGAGCTGCGGAATCGCCATGATGATGTCGACGAGGCGCGAGAGAGCGGCGTCGATCCACCGGTTCGTCGTCGCCGCGGTGAACCCCATGACGATGCCGAGCGAGAAGGAGAGCGCGGTGATGAGGAGGGCGAGGGAGACGCTGGTCTGGCCGCCGAAGAGGAGGCGCGAGAACATGTCGCGTCCGAGATTGTCGAGCCCCAGCCAGTCGGCGCCGCTCGGCGGCGCCCAGACATCGCCGACGAGATCGGCTTCGCCATAGGGCGCGATCCAGCGCGCGAAGCTGATGGCGACGATATTGGCGAGGATGATGGCGAAGCCGACGGCGGCCCCGCCGCTGAGGCGATGGCCGAGGAGCCTCATTTCGGCACCCGCAGCAGCGGATTGCTGAGGATCGCCAGGATGTCGGCGAGCAGGTTGAGGCCAACATAAGTGCCGGCGAAGATGAGGCCGCAGGCCTGGACCACCGGCACGTCGCGCTTCGAGACGGCGTCGACCATGAGCTGGCCGATGCCGGGATAGACGAAGACGACTTCGACGACGATGACGCCGACGACGAGATAGGCGAGGTTGATGGCGACGACGTTGATGATGGGGGCGAGCGCGTTGGGAAGCGCGTGCTGGACGATGATGCGCCAGCGCGGCAGGCCCTTGAGGAACGCCATCTCGATGAAAGGATGCGACATGACGCCGATGATGGCGGCGCGCGTCATCCGCATCATATGGGCGAGGACGACGAGAGTGAGCGTCGCCGCCGGCAGGGCGATGTCGTAGAGGCGCTCGCCGAAGCTCATTTCGGGCGAGATGGCGGAGAGGCTCGGGAACCAGTCGAGCTTCACCGCGAGGAGCAGGATCAGCACGTAGCCGATGAAGAATTCCGGCAGCGAGATGGCGCTGAGGCTGACGATGTTGACGATGCGGTCGAAGCTGCCGTTCTGGTTGATGGCGGCGAGGATGCCGAGCCCGACCGAGAGCGGCACGGCGACGCTCGCCGCTGCGCTCGCCAGGAACAGCGTGTTCTTCAGCCGGAAATCGAGCTGCTCGATGATCGGCCGGCCATTGGCGAGCGAGTTGCCGAGATCGCCGTGCAGGAAGCCGGCGAGCCAGTGCCAGTAGCGCAGCGCCGCCGGCTCCTCGAGGCCGAGCGAGCGCCGGATCGCCTCGACGGCTTCCGGCGTCGCCGACTGCCCGAGGATCGCCGTCGCCACGTCCCCGGGGAGGATCTCGGTGCCCGCGAAAACGAGCACCGAAACCGCCAGCAGCGTCAAGAGGCCCAGCGCGACGCGCTGGGCGACGAGCGGCAGCACCTAGGCCTCGAGCCAGACCTTCTCGGTGGCGCGATAGCCGCTCATCTGCAAGGTCGGCGTCGGGACGAAGCCCTTCACCTTGCTCGCCCCGGCGTCGATCGTATTGTTGAACATCGGGATGATGTTGCCGCTGTCGTCGTGAATCATCAGCTCGAGGTCGTGATACATCTGCTTGCGCTTGGCCGGGTCGAGCTCGGCCCGCGCCTCGATGAGGAGCTTGTCGAAATCCGGCCGCTTCCAGAAGGATTCGTTCCAGGGCGCATCGGATTTGTAGACGACGGTGAGCATTTGGTCGGCGGTCGGCCGCCCGTCCCAGTAGGAGGCGCAGAACGGTTTCTTCAGCCACACATTGTCCCAATAGCCGTCGGCCGGCACGCGGTCGATGAGGAGGGTGATGCCGGCCTTGCCGGCGCTCGCCTGGAAAAGCTGCGCCGCATCGACCGCCCCGGTGAAGGCGCCGTCCGAGACGGTCAGGACGACCTGGCCGCTGAAGCCCGACTTCTTCAGGTGGAACTTCGCCTTGTCGGGGTCGAATTTGTATTGCGGGATGTCGGCGGCGTAATAAGGATCGAAGGTCGCGATCGGCTGGTCGTTGCCGACCTTGCCATGGCCGAGCAGCACCGTCTTGACGATTGCCTCGCGGTCGATCGCGTATTTCATGGCGAGGCGGAAATCCTTGTTGTCGAAGGGCGCCATGTCGCAGCGCATCGGGAAAGTGTAGTGCGCGGCGCCGGCGATCTCGTGGACCACCACCTTCTTGTTGTTCTTCAAGAGACCGACCGTTTTCGGGTCGACGCGGTTGATGAGATGCGCCGAGCCGCTGATGAGCGCGTTGACGCGCGCGGTCGTGTCGTTGATCGCGAGCGTCTCGACGCTTTCGACGAAGCCGCGGTCGCTGCGCCACTTGTTGGGGTTGATCTTGGTGCGGGCGCGGACGCCGGGCTCGAAGGATTCGAGGATGTAGCAGCCGGTGCCGACGCCGTCGAACTTCGTGCCTTCGGGACCGATGCCGAGATGGTAGTCGGCGACGATATAGGGCATGTCGGCATTGCCGCTTTCGAGGGTGATCGTCACCTCGTCGGGCGCCGACGCCTTGATCTCGGAGATCGAGGCGAGGAGCGCCTTCGCCGCCGATTTCGAATCCTTGGCGCGGTGGTGGTTCAGCGAATAGACGACGTCGGCCGCGGTCAGCGTCTTGCCGTTATGGAAGGTGACGCCCTTGCGGAGCTTGAAGATCCATTCCTTGGCGCCGGGCTTGCCCTCCCAGCTCTCGGCGAGCGCCGGCTGGACCTTCACCTTCTCGTCGACCTCGGTGAGGGTGTTGTAGAGCTGCTGGCCCAGGACCTGGGCGAAGGTCGCCGTGTATGTGGCGGGATCGAGGCTGTCGCCGGAGGCGGCGCCGTTGAGGCCAAGAATGAGATGCCCGCCCTTCTTCGGCGTCTCGGCGGCGAAGGCGGCGCCGGCGAGGACGCTGTCGGCGAGCGCCGCCGAGACGCCGAGCGCCGCAGCGCGGCTCATGAATTCGCGCCGCCCGATGCGGCCGGCGGCCAGCGCCGTCTTCAGATAATCCCACTCAGCCATGACGACCTCCCCATTTCTCGGCGCGACGACCATCGCGCGCCTGCCCAGTATCTTGATCCGGGCGAGTTGTCCTCCCGCCCTCACTCCGCGGCGTAATCCGGCTCCTCCTCGTCGAGGATGCGCGTCAGCTCGGCGAAATGCGCCTCGGAGAAATTCGGGTATTCGAGCCATTGCCGGCAGGTGAGGCGCGCCGTCTCGTCGGAGAGGCGCTTCAGCCGCTTGCCGGTGGACATGGCGAGCACCTGGTTCTCGCAGGCCTTTTCGAGATAGTAGAGCTCATCGAAGGCGTGCGCGACGGAAGGGCCGATCACCATGACGCCGTGATTGGCCATCATCAGCACCGCGGCGTTCTCGTCGGCGAAGGCGGCGCAGATGCGCTCGGCCTCGTCGGTGCTGAGCGCCATGCCGTTGAAATCGTCGTCATAGATGATGCGCCCGAAGAAGCGGGCGGCGTTCTGGCTCACCATTTCGAGGCGGCCCTCCTCGAGGCTGGTCAGCGCCGTGGTATAGGGCATATGCGTGTGCAGCACGCAGCGCGCCCGCGGGATCATCCGGTGAATGGCCGAGTGGAGATAATAGGCCGTCGGATCGAGCGTGCCCTCGCCGGCGAGAACGCGGCCGTCGACATCGAGCATCAGGATGTCGCGCGCCCGCAGCTTCGACCAGTGCCGGCCCGCGGGGTTCATCAGGAACTCGCGGCCGTCCGCGGCGACGGCGAGGCTGTAGTGGTTGGCGATTGCCTCGTGGAAGCCGAGGCGCGCGCTCCAGCGGAAGGCGACGGCGAGATCGCGCCGGCCGCGGCGCACATGCTCGGGAAGCCGGCCCAGTGATGTCCGCGCTGCGCTCCGTTCTGGAACCGTCGTCTCGATCATCGTCATGGCGTCAACCTCGACTCCTTGCGGTTCGGACGTGAAGCATCATTCGAAGGCCGTGCCGACCGGAATTGTCCACAACATCCGGACAACGAAGTCTGATCTCCTCCTCGGCCGTATTCAAGCCGCTCCATCCGCGGCGCCGGGCGGAGCGAGGCGCGGTTGAATGACGAAGAATTCGTCATGGCGGGCAGAGCGAAGCCATCCAGTTCGGCAGAGGCACGTCTGGATCGCCACGTCCGAAGCCCGTCCACGGGCCGGCCTCATCCGGCTCGCTCCCTCTCATCGTCCCTTCCACACGGGCGCCCGCTTCTCGGCGAAGGCGCGCGCCCCCTCGCGCTGGTCCTCGCTCGAATAGAGGCGATCGACCGTCAGCAGTTGACGCTGCGTCACGCGGGCGAGCGCCTCGGCGACGGACCGCCCTTCGCTGTCGCGCGCCGTCTCCTTGATCGCGGCGAAGACGAGCGGCGGCCCGGCGGCCAGCGTCGCGGCGATAGCCCGGGCCCGCTCCATCAAGGCCGCTGCCGGCACGATCTCGTTGACGAGGCCCCAGCGCCGCGCTTCCTCCGCATCCATCCACCGTCCGGTGAAGAGCAGCTCCATCGCGACGTGATACGGAATGCGGCGCGGCAATTTGATCGTCGCCGCATCGGCGAGCGTGCCGGATTTGATCTCGGGCACGGCGAAGCGGGCGTGGTCGGCGGCGATGATGAGGTCGGCCGAGAGGGCGAGCTCGAAGCCGCCGCCGACGGCCATGCCGTTGACCGCAGCGATGACCGGCTTGTTGAGGCCGGGAAGCTGCTGCAGGCCGCCGAAGCCGCCGACGCCGTAATCGGCATCGGGCGGCTCGCCCGCCGCCGCCGCTTTGAGGTCCCAGCCGGCGGAGAAGAATTTGTCGCCGCCGCCGGTGACGATGGCGACGCGGAGCGCCGGATCGTCGCGGAACTCGGCGAAGATGCCGCCCATGATGCGGCTCGTCGCGGCATCGATCGCATTCGCCTTGGGGCGATCGAGAACGACTTCGAGCACGGCGCCGTCGCGGACGACGCGCAAGGGGCCTTGGTCAGGCATCGGTGGCTCCATCGGCGAGGCGGATGAGCGCGTCGGCGACCACGGCGCCCTCGCCCTTCCGCCGGACGATCAGCGGGTTGATCTCGCACTCGATCAGCCGGTCGGCATTGTCGAGCACGAAGGATTGGAGGGCGAGAACCGCCGCGATCGCCGCCTCGACGTCGCCGGCCGGCTGTCCGCGATAGCCGTCGAGAAGACGCGCGACGGCGAGGGCGCGCAAAGCCTCTTCGATCTCTTGCCGGCTCGCCCGCGGGACAAGAGGACGGCTGTCGGCGAGGATCTCGGTGAAGACGCCGCCGGCGCCGATGAGAAGGTGGAGGCCGATAACCGGGTCCCGCCGCGCGCCGATGATGAGCTCGGCCACGGCGCCCTCGACCATGCGCTCGACCAGCACCGCCTCGCCGAGCGGCAGCAGCGCCGCAACGGCGTCGCCGACCGCGGCGGCGTCGCCGAGGCCGAGCCGGACGCCGCCTATCTCCGTCTTGTGCGCGGTCCGCGCGCCCGCCGCCTTGACCGCGACCGGAAAGCCGAGCGCGGCGGCCGCCGTCATCGCCGCCTCCGCCGTCGCCGCGAGGCGCCCCTCCGGGATGGCGAGACCGTAGCCGGCAAGGGCGCGCTTTCCTTCCCGTTCGGAGAGGCTGCGGATGCCGGCGCCGCGAAGCGGCGGCGTCGCGGCGAAGGTGGCGGCTTGCGCGTCTACTGCTTCGCCCGCATCCGCCGCCGCTTCAATGGCGGCGAGCGCGTCCTCGATGCCGCAAAGCGGCGCGATGCCGGCGGTCATCAGCATCTCGGCGCGCTCCTCCGGCATGGTCTCCGGCAGCGAAGCCAGCACGGCCGCGCGCCGCCCGCTGCGCCGTGCCGCCGCGATGAGGGCTGCCGCCGAGATGAGCCAATCCCTGTCATCGCAGGCGGGACGCCTCGGGAAATCGAGGATGAGGCAGGTCAAGGCGTAATCCGCCGCCATCATCGCGGCGAAGGTCTCGGTGAGGGCCGCTTCATCGCCCCAGATGAAGCTGTGGTAGTCGAGCGGGTTGGAGATGGCGACGAGCTCGGGGAGGATCGCCGCGAGGCGCGCCGCGGCGGCCTCGGAGGGCGCGCGGAAGCGCAGCCTCCGCCCCTCCGCCGCATCGGCGATGAGCGCGGCTTCACCGCCCGAGCAGCTCATCGAGGCGATGTCGCGCCCGGGAAGGGGTCCATGCACATGGAGGAGCTTCAGCGTCTCGATGAGCGCAGCGAGCGAGGGCACGCGGACGATGCCGATCTTGCGCAAATAGGCGTCCATCGCGGCATCGGCGCCGGCGAGCGCCGCCGTGTGGCTGATGGCGAGCTGGGCGCCGGCCGCGGAGCGCCCGGTCTTGAGCGCGACGATGGGAACGCCGCGCTCGCGCGCCCGCGCCGCCGCCCGCGCGACGCCCGCGGCATCGTCGAGGCCTTCGAGATGAAGGCCGATCGCCGTCACGCGCTCGTCCTCGAGCAAAGCCTCGATGACGGCCGCGGCGCCGATCGCCGCCTGGTTGCCGAGCGTGACGAGATAGGCGATGGGCAGCGCCCGCCGCTGCATGGTGAGATTGAGCCCGATATTGCCGGATTGCGTGACGATGGCGACGCCGCGGGAGACGCGTTTGCCGCCATGCTGGTCCGGCCAGAGCAGGGCGCCGTCGGCATAGTTGATGAAGCCGTGGCAATTCGGGCCGAAGAACGGCATCGCGCCGGCGGCGGCGGCGAGGCGGTCCTGAAGCGCGCGTCCTCCGGCTCCCGCCTCGGCGAAGCCCGAGGCATAAGCGACGGCGCCGCCGGCCCCGCGCGCCGCGAGCGCGCCCATGACTTCGATGCTGTCATGGCGGTTGATGCCGAGGAAGGCGGCATCGGGCGCCGCGGGGAGCGCCGCGACCGAAGGATAGGCCCGCCGCCCTTCGACCTCCGCGGCGCGCGGATGGACGGGCCAGATCTCGCCCGCATAGCCGAGCCTGTCGAGCTGCGCCACGACGGCGCCCGCCGCCTTGCCGCCGATGACGGCGATGGAGCGCGGGCGAAGCAGCCGCCGCAGCGAGGGGGATGCGCCGGGCGCCGCCACCTCGTCACCCTCCGAGCGGCCGCAGGAGGTCGCGCGAGATGATGTGGCGCTGGATCTCGCTCGTGCCCTCCCAGATGCGCTCGACCCGCGCATCGCGCCACAGCCGTTCGAGCGGCAGGTCCTCCATCAGCCCCATGCCGCCATAGATCTGCAGCGCCGCATCCGTCACCCGCGCCAGCATCTCCGAGGCGAAGAGCTTCGCCTCGGCGATCGGCCGGTCGGCCTTGCGCCCCTGATCGAGCTGCCAGGCGGCGGCGAGGGTCAGGTAGTCGGCGGCGTCGATCTCGGTGCTCATATCGGCGAGCTTGAAGGAGACGCCCTGGAACTTGCCGATCTGCTGCCCGAATTGCCGGCGCTCGACGGCGTAGCGTAGGGCGAGGTCGAAGGCGCGGCGGGCGCGGCCGACGCACATCGCGGCGACGGTAAGGCGGGTCGCATGCAGCCAGGCATTGGCGAGCGCGAAGCCTTCGCCTTCGCCGCCCAGCATTTGCGAGGCCGGCACGCGGCAATCGCTGAAGCTCAGGATGCAGTTGTGGTAGCCGCGGTGCGACACGGCGTTGTAGCCGGGTCTGATCTCGAAGCCGGGCGTGCCGCGGTCGACGAGAAAGCAGCTGATGCGCTTCTTGCGGCCGCTTCGCGTCTCTTCCTCGCCGGTCGCGGCGAAGAGGATGACGAAATCGGCGATGTCGGCATGGCTGATGAAATGCTTGGTGCCGTTGATGACCCAGTCGCCGCCCGCCTGGCGCGCCGTGCAGCTCATGCCGCGCACATCCGATCCGGCGCCGGGCTCGGTCATGGCGAGCGCGTCGATCTTGTCGCCGCGCGTCGCCGGGAGGAGATAGCGTTCGCGCTGCTCGCCCTCGCAGGCACAGAGGATGTTCGAGGGCCGGCCCCACCAGACGGTGAGGGCCATGGCGGCGCGGCCGAGCTCGCGTTCGAGCAGCGTGAAGCCGAGATGGTCGAGGCCGCCGCCGCCGAATTCCTGCGGAATGTTCGGCGCGTAGAAGCCGAGGGCGATGACCTTGCGCTGGATCTCGCGGCCGAGCTCGCGCGGCACGAAGCCTCTCCGCTCCACCTCCGCCTCCAAGGGATAGAGCTCGTCCTCGACGAAGCGGCGGACGGTGTCGACGACGAGCTGCTGCTCCTGCGAGAGGCCGAAATCCATTGGTCGTCGCCTATCCCGCGAGCGGCGCCAGCGCGATCTTGCGGCCGGCCTCGCGCGGCCGCGGCAGATGGTGCTGCGCCGCGACGAGGCGGGCGAGGGCCGCCTGGATGTCGGCCCGCGCCGGGCAGGCGCGGCTCGCCTTGGCGTCGACATGGAGCTGCATCTGCTCGGCGGTGGCGAGCAGCGTTCCGTCCTCCGTCCGCCACAGCGAATGGAAGAGATGGATGCGCTTCTCGTCGGCTCCGAGCACCTGCGTCGTCACATGAATGGCTTCGCCGACCGCGACCTCGCGGCGGTGCACGAGATGCGTCTCCACCGTGTAGTAGCCGAGCCCGGCGGCCTGATAGGCGGCATCGACCCCGACGAGACGGAAGAGCGCGTCCGTGGCGTAGCCCACGACTTGGAGATAGCGGCTCTCCGTCATGTGGCCGTTGTAGTCGATCCAGCCCGGCTCGACCCGCGTCTCGTGCAGGCGGAGCGGCTGCGCGAGATCCGGTGCCGCCGGCCTCCCGCCGGAAGCCTCGGCGTAAAGCGCCTCTTCATAGGCTTTCAGCACCGAGCCGCCCGCGAAATCCTGCGCGCGCAACCCTTGCAGGATGGCGACGAGGCAATCATCGCGCAGGCGCTCCAGCCCCCGGATCGAGGCCGAGCCCGCCTGCGCGTCCGATTGCTCGACGATCTTGCCGAGAAGCGCGTCGTCGAGCTCCGGCACCTCCATGAGCTTCGTCCACGGCCATTTCAGCGCCGGCCCGAACTGCGCCATGAAGTGGCGCATGCCCGCTTCGCCGCCGGCGATGCGGTAGATGAGGAAGGTGCCCATGAAGGCCCAGCGCAGACCCGGCCCGAAGCGGATCGCGTCGTCGATCTCGGCGGCGGTCGCGACATCGTCATGGACGAGCCACAGCGACTCGCGCCAGAGCGCCTCCATCAGGCGGTCGGCGATGAAGCCGTCGATCTCCTTGCGCAGGCGCAGCGGATGCATGCCGAGCGAGCGGTAGAAGGCGGCGGCGCGATCCGTTGTCGCCTCGCTCGTCCGCGCCCCGCCGCAAATCTCGACGAGCGGCATGAGGTAGACGGGGTTGAAGGGGTGGCCAACGACGAAGCGCTCGGGATGCGCCATCGCCGCCTGCAGGCGCGAGGGCAGCAGCCCCGAGGTCGATGAGGCGATGACGATCTCGGGCCGCGCCGCGCGGTCCGCCCGCGCCAGCAGCGCCGTTTTCAGCGCCTCCTGCTCGGGCAGGCTTTCCTGGATGAAATCGGCGCCTTCCGCCGCCGCCTCGATCTCGCGCACGATGCGGATGCGTCCCGCCGGGCGCAGCGGCGCCAGGGTCAGGCGGCTCAAAGCGCGGCGGGCATTCTCCAGCACCTCGCCGATCTTGCGTTCGGCCTCGGGATCGGGATCGCAGACGACGACGTCGCGGCCGTTGAGCGCGCAGCGCGCGGCCCAGCCCGCGCCGATGACGCCGCCGCCCAGAAGCCCGACGGTCCTGACGCGCTCCATCATCCTCTCCGTCCCGCTCAGCGCCGCTCTCTCAGCTTCAGCTTCTGCCGCGCCTCCGCCGGTCCCACGATCCGCACATTCATCGCTTCGAGGATGGTGACCGCGCGCTCGACGAGGCCGCCATTCGAGGCGAGCACGCCTTTCGAGAGATAGAGATTGTCCTCGAGGCCGACGCGGACATTGCCGCCGGCGAGCGCCGCCATGGCGACGTAAGGAAGCTGCATCCGGCTGATCGAGAATGCGGAGAAGACGGCGCCCGGCGGCAGCGCGTTCACCATCGCCATCAGCGTCGTCGGGTCGTCGGGGGCGCCGTACGGAATGCCCATGCAGAGCTGGACCATCAGCGGATCGTCGATGAGCCCTTCGCGCAGCAGGTCCTTCACCAGGACGAGGTGGCCCGTATCGAAGACTTCGAGCTCGGGGCGGATGCCGAGGGCCTGGACGCGCCGCGCCATGGCGCGCAGCGTGTCTGGCGTGTTCACCATGACGTAGTCGCCGCCGGCGGCGAAGTTCATCGAGCCGCAATCGAGCGTGCAGATCTCGGGAAGAATCTGCTCGACATGGGCGAGGCGCTCGCTCGCGCCCGCCATATCCGTGCCGGCGGCGTTCACCGGGAACGGCCGCTCGACATCGCCGAAGACGATGTCGCCGCCCATTCCCGCCGTCAGGTTGATGACGACATCGGTGCCCGAGGAGCGGATGCGGTCCACCACCTCGGCATAGAGGCGCGGATCGCGCGCGCCCTTGCCGGTCGCGGGGTCGCGGACATGGATGTGGACGATGGCGGCGCCCGCCTTCGCCGCCTCGATGGCGGATTGGGCGATCTCCTTCGGCGTGACCGGCACCTTCTCCGATTTGCCTGTCGTGTCGCCGGCGCCGGTCACGGCGCAGGTTATGAAGACGTCCCAGCGCATCCTCTCCTCCCTTCCGCAGGGCCGCTTCTGCGGCGGCCTCGATCCGCGGGGCGCGATCGGTCCAGGCGGAGGAGGCTAACGCACTCCGCTCTTCCCTGTTTGACGGAAACCGGCGAGACTTTGCAGAATACGCCACCTTGGTGGCCACACCGAATTGCGGGTCGTCATGGCGAGCGAAGCGAAGCCATCCAGCCTGCGCGCCGGACGCCATGGATCGCCGCGTCGCTCCGCTCCTCGCGATGACGGGGGACTGGGCGACGCGCGTTGCACGACGACCCGTTCAGCCCCGACCGACAAGCCCGGGCATATCGCCTTCCTCCTCATTCCCGGCTTTTCGATGATGGCCTTCGCCTCGGCGGTCGAGCCGCTGCGCGTCGCCAATCGCCTCGGCGGCGGCGGGCTCTATAGCTGGAGCATCCTCTCCGTCGATGGCGAGCCGGTCGCCGCCAGCAACGGCATGAAGATGGTGGCCGACGCCCGCGTCGCCGAGGCCGGGGCGCCGCGGCGCCTCGTCGTCTGCGCCGGCTTCGATCCGCAGCGCTATTTCACCGCCGGTTTGCGCGCCCAGCTCCGGCGCTTCGCGCGCGGCGGCGTCGCGCTCGGCGCCATGGACACCGGCAGCTTCTATCTCGCCTGGTCGGGGCTTCTCGACGGCTACCGCGCGACGACGCATTGGGAGAGCCTCGACAGCTTCCAGGAGGCGTTCCCGCGCATCCAGGTGACGGCGCATCTCTTCGAGATGGACCGCAACCGCTTTACCTGCGCCGGCGGCACGGCGGCGCTCGATATGATGCTGCACATCATCCGCCTCGAGCACGGTCACCCGCTCGCCGCCGCCGTGTCGGAGCAATTCATCCACGCGCCGATCCGCGGCGCCGGCGAGGCGCAGCGCATGGCCCCGCCGGCGCGCCAGGGCGTCACCCATCGCAAGCTCGCCCGCGCCATTACCATGATGGAGCAGAATCTCGAAGAGCCGCTCTCCTGCGGCGCGATCGCAAAGGCGGCGGGACTCTCGGGGCGCCAGCTCGAACGCCTCTTCCGCGACCGCTTCCGGCAGACGCCGGCACGCTATTACCGCGGTCTCCGCCTGCAGCGGGCGCGCGCGCTGCTGCAATACAGCGAGCTGCCGATCATGAAGGTGGCGGTCGCCTGCGGGTTTTCCTCGCTCGCGCACTTCTCGCGCTGCTACCGACTCTGGGCGGGCAAGCCGCCGAGCGCGGAGCGGTGAGGCGGCGCAACGTCGCGTTAGCGCCGCGGCGGCGGGCGCGCTAAGCTGCGTTCGAACAGATGGCGCAGGATCGGCGCGCACAGTCCTGATCGAGGGGAGGGACGGGATGGCGGGACAATACGACGCGATCATCATCGGCGCCGGGCATAACGGCCTCGTCTGCGGCAGCTACCTCGCCAAGGCGGGGCTCAGGGTGTTGGTGCTGGAGCGGCGGCACGTCATCGGCGGCGCCGCCGTCACCGAGGAATTCACGCCGGGCTTCCGCGCCTCCATCTTCTCCTATGTGATGAGCCTCCTGCATCCGCGCGTCATCGCCGATCTCGAGCTGCGCAAGTTCGGCCTCGAAGTGCTGCCCGCCAACGACCTCTTCTGCCCGCTCTACGATGGCGACTACATCGTCTTCAGCGACGATCCGAAGAAGACGCAGGCCGAGTTCGCGCGCTTCTCGCGGCACGACGCCGAGATCTATCCCGAATTCGACGCCTATCTCCAGGAGGCGACCGCGATCGTGCGCAAGCTCCTCTTCGAGACGCCGATCGATCCGACGCGCCGCGACTGGAAATCCTTCAAGGAGACGGCGGCGTTCCTGTGGCGCCAGCGCAAGGTCGGACGCAAGGCCTACCGCATCGTCGATCTCTTGACGCAGAGCGCCTACGATTTCCTCTCGGGCTGGTTCGAGAGCGACATCATCAAGGCGGTGCTGGCCTATTACGCCTCGATCGGCACCTTCGCCGGCCCGAAATCGCCGGGCTCGGCCTATGTCATCATGCACCACGTCATGGGCGAGCATGCGGGCGCCGGCGGCTGGGGCTTCATCAAGGGCGGGATGGGCAGCATCACCCAGGCGATCGCCGCCTCGGGCGCGCGCTTCGGCATGGAGGTGCTGACCCGGGCCGAGGTCGCCGAGGTCGTGGTCGCGAATGGCCGCGCGACCGGCGTCCGCACCGCCGACGGGCGCAGCTTCACGGCGCGCGCCGTCATCTCCAACGCCAATTGCAAGACCCTCTTCCAGAAGCTCGTCGCGCCCCAGCATCTGCCGGGCGAGTTCCTTGCCGAGATCGGCCGCTTCCGCACCTTCTCGACGGCCTTCAAGATCAATGTCGCCGCCGAGGCGCCGCCGCGCTACCGCGCCTTCGATGCGGCGAAGACCGGCTTTTCTTACCCGACCTACGTTCATCTCGCGCCCGATATCGACTATCTCGAACGCGCCTATGACGACGCCAAATACGGCTGGTATTCGGCAAGGCCCTTCGTCACCCCCGTCGTGCCGACCATCCTCGACGACACGCTGGCCCCCGCCGCCAAGCATGTCGTCAACCTCTTCGGCGGCCACGCGCCCTACAAGCTCAAGAACGGCGACTGGGCGCAGGAGCGCGACAACTTCGTCCGCAACGTGCTCGGCGTCGTCGACGACTTCGCGCCCGGCTTCTCGAACGGCATCATCGACATGCAGGTGCTGCTTCCGCCCGATCTCGAGGAGATCGTCGGCCTGCCGCAAGGCCACATCTTTCATGGCGAGCTGTCGCCCGATCAGCTCTTCTTCCAGCGCCCGGTGCCGCATTACGCCGATTACCGCTCGCCCATCGCGGCGCTCTATCAATGCGGCTCCTCCTGCCATCCGGGCGGCGGCGTCTCGGGTATTCCCGGCTACAACGCCGCGCGCGAGATCCTGAAGGACTGGCGCCGCCTGCGCCGGGCCGCGGCTTGAGCGGAGGGTCGGAAAGGAGGGGAGAATGGCGGACCACGACGCGCCATTGATGGCAGTCATCGGCAACGGCATCATCGGCCACGGCATCGCCGAGATTTTCGCCGCCGCGGGCTGGCAGGTTCGGCTCATCGGGCGCAGCGAAGAGAGCCTTGCCGCGGCGCTGCGGAAAATCGCGGCCAGCCTCTCGGAATTCGCGGCGCACGGGCTGACCAACGCGGCCCGCGCCGAGGCGGCGCTCGCCCGCATCGCCACGACGACGGCATTGGACGACGCGGCGGCCGCCTCGCTCGTCATCGAAGCTGTGCCTGAGGACATGGCGCTGAAGCGCGATATCTTCGGGCGGCTCGACGAGATTTGCGCGCCCGCGGCCGTGCTCGCCTCCTCGAGCGGACATCTTGCGAGCGAGCTCGTCGACAAGGTGCGCCGCCGCGAGCGCGTCATCGCCACGCATTTCTGGTATCCGCCGCAGCTCATTCCGCTTGTCGAGGTCTGCGCCGGGCCCGAAACCGCGCCAGATCTCGCGCCGCGCGTTTGCGGCATTCTCCGCGCTGTCGGCAAGCAGCCGGTCGTCATCGACAAGGAGGTCGCCGGCTTCATCGGCAACCGCATCCAATTCGCGGCCCTGCGCGAGGCCTGGACCTTGTGGGCGGCGGGCATCGCCTCGGCCGAGGCGATCGACGCCGTCGTCCGCAACTCGATCGGCCGGCGCCTCGGCATCACCGGGCCCATCGAATCGGCCGATATCGGCGGTCTCGACACCATGTTCAACTTCGCCTGCTTCCTCCAGCCGAACCTCGATGCATCGCCGCTGCCGCCGCCGCAAATCGCGGCGTTGGTCGGCGCCGGCAAGCGCGGCCTGCCGAGCGGCGCCGGCATCTACGACTGGTCAGCGCGCGACGGCGCCGCCCTCGTCGCGGCGCGCCGCGCCGAGCTGCTGCGCTGGCTGAAGGAGGATCGCGCGGCGGCGGGCGGCGACAGGTGAATGACAAGGTGGGGGGACCCAGCCTCGATGAGGTCGTCACCCTTGCCGCCGCGCATGGCCTCGCTTTCCGCGGCGCCTTTCACCCGGAAGCGGGCGACGGGGTTTTGCCGCTGCCCGACGGAGCCACGCCCGGGACGGTGGCGCTGCTGGGCTTCGTCGGCGGGCGGAGCTGGCCGGCCTTCGCGGCATCGCCCGAGCTCGGCGACGGCCGCCCGGACCCGCTCGACCGCTGGTCGCGGCGCGTCGTCGAAGGACTCGCGGCGGCGCTCGGCGCCATGCCGCTCCTCCCTTTCGGTGGTCCGCCCTGGCTGCCGTTCCAGCGCTGGGCGATGAAGGCGGAGGCGGTTTACCCGTCGCCGACCGGCATGCTCATCCATCCCGATTGGGGCCTCTGGCACGGCTATCGCGGCGCGCTCGCCTTCCGCGAGGCGCTGGCGCTGCCGCCGCGCGACCCGCGGGCGAGCCCGTGCGAGAGCTGCGCCGGAAAACCGTGTCTCGCCGCCTGCCCGGTCGGTGCCTTCACGCCCGACGGCTATGACGTCGCCGCCTGCGCCGGCCATCTCGCCACGCCGGCGGGCCGCGACTGCATGGAGCGGAGCTGCCGCGCGCGCCGCGCCTGCCCGGTCGGCGCCGAGCTCGCCTATGGCCGGGAGCAATCGGCCTTCCACATGCGCGCCTTCCGCGCCGCGCGGGTCGCGAGGTGAGCGCCGCATGAGCGAGGCGCTGCGGATCGGCTTCTTGACGCTGCCCAACTATTCGATGATCGCCTTCACCAACGCGGTCGAGCCGCTGCGCATGGCGAACCGCCTCAGCGCCGACACGCTCTTCGACTGGACGGCGCTCAGCCTCGACGGCGCGCCGGTGCGGGCCAGCAACGGCCTCGCCGTCGTTCCGACGGCGGCGGCGGGCGTGGCGGGCCGGCTCGACATGCTCTTCGTCTGCGGCGGCGTCGATGTCGCCGAAGCCTATGACGAGGCGACGCTCGCCTATCTGCGGCGCGCTTCGCGCGCGGGCGTGACCCTAGGCGCGCTCTGCACCGGCAGCTACGTGCTGGCGCGCGCCGGCCTCCTCGACGGCTATCGCTGCGCCATCCACTGGGAGAACATCGCCGCCGTGCGCGACGAGTTCCCGGCGGTCGATTTCTCCTCCGAGCTCTTCGTCATCGACCGCGACCGCTACACCGCTTCCGGCGGCATCGCGCCGCTCGACCTCATGCTGAACCTCATCGCCGCGCGCCGCGGCGCGGAGCTCGCCGTCGCCATCTCCGAAGGCTTCATCCTGGAGCGCATCCGCGGCCCGCTCGACCAGCAGCGCATTCCCCTCCTCGCGCAAGTCGGGGTCGGGCAGCAGAAGATCATCGCCGCCGCCTCGCTGATGGAGACGCATGTCGAGGAGCCGCTGAGCCTCGCGGCGATCGCGGCGCGCGTCGGCCTTTCGCGGCGCCATCTCGAACGCCTCTTCAAGCGGCATCTCGACCGCCATCCGGCGCGCTACTACCGCGAGCTTCGCCTCAACCGCGCGCGCCAGCTCCTCTTGCAGACCAACATGTCGGTGATGGCGATCACCGTCGGCTGCGGCTTCCAATCGGCGCCGCACTTCACCCGCTGCTACAAGGAGCTGTTCGGCCGCACGCCGAGCGCCGAGCGGGCGCTCGCGCGGCGTGTGCCCGGCCGCGCTTGAGCCGGCTCTCCCCGCGCTCGCGGCTCAGACGTTCGAATCCGGGAAGGACCCCTTGCGGCGGTTGATGTAGTCGAGCAGCGCCTCGTCGACCGCGGGATCGATCGGCGGCGGCTCGTACTCGCGCAGCATCTTCTTCCAGGCGGCGTTGGCGCGCTGCGCCATGTCCATACTGCCTTCTGCCTCCCACTGCTCGGCGCTGTTGTTGTCGGCGAGGGCCGAGCGGTGGAAGGCGGTCTCGAAATTCGCCTGGGTGTGCGCGCAGCCGAGGAAGTGCTTGCCCGGCCCGACCTCCCGAATGGCGTGGAGCGCCTGCCCGTTCTCGCTCAAATCGACGCCGGCGAGCATCGTCTGGTACATGCCGGCCTGGTCGAGATCCATGACGAATTTCTCGTAGCCCATGGCGAGCCCGCCTTCGAGCCAGCCCGCGACATGGAGCACGAAATTGACGCCAGCGAGGCAGGTCGGGAGCATGGTCTGCGCCGATTCATAGGCGGCCTGCGCATCGGCGATCTTGGAGGCGCAGAGCGCGCCGCCCGATCGGAAGGGCACGCCGAGACGGCGGGCGAGCGCCGCCATGGTGTAAAGGACGAGCGCCGGCTCGGGCGTGCCGAAGGTGGGCGCGCCCGACTGCATCGAGATCGACGAGGCGAAGCTGCCGAAGATGACGGGCGCGCCCGGGTTCAAGAGCTGCACGAAGGCCATGCCGGACATCGCCTCGGCGAGGGTGATGGTGCAGGCGCCGGCGATGGTGACGGGCGCCATCGCTCCCGCCAGGATGAAGGGCGTGACGAGGCAGGCCTGGTTGTTGCGGGCATAGACTTTGAGCGCGCCCAGCATGGTCGCGTCCCAGGTGAGCGGCGAGTTGGCGTTGATGAGGCTCGTCGTCACGGTGCGTGGCCGCCCCGTCGCCGGGTCCACATAATCCGCGCCGAAGAGGATCTTCGACATTTCGACCGTGTCCTCGGCGCGCAGCGGATGCGTCACCGAGCCCATGAACGGCTTGTCGCTGTAGCGCATATGCGCATAGACCATGTCGAAATGGCGCTTGTTGACCGGCAGGTCGACCGGCTCGCAGACGGTGCCGCCCGAATGGTGGAGGTAGGGCGACATATAGGCGAGCTTCACGAAATTGCGGAAATCCTCGATCGTGCCGTAGCGCCGCCCCTGGTCGAGGTCGCGCACGAAGGGCGAGCCATAGGCCGGGGCGAAGACCGTGTTCTTGCCGCCCATGACGACGCTGCGCGCCGGATTGCGGGCGTGCTGCGTATATTCGCGCGGCGCCGTCTTCTGCACGAGGGAGCGGCACATGCCGCGCGGGAAATGGACGCGCTCGCCCTGCACGTCGGCGCCCGCCTCCTTCCAGATTCTGAGCGCCTCCTCGTCGCCCTTGAAGTCGATGCCGATCTCCTCGAGCACGAGCTCGGCATTCTGCTCGATGAGGGACAGCCCCTCCCCGTCCAGCACCTCGTAATAGGGGATCTTGCGGGTGATGAAGGGGATGCTGGCGGCGACATGGGCGAGGCGCGCCGCGCGCTTCGCCTCGCGTCCGGCGCCGCGCCGCGAGCGGTGGGGTGCTTCCTGTTCGGTCATCGCGCGTGTCCCTCATTCCAAAGCGGCATCGTGATCGAGCATGATGCGCGAGGCCTGAGCCGCATCCCCCTCACCCAGCTCCGGGCAAGGCTCGGCGTTGCCTCGCCAACCCTGCGCAACCCTCTCCCCCCAATGGGGGGAGAGGGAAGGGTGAGGAGGGCAGGCTGCGAAGGCATCCCGCGCCTATCCCCGCTCGCCCGCGCGGAGCCGCGCCCGCCGCCCACCGCGGCCCCGCGTCTCGCCGGCCGGCTCCGCCGCCGGCAGATCGACGACGCGCGCCAGATGCGGGTAGGGCGCGGTGCGGTGCGGGATCGCCATGGCCTCGACGAAATGCGCCTGGAATTTCGGCTCGACCGCCGTCTCGACTTTCTCGACCCGCCGCACCAGGCTCTCGATCGTGCGCCGGGCGCGGCGGTCGAGCAAGGCGATGCGGGCGCCGGTCCCGGCGGCGTTGCCGGCCGAGCTCACCTCGGCGAGGTCGCAATCGGGCAGCATGCCGAGCACGGTCGCGTATTTGACGTCGATATGGCTGCCGAAGGCGCCGGCGAGGCGGATGCGCTCGACCTCGGCGACGCCCATACGGTCCATGAGGAGGCGGATGCCGGCCTGCAGCGCTGCCTTGGCGAGCTGAATGGCGCGGACGTCGTTCTGCGTGATGCGCAGCGTGACGGCGCCGGCATGGAGCGTATAGGCGAAGGTCGGGCCGTCGGCATGGATGCGCGGATTGCGCGCGGCGAGCGCCCCGTCGATGGTGCCGTCGCGGCGGATGATGCCGGCGAGGAACATCTCGGCCAGCGCCTCGATGATGCCGGAGCCGCAGATGCCGGTGATGCCCGTCCGCTGCGTGGCCGCGGCGAAGCCCGGCTCGTCCGACCAGAGAGCGCAGCCGATCACCTTGAAGCGCGGCTCCAGGCTCTCGCGGTCGATGCGGACGCGCTCGACGGCGCCCGGCGCCGCGCGCTGGCCGCAGCTGATCTGCGCGCCTTCGAAAGCGGGGCCCGTCGGGCTCGAACAGGCGAGGAGCCGGTCGCGGTTGCCGAGGACGATTTCGGCATTGGTGCCGACATCGACGAGCACGGTCAGCTTGTCGCTCGTATCCGGCCGCTCGGCGAGGATGACCCCGGCGGTGTCGGCGCCGACATGGCCGGCGACGCAGGGCAGAATGAAGGCGCGGGCGCCGGGATGGAGCGCGAGGCCGAGATCCCTGGCGCGCAGCGTTGTCGCGCTGTCGGTGGCGAGGGCGAAGGGGGCGCCGCCGAGCTCGACCGGATTGATGCCGAGAAGGAGGTGGTGCATCACCGGATTGCCGACGAAGCTCGCATCGAGAATGTCGGCGGCGGTGATGCCGGCGGCGGCCGCCGCCTCGGCGGCGAGCTCGTTGATGGCGCCGCGCACCGCCGCCGTCAGCTCGCCCTCGCTCCCCGGATTCATCATGATGTAGGAGACGCGGCTCATCAGATCCTCGCCGAAGCGGATCTGAGGGTTCATGCGGCCGACCGAGGCGACGACCTCGCCGCTCGACAAATCGCAGAGATGCGCCGCGATCGTCGTCGAGCCGACATCGACGGCGACGCCATAGGCCTTCTCGTGAAAGCCGGGCCAGACGGCGATGATCGTCGATTCGTCATGGACCGCGACCGTGACTTTCCACTCGCCCTGCCGCAGCGCCGCTTGCAGGCTCTGCACGATATCGAGGTCGCAGGCGAGGCCGGCGAGGCCCCATTCGCACTCCAGCGCCTCCATGAGGCGCCGCAAATCGCTCGCCGGCGCATGCATGTCGGGCTCGCGCACCTCGACATAGTGGAGACGCACCGCGGCATCGAGCTCGATCGTCACCGCCTCCACCGCCTTGCGCACGACCTGGCGGTGGACCTGGCTTTCCTCGGGCACATCGATGACGACGTCGCCGAGGATCAGGGTCGAGCAGGAGAGGCGCCGGCCGGCGGCGAGGGGTTTCCGCCGCGCGTAGCGCTCCTCGACCTCGCCCAGCGCCGAGAGGTTGGCGCTCAGCGAGACGATGCCGTGCTTGGCGAATTCGCCCTCGGCGAGGCTCACCTGGCAGCGGCCGCAGATGCCGCGCCCGCCGCAAACGGAATCGATGTCGACCCCGAGCGACCGCGCCGCCTGCAGCAGCGGCGTGCCGAGCGGAAACCGCCCGCGCCGGCCGGCCGGCATGAAGATGACGAGGGCGTCGTCAGCCACGGCGGCGCCGGCCTTCGCGGCGGCTGCGCGCCGCCTCGCCCTCGGCGCCGGCTGGCGGCGCCTCGCGGAAGCGGCGCAGATAGCGCATGCAGGAGGGGTCGGCGCCCATCAGCGCGTCGGCCGCCATGACCGCGCGCAGCACCTCGTCATGGCAGGGATTTGTAATCGCCGAGGTCATGCCGGCGCCGATCGCCATCGCCAGGAAGGCGGCGTTGATGCCGCCGCGGGCCGGCAGGCCGAAGCTGATGTTGGAGGCGCCGCAGGTGGTGTTGACCTTGAGCTCCTCGCGCAGGCGACGGATGAGGCGGAAGGCGTGGACCCCGGCCTGGTTGATGGCGCCCAAGGGCATGACCAGCGGGTCGACGACGACATCCGCGGCCGGAATCCCGTGATCGGCGGCGCGCTCGATGATCTTCTTGGCGATGGCGAAGCGGACATCCGGATCCTCGGAGATGCCGGTCTCGTCATTGGAAACGGCAACGACGGCGGCGCCGTGCTTCTTGACCAAGGGCAGCACCGCTTCGAGCCGCTCCTCCTCGCCGGTCACCGAATTGACGAGGGCCTTCCCCTTATAGACCCTGAGCCCCGCTTCGAGGGCGGCGACGATCGAGGAATCGATCGACAGCGGCACGTCGGTGACGCTCTGCACGAGCTGGATCGTCTTCGCCAGGATCGCCGGCTCGTCGGCGAGCGGGATGCCGGCATTGACGTCGAGCATCTGCGCGCCGGCCTCGACCTGCGCCAGCGCGTCGCGCTCGACCCGGCTGAAATCGCCGGCCGCCATCTCCTCGGCGAGGATCTTGCGCCCGGTCGGGTTGATGCGCTCGCCGATCATCACGAAGGGCCGGCCGAAGCCGATGACGACTTCCTTCGTCGCCGAGCTGAGGATCGTGTCGGTCATGAGGCAGCCTTGTGTTGCTGGTGCGGCTTGGTGTCGCGCCCGGGATACCAGGGCACGCGGCCGGCGAGGACGCCGGAGCTTTCGATGACTTCGGCGACCGCCTCCTCCTGGCGATAGGCCATGAGGTGGACGCCGCTCACGCCTTTGATCTCGCGGATCTGCTGGATGAGCTCGATGCAGAGCCGGCGGCCCTCGGCGCGCGGATCGGCGGCGCCGGCGAGGCGGCGGACGACCGCGTCCGGGATGTGGACGCCAGGCACGTGGCGGCGCATCCATTCGGCGGTCCGGGCCGAGGGCAGCGGCCCGACGCCGACGAGGACGAAGACCGCGTCGAGAATGCCGAGATCTTGGAGGCGCGCCATGAACTCGCGCAGCCGCGGCAGGTCGAAGCAGTATTGCGTCTGGATGAACTGGGCGCCGGCCGCGACTTTCTTCGCAAGGCGCAGCGGGCGCCAGTCATAGGGCGGAGCGAAGGGGTTTTCGGCGGCGCCGAGGAAGACGCGCGGCCGGCTCGTCAGCTTCCGCCCGCTCTCGAAGCGGCCGTCATCCCGCAGCCGGCGGGCGATCGCCAGCAGCGACATGCAGTCGAGATCGAAGACCGGCTTCGCCTCGGGATGGTCGCCCGCCTGGACCCCGTCTCCGGTGAGGCAGAGGAGGTTCGCCACCCCCATCGCCGCGGCGCCCAGAATATCGCCCTGGATGGCGATGCGGTTGCGGTCGCGGCAGGAGATCTGCATGACCGGCGAGTAGCCGACGCGCGTCAGGAGGGCGCAGACGGCGACGCTCGACATGTGGCAATTGGCGCCGCTGCCATCGGTGGCGTTGATGGCGTCGACATAGCCGTCGAAGACGCGGGCGCGGGCATAGACATCGGCGGGATCGGCGGAATCGGGCGGCGCCAGCTCGGCGGTGACGGCGAAGCCGCCGGCGCGCAGCACGCGCTCGAAGCGCCCGCTCGAGGAATGGCCTGGCAGGATGGGGAGCGGCTGCCCCGGCTCCGGCTCGTCGGCGAAGATCATGGCGCGGCGCGGCGCGCCGCCCCGGCCTTGGCGCGGGCGGTGCCGAGCCAGGCCGAGCGGCCCTCGAGGCGGCGGTCGATGGCGGGCAGAAGCTGGCGGATCGCCGCCTTGCCGCGCCGCATGCGCCGGCTGCCCTCCCAGGCCTCGACCCAGACGCAGCGCATCGCCGGCACGACCTCGCAGGTGCCGTCGGCGCGGACGCCGCCGCAGGGGCCGTTGCGGAGAGTCTTCGGGCAGTTCATCGGGCAGGCCATGCCGGTGTCGCTCAAGGCGCATTGGCCGCACATCCGGCAATCGAAGAGAAGGCCCTTGACGCGCCTCTCGACGGCGGCGACCGGCCGTTCGAGCCGCTCGTAGCCGATCCGCCGCCACAGCGGGTCGAGCGCGACGAGGGCGCGCTCGAAGCCTTGATAGAGGCTTTCGAGCCCGCGCGCATGCCGTGTCGACCACAGGCGCAACCGGTACATCGCCCTCAGGCTCCCGCAGCGGCCGCCGCCTCCAGAGGCGCCGCGCCGGCGCCATGCCGCGCCGCCGCCTCGATCGCCGTCTTCAGATCGCCATAGCCGGTGAAGCGGTAGTGGAATTCGAGGCCGAGCCGTGCCGCCGCGGCGCGCGCCTCGGCGATACGCTCGGGCGAGGGCATCTGCGCCAGATAGACGAGACGCTTGTAGTTGCCGAAATAAAGAGGCAGCAGCTCGGGGTGGCGGTCGATGCCAAGCCCCTTCATCACCAGCCGGTCGAAATGGCGGACGAGGAAATCGGTGAGGTAGAAGCTGGCCGCCTCTTCCTCGGCGAGGGCGGCGAAATCCGCCGACCCGGCGAAGAATTCATAGCAATGCGCGCCGGCAATGCGCTCCGCCCCTTCCTCCGCCAGCACCGCATCGAGGGTGCCGCCGGTGCCGCAATCGCCGTAGAGGACGAAGACCCGCTCGAAGCGCTGGCGCGCCGCGCGGATTTGCGCACGCACCGCCTCGGGAATGAGCTGCGGCGTGTTGTGCAGCTTGGCGGGGAGGCACTGCACCTCGATTCCGGCGAGGCCGCTCAAGCGCAGCACCGCCATGACCTCGTGCGCGAGCGCGCCGCAGGCGATCAGCAGCAGCGGCGCCTTGCGGCTCAAGAGACCCCCGCCGCCTTGCGCAGGCTCGGCGCCTGGCGCCGCTCGGCGATGAGCTGCTTGGCGATCTCGACCGCCATCGCCGCGTCGCGGCAATAGGCGTCGGCCCCGACCGCCTTGCCGAAGCTTTCGTTGAGCGGGGCCCCGCCCACGAGGACGATGTAATCGTCGCGGATGCCCTTCTCCTTCATCGTGTCGATAACGACCTTCATATAGGGCATGGTCGTCGTCAGCAGCGCCGACATGCCGAGAATGTCGGGGCGGTGCTCCTCGAGCGCGGCGAGGTATTTCTCGACCGGGTTGTTGATGCCGAGGTCGATGACCTCGAAGCCGGCGCCTTCCAGCATCATGCCGACGAGATTCTTGCCGATGTCGTGGACGTCGCCCTTGACCGTGCCGATGACGATCTTGCCGATCGGCTCGACATCGGATTTCGCCAGGATCGGCCGGAGAATCTCCATGCCGCCCTTCATGGCGTTGGCGGCGAGCAGGACTTCGGGCACGAAGAGAATGCCGTCGCGGAAGTCGATGCCGACGATGCGCATGCCTTCGACGAGGGCGTCGTTCAGCACCTTCTCCGCCGGCCAGCCGCGCTCCAGCAGGATGCGCGTTCCTTCCTCGATCTCCGGCTTGAGCCCGTCGTAAAGATCGTCATGCATCTGCTCGACCAGCTCCGCATCGCTCAGCGTGCGGAGATCGAGTTCCTCACCCTCGGCCATCGCGCCACCTTTCACGGCTCATCCGGCAATAGCGTCATTTTAGGCTCCGCCCCGCCTAGCTCGCTAGCGTGATTGGGACCTCTCCTTATCCAAAAGCGACATCCGCCGGCATCCGTCCCCCCCTTGCCGCCGCCCCTCGCGCGCGAGACCATTCCTCCATCGGCACTGACCAGGAGGCGCGCCGTGGCCGACCCTGTCATCGAGCTCGACCGCGACCGCCGCGGCGTCGCGACGCTGCGGCTCAACCGGCCGGCCGTCAACAACGCCTATGACGACGCCCTCATCGGCGGACTTGCGGCGGCGCTGCGGCAGCTCGCCGAGGATGCCGGGCTCCGCCTTCTCGTCCTGCGCGGCAATGGCCGCCATTTCCAGGCCGGCGCCGACCTTTCCTTCCTGCGCCGCCTCGCCGCCGCGCCCGCAGAGGAGAACCTCGCCTTCTCGCGCGCCACCGTCGCCGCGGTCGACGCGCTGCGGCGTTTTCCGCGCCCGACCCTCGCCCTCGTCCATGGCGGCTGCTTCGGCGGCGTCGGTCTCGTCGCCGCCTGCGACATGGCGATCGCGACGGAGGATGCCGTCTTCGCCCTCACCGAGACGCGCTGGGGCATCACCCCGGCGCCGATCCTGCCGGCGCTCCTTTCGGCGACGGGACCGCGGCCGCTCCTCCGCTACGCGCTCACCGCCGAGCGCTTCGGCGCTGCCGAGGCGCAGCGCCTCGGCCTCGTCCATGCCATCTGCCCGCCGGACGGCCTCGATACCGCGGCGGCGCCGCTCGTCGAGGGCATCCTCATGGCGGCGCCCGAGGCCGTGGCGGCGACGAAGCGCCTCATCCACGAGGTTGCCGGCGCTGAGCCAGGCGCCGTGACGCTGGAGCGCCTCGCCGAGGAGGCGGCGCGCCGGCGGCATGCGGCCGAGGCGGCCGAAGGCCTCGCGAGCTTCGCCGAGAAGCGCCCGCCGCGCTGGTATTCCGGGCCGCAGGATTAGGCCGAGGAGGCGCCGGGCGCCCCCGCGTCTTTTCCTCGCCCCGCCCGTCCCGGCGGCGATATAGTCGCCGCTGGAAACGCGAAAAACGAGCGAGAGGACATCCGATGGCGGCGCAATACGAGAAGCTTCACCTCTTCATCGACGGCGAATGGCTCGGCCTCGACGGGCGCAAATCGCAGCCGGTTCTCAACCCGGCGACGGGCGAGGAGATCGGCCGCCTGCCGCACGCCAAGACCGCCGATCTCGACCGTGCGCTGGCGGCGGCCGCGCGCGGCTTCACGCAGTGGAAGCGCGTCTCGGCGAACGACCGCTCCAAGGTGCTGCGCCGCGCCGCCGAGCTCATCCGCGAGCGCCATGAGCGCATCGCCACCGTCATGACCCTCGAAGAGGGCAAGACGATCGGCGAATCGAAGCTCGAAGTCCTCTCCTCGGCCGAAGTCTTCGAATGGATGGCCGAGGAGGGGCGGCGCAGCTACGGCCGCCTCATCCCGGCGCGCGGCGAGGGCCATCGCCAGCTAGTGGTGAAGGAGCCGGTCGGGCCCGTCGCCGCCTTCTCTCCCTGGAACTTCCCGGCGGTGACGCCGGCGCGCAAGATCGCGGCGGCGCTCGCCGCCGGCTGCTCCTGCATCATCAAGCCGGCCGAGGAGACGCCGGCGACGGCGCTCCTCATCGCGAAGGCGCTCGAAGAGGCGGGGCTGCCGAAGGGCGTCCTCAACGTCGTCTTCGGCGTGCCGAGCGAGGTCTCCTCCTACCTCATCGCCTCGCCCGTCATCCGCAAGATCTCCTTCACCGGCTCGACCGCGGTCGGCAAGCTCCTGGCGAAGCTCGCCGCCGACGGCGTCAAGCGGGCGACGATGGAGCTCGGCGGCCACGCTCCCGTCGTCATCTTCGAGGATGTCGATCCCGAGAAAGTGGCGCCGCTCGCCGTCGCCGCGAAATTCCGCAATGCCGGCCAAGTCTGCATCTCGCCGACGCGCTTCTTCGTGCACGAGGCGGTGCACGACCGCTTCGTCGCGAAATTCACCGAGCTCTCGGCGGCGATGCCGGTCGGCGACGGACTCGACCCCAAGCACAAGATGGGGCCGCTCGCCAATGCCCGCCGCATCGACGCCATGGAGACGCTGATCGGCGATGCCAAGGCGCGCGGCGCCAAGGTCAAAACCGGCGGCAGCCGCATCGGCAACGCCGGCAATTTCTGGCAGCCGACGGTGCTGACCGAAGTACCGGAGGAGGCGACGATGATGACGGTCGAGCCCTTCGGCCCCGTCGCCGCCATGGTCCGCTTCAAGAGCTTCGACGAGGTGGTGGAGCGCGCCAACCGCCTGCCCTACGGGCTCGCCGGCTACGCCTTCACCGGCTCGACGAAGACGGCGACCGCGATCAGCGAGCAGCTCGAGACCGGCCTTGTCGGCGTCAACACCTTCGCCGTCACCGTGCCGGAGACGCCCTTCGGCGGCGTCAAGGAGAGCGGCTACGGCTCCGAAGGCGGCAGCGAGGGCCTGGAAGCCTATCTCCAGACGAAGTTCGTGAGCCAGATGTGAAGACATTTGCCCTCACCCTCCCGCTTCGCGGGTCCCTCCCTCTCAGGCTTGCTCTCGGCGAAGCTCCGCTTCGCCTGTCGCGGCAGCGGAAACCTGCGGTTTCCGCGAGAGCGGGAGAGGGCTAGGGTGAGGCGATCGCGGAGGCGCTTGATGGCAAGAGAGCAGATCGGCGATCCCCTTCCGGCGGTGCTCCAGGCGGAGGAGGGAGTCTCGTTCTGGCGGCCCCGGCCGACCAACGGCTATGTCACGGTGAAGGCGAGCCCCGCCTATGGCGGGCCCGGCGACATCGCCATGGGCATCCAGGTGATCCCGCCCGGCGGCTTCGTCCAGGAGCACAGCCACGACCGGCAGACCGAGATTCTCTTCTGCTTCGAGGGCGAGGGCCATGTAGAGGTCGACGGGGCGAAGCATCCCTTCCGCCCCGGCACCACTCTCGTGGCCCGACCTTGGCTCAAGCACAAGATCGTCAACTCCGGCGCGCGCGACCTCAAAATGACCTGGACGATGGTGCCTTCGGGCCTCGAGACCTTCTTCCGCAAGATCGGCCGCCCGCGCCGTCCGGGCGAGCCCGCGCCGCCGCCCTTCGACCCGCCGAAGACCGCCGACGACATCCAGCGCGAGACCGGCTTCGGGGATTTGCAGAGATGACGGCCGGCGCAAGGACCCTTTCCCGCGTGCTCTTGGCGACGCTTCGCTTCGCCTATCGCGGCAGCGGAAACCTCTGGTTTCCGCGAGAGTGGCAGAGGGCAGGGTGAGGACATCTCGGCCGCGATATCATCCTGAAACCATCATGCTCCCACCCCCTCACCCCGACCCTCTCCCGCAAGCGGGAGAGGGAGAAATCTCCCCCGCCGCTCCGAAGAGCGGCGCGTCCGCTGGACTCACGGCGAAGGAGGCGCCGCCCGCCGAGCGCGGCGGCGCTCCCGAGGCGAGTCTCGCGCGCGAGGCCGGGCAGCGCCGCCAGCCGATGATCGTGCTCTTCACCGATTTCGGTCTCGCCGGCCCCTATACGGGGCAGGTGAAGACGGTGCTCCATCTCGCCGCGCCCGCGGTGCCGGTCATCGACCTCTTCGCCGACGCGCCCTCGCGCAACCCGCGCGCCGCGGCCTATCTCCTCGCCGCCTATGCCGAGTGGTTCCCGCCGCGCACCGTCTTCCTCGCCGTCATCGATCCCGGCGTCGGCGGGGCGCGGGCGCCGCTCATCGCCGCCGCCGACGACCGCTGGTTCGTCGGGCCCGAGAACGGGCTCTTCGAGATCGTCATGCGGCGGGCGGTGCGGACGCCGCGCCTCTGGGACATCACCTGGCGGCCGGCGCTGCTCTCGGCGAGCTTCCACGGCCGCGACCTCTTCGCCCCGGTGGCGGCTCGCCTCGCCCTCGGCGAGACGCCGCCCGGCAAGCTGCGCGATCCCGCCGGCCTCGAGCGCAACGACTGGCCCGACGATCTCGCCGAGATCGTCTATGTCGACCATTACGGCAACGCCATGACGGGGCTGCGCGCCGGCACGATCCCGGCCGCGGCCCGGCTCCGCGCCGGCGGGCGCGAGGTGCCGCCCGCGCGCACCTTCTCGGCCGTGCCGCCCGGCGCCGCCTTCTGGTACGAGAACTCGACCGGCCTCGCCGAGATCGCGGTCAATGGCGGCCGCGCCGACGCGGCGCTCGGCCTCGCCATAGGTAGCGCCGTCGAAATCCTTGCGTGAGGAGCTGCGGTTCGCCACCAAGGACACCAGGAACACCAAGTTCGACTTGATCGCGCAGCAGTGCGCGCATCGCCTTCATGTCCTTTGTGCTCTTGGTGGTGAAAGAATTTGCTCGCCGTTGTGCCGGTCAAAGCCGGAATTTTGCCACCGCCTTCGGATCGAAGCTGAAGCCCCAGCCCGGCTTCTCGGGAATGAGCGCCATACCGTCCTTCAGCGCGATCCGCTCGCCATAGAGCGGCTCGAACCATGGCATGTGTTCGAGGTAAGTCCCGTTGGCGAGGGCGCCCATCATTTGCAGGCTCATCTCGCTGAAGATGTGCGAGGAGACGGGCACGTCATAGGCCGCGGCCATATGCGCCACCTTCATGAACTCGCTGACGCCGCCGACGCGCTGGAAATCCGGCATCAGGATGTCGGCTGATTTGAGCTCCAGCATCCGCCGGAAGCCATAGCGCGTATATTCGGTCTCGCCGCTGGCCAAGGGCGTGTTGAGCGCCGCCGCCACTCGCGCCTCGCCCTCATGGTCATAGGCGGGGAGCGGCTCCTCGAACCAGGCAAGGCCGAACTCCTCGAGGCGGCGGCCGAGGCGGATGGCGCGGCTCACATCGAGCGCCTGGTTGGCGTCGGCCATCAGCGCGACCTCCGGCCCGATCGCCGCGCGCACAGCGCGGATGCGGGCGATGTCGGTTTCGGCGGAGGCGCCGCCGATGCGGATCTTCATGGCCCGGAAGCCCTGTTCTAGGAATTCCTCCGCCTCGGCGACGAGCTCGTCCAGCGAGAGCGAGAGCCAGAGCCCGCCGCTCGCATAGGCGGGGACGGCGCTCCGCGCGGCGCCGAGGAGGCGGTAGATGGGCTTTCCCGCCGCCTTGCCGCGGATATCCCAGAGCGCGCCGTCGATCGCGGCGATGGCGAAGACGGGGACGCCGCTCTGGCCGATGAAGTTGCTGTCGCCCCAGGCTTCGCTCCAGAAGCGCTCGGTGAAATCGGGGTCGCGGCCGAGGATCAGCGGCTCGAGGCTCCTCGCCATCTCATAGAGAACGGGCAGGCGCTTGCCGTTCAAGGTGAAGAGAAGGCTCTCGCCGACGATCCCGCCATCGGTCTCGAGGAAGACGAGAACGCAGCCCGCCGAGCGGATGTCGTGGATCGCGGTGCGGATCGGCTTTCCGAGCGGAATCTGCACGACCTCCGTCCGCAGGCGCGTGATTTTCATATCGTCCTGCCAGCAACCGCGGTTTCGGGAGTTTGTCGGGTTCGGCGAAGCAAAGTCAAATTCGCTCCCGGCAATCTCACCACCAAGGACACCAAGTTCGCCAAGCAGGCTCTCGCGCGCGCCGCGCGAAAAACGATTTTCGTGTCCTTGGTGCCCTTGGTCGTTAGACCGTTAATGGTTGAAACTGCGGCCGTCCCGCACCGGCGTTGCAATCGCGCGCACCCCCCGGCATGCTCGCGCCATGACGTCCGATTGGTTGTTGGCCGATGCGCTGGGCATGCGGCGGTCGCGCGCGGCGGAGCCGGCCTCGACCTACCGGGTCTTCGTCCGCGATCTCGTCCTCCTCTGCAGCATCGGCGTCTACGAGCATGAGCGCCGCCGCAAGCAGCGCGTGCGCATCACCGCCGAGCTCGTGGTCAGCGACGAGCCCGACGTCTCGGCGGACGAGCTCTCGGGCGTCCTCAATTACGAGCCCATCGTCGAGGGCATCAAGCGCATCGCCAGCGCCGGGCACATCAACCTCGTCGAGACACTGGCCGAGCGCATCATCGACCATTGCCTCGTCGAGAAGCGCGTCTCGGCGGCGCATGTCGTCGTCGAGAAGCTCGACGTCTATCCTGAAGCCGGCAGCGTCGGCGTCACCATCGAGCGGCGGCGGGTGCGCGATTTCAGCTCGTGAGGCGCCGCCGCCTCAGTCATGGGCGGCGAGCGGGTGGCTCACCCGTCCCATCTGCTCCAGCATCTGCTCGGCGCTGGGCTCGCCGGTGACGGCGCGACGGATCGCGAGCTTCGTCGCGGCGTAATTGTAGTCCTGGATCTTCTGATCGTCGCTCGCCTCCCAATGAAGGAAGACGCCGACGCAGATGAAGACGTCCTCGGCCTCGGCGATCGGAATGACGCCTTCCTTCACCGAATCGGCGACGGCGGTGGCGACGGCGCGCTGCGCCGGGCCGAACATCTGGACCGCCTGCTTCGCGCTCTTGATCGTCAGCTTGTTGAACATGACCGTCGCCGGCTTGCACATGAGGTTGGGGCCGATGACGGCGAGGAGGCCCTTCACCCCTTCGCGCTGGCTCGTCAGGGCGCGGCAGAAGGCGCCTTCGGCGGCGCTGCCCCGCGGCCCCATGATGAGGTCGATATGTGCGACCTCGTCGCCTTCGCCGACCAGCGCCTCGCCCACCAGAACCTTCGTGATCGTCGCCATTGCGCTCTTCCTCCGGCCCCCGACGGGCACGCCCGAGTCTACGCCAGCCGCCGCGCCCGGCGAAGCCGCGCGGAGTTCCTTGCCAGCGGGTCGCACAGAAACTAGTCTCCGTCGGCAGGGCGCCGATACGTGCGTCCTTTCCGCAAGAATGCCGCGCATCTTTCTGGCTTTCGGGACATTCGCCTCGGGTTAGCCGGGGCGCAGCGGCTATGAGGGAGACGTCACATGGCAGAATTCGACTGGCGCCTCAAGGGCGAGTGGGTGAAGAACTGCAACTGCGCCTTCGGCTGCCCCTGCGACTTCAATGCACCGCCGACAAAGGGGACTTGCAAGGGCCTGCTCGGGATGCGCATCGCCGAGGGCCATTTCGGCGCGGTGAAGCTCGACGGCCTCGCCTTCTTCGTCGTCGTCGACTTCCCGGGGCCGCTGCATGAGGGCAACGGCACGGCGCAGGCGATCATCGACGAGCGGGCGACGCCGGAGCAGCGCTCGGCGCTGCTCGGCATCCTCTCCGGCAAGAACTCGGCCGAAGGCACGATCTTCCATATTTTCAGCCTGATCGTCAGCCGGATGCTGGAGCCCGTCTTCGCACCGATCGCCTTCGAATTCGACATGCCGGGCCGCCGTGCCCGCATCGCCATTCCGGGCATCCTCGAGACCGAGAACCAGCCCATCCGCAATCCGGTCACGGGCGCCCCCCACCGGATTCAGGTAATGATGCCGGAGGGCTTCGAGCATCGCGGAGCGGAGGTGTGCAGCGCCCGTATCGACAGCACCGGCGGCATCCGCTTCGCCGTCGAGCAAGGGCATGGTTCGCTGGCCCTCGTCGAGCAGACGCCCCGGGGCGTGGCCGCCTAAAGGGCCGGCGGCGAGAGCTCGCGATGGACCGCGGCATGCTCACCGCCGCGCTCCGCCATGACCGCGCCATCGTGCTGGGCGGGCTTGTCGCCGTCATCCTCCTCGCCTGGGCATGGCTCCTCCTCGGCGCCGGGCTCGGGCAGGAGACGATGGAGATGGAGGGCGGCGCGATCATGGCGATGGCGCCGGCCTGGACGCCGGGCTACGCCGCGCTCGTCCTCTTGATGTGGGTCGTCATGATGGCGGCGATGATGCTGCCCGGCGCCGCGCCCACCATCCTGCTGGTCGCCGGCATCGCCCGCCGGCGCGCCGGCGCCGGCGGGCGCGTGCCGGCGACGGCGGCCCTCTTCGCCCTCGGCTACCTCGCCGTCTGGGGCGCCTTCAGCCTCGTCGCCACGGCGACGCAATGGGGGCTCGACCAGGTCATGCTGCCGACGACCGCGGGGACGGTGCTCGCCGGCATCGTCTTTCTCGGCGCCGGCCTTTACCAATGGACGCCGCTCAAAGCCGCGTGCCTGCGCCATTGCCGCTCGCCGCTCGACTTCATCCTCCATCATTGGCGCGAGGGCGCGCTCGGCGCGCTGGCGACCGGCATGGGGCACGGCCTCTATTGCCTCGGCTGCTGCTGGATGCTGATGGCGCTGCTCTTCGCCGGCGGCCTCATGAACCCGCTCTGGATTGCGGCGATCGCCCTTCTCGTCCTCGTCGAGAAGACGCTCCCCTGGGGCGGGCGCATGGCGCAACTCTCGGGCCTGGCGCTCGCCGCCTGGGGAATTGGGACGCTGATCTCGATCGCCTGAGTGCCTCGCCCGCCACCCTCCTCATCCTTCCCTCCCCAGTGGGGGAGAGGATTGCGGAGGGTTGGCGAGGCATTGCGGACGCCCTCGGCGACCGCCGCCTTGGTGGCGCTGATGGCATCGTCCAACGCTTCCTTGCGCGACTTCATCTCGGCCTCGGACGGCGCCCCCACCCGCACGACGGCGA
>JAJPHB010000121.1 GCA_021325525.1 Alphaproteobacteria bacterium
CGCTCTCGACGACGACTTCGAGCCCCATGCCGACGAGGCGCTTCACGGTATCGGGGGATGCCGCAACGCGACGTTCATGCGCCCGCCGCTCCTGCGGAATGGCGATCTTCATCGACGCTCTCTCTCCACCTGATCCGCCCCGGGAAGGAACCGCACAATGCCAAGCCCTTGCCGCTTTGTGAAGCGAAAGGCGAAAGGGCGATCCGGCCGGCCGGCCGATTGTTGCCGGATTACGCGATTTGGTTTGGCGCCCGGCGCATGCTAAGCTCCCTCGCGATGATCGGGCGCGCCATCGACGCAACCCTCTCGGCGCGGTCCGCACCAGGAACAAAACCGTGGTCATTTCGGGGAGCAAGGCGGGGTTGCCGCCGGCGCGAGGTGCACCCGAAGGTGGAATAAACGCGGCAGGTACCCGTTGTCCATACGTCACGCCATACCGGAACGGCAACCGGAGGTTGCCGGCGCGGGCATGAAGAGCGGATTCAGCGATCAATTGATCGCGGTTTTGCCTCGCCTGCGCCGCTTCGCCCGCGGCCTCACCGGCTCCGCCGTCGAGGCCGATGATGTCGTTCAGGCGGCGTGCGAGCGTGCCCTGGCTCGGATGCACCAATTCCAGGAAGGAACACGGTTTGACAGTTGGATGTTTCGCATCGTGCAGACGATCTGGATCGACCAGCTGCGGGCGCGGGAGGTTCGGAAGGAGGCTGCGGAGGCCGAAGGCGAGCGGCTCGGAAGCGACGAGTCGGTGCGCCGGGCCGATGCCCGCCTCGCCCTCGCCGAAGTGAGGCGAGCGGTGAGCCGGCTCCCGGTCGAGCAGCGCACCGCGCTGCTGCTCGTGACGGTCGAGGGGTTGAGCTACAAGGAAGCGGCGGAAGTCGCCAAGGTGCCGGTCGGCACCATCATGAGCCGCCTCGCGCGAGCGCGGGTGGCCTTACAGGGGCAGCTCGAAGCAGGCGGGGGTCTGCGGAGGAGTACGGACGATGCAGAAATCGAGGGATGAGCTGCTCGTCGCCTATTTGGACGGCGAGCTCGACGAGCGTCGGCGCGCCGAGGTCGAAACGCTGCTCCAGCGCGACGAGACGGCGCGGCTGCGCCTGACGCAGCTCGGCGAGGGCGCGACCCTGCTGCGCGCCGCCTTCGACGAGGTCCTGCGCGAGGAGGTTCCGGAGCGCCTCATCGCCGCCGCTCGGGGGACCACCGAATCGGAGCCGACGCAAGGAGCCGAGATCCTGCATTTCCGGCGCAAGCGCACCGCGGAGAGCTGGCGGACTTACAAGCGCTGGTGGATCGCGGTGCCGGTCGCCGCCTCGCTCTTCGGGATCATGGTGGGCGGCGGCCTCACCTATGTCGGCGTCGATCACCAGACGCCGCCGACGGGGGCGATGCAGCAGGCCGCCGCCTCCGCGGCCGCGACCAACAATTGGCTCGACACGGCCGCCGAATACCACAAGCTGTTCGTGACCGCCTCGACGGGCGGCGGCTCCTTCGCCGACATTCCCGCCAAGGACGGCGAGAACAGCGGCGACGTCATGCAGAAGCTGAGCCAGCGCATCGCCCAGCCGCCCATGCGCGTCCCCAACCTCAAGCCCTGGGGCCTCGTCTTCCAGGGCGCGCGGGCGATCGTCATCGAGCAGCACCCGGCGGCGCAGCTCTTCTACACCGCCGACAACAAGACGATCGGCAAGGCGATCGGGCCGCTCACCGTCGTCATCGCCTCCTCGAACCGGCCGGATGTGGCGCCGACCTTCGACCATCGGCAGGATTTGAACCTGCTCTACTGGCGCCGCAAGGGCCATGCCTATGCGATCGTCGGGCAGGCGGATATCGGCTATATGTGGGGCCTCGCCAACGACATCGCCTGGCAATTCGACGCGATTTGAGGCACCGCCGGCCGTCAGGCGTGAGCGGCTAGAAGCGCCCGCAGCTCGTCGCGCAGCAGGGACCGCCAGGAACGGGGCTCGACGAGCTCGGCGCCGGGGCCGAGCCAGCGCTCCAATTCGAGGACGCGCGCCGGCTGATCCTCGCCATAGGTCATAACCACCTCGTCCGCCTCTTTCGCCTCGAAGCGCGCGAAGGCGAAGTACCAGTCGGCGGCGAGGCGCTCGGCCTGCGAGCGGCGCATGCGGATGACGACCGGGCTCGTCCGCGCCCAGGCCGCCATCGCTTCGCCGAGCCAGCGCCGGCCGAGATGGCGGCGGATATCGAAATCCCGCGGCTGCGGCGCCCGCAGGCTCGAGGCTTCGATCTCGACGACCCGGTCGGCGCGCCAGAAGCGCCGTTCGCCGCCGCCGCCGTGCGGCCGGCGCGTGCCGACCAGATACCAGCGCTCGCGATCCCAGAGGGCGCCCAAGGGCTCGGCCTCGGTCGCGACCGGCGCGCCGCCGGCGCGATAGGGCGAGCGATAGGTGAAGCGGATCTGCGTTCCATCGAGCACCGCCTTGAGGAACAGCTCGACCGTCCGCGCCTCCGCCCCGGAGGCGCCGTCGCCCTCGCCCACAGCGGCCGGGAGCTCGGGATGAAACGCATCGGGCGCCGTCCGCTCGAAACCGATGAGCCGCCGCGTCTCGGCGAGCAACGGGCGGAGCGGTTTCGGCAGCGCCGTCACGAGCTTGCGCTCCGCGGCTTCGAGCTCGCGGGCAAAGGGCGTCACTTTCAGCCCGCGGGCCAGGGCGAGGGCGAGAAGCACTGCCACGGCCTCGTCCCGGGCGAAGCTGACCGGCGGCAGGAAGAAGCCTTCGAGCAGCCGATACCCGCCCTTGGCGCCGCGATCGGCATAGATCGGCACGCCGGTCGTGCTCAGCATGTCGATATCGCGATAGATGGTGCGGACCGAGACCTCGAAGCGCTGCGCCAGGGCGGCGGCGCTCAGCATGCTGCCGTCGCTGAGCAGCAGGAGGATGGCGAAGCCGCGCTCGATCCGGGTCATGCGGCAATTCTGACAATGGTGAGTGGGGAAAGCCAGATGCCGGCGAAAAAATCCGCATAATACCTGACACGATGGTGTCAGTTGCGAGGCCTTATTCTTGCGCCGTCGACAACCCCGGAGAAGGACCCATCACCATGATCGACCATGTCTCGATCGGCGTTCGCGACATCGCCGCGGCGAAGCGCTTCTACGACGCGGCCTTGGCGCCGCTCGGCTATCGCTGCCTCAGCGCCGGCGAAACCTCGCTCGGCTATGGGCGCGAGGCCGTCGCCTTCTGGATCGGCGCCGCCGAGCGGCCGGTGCCCGCGGACGAGGCGTCAGGGCTCCATATCTGTTTCGCCGCCAAGGAGCGCGAAGCCGTCGATGCCTTCCACGCCGCGGCCTTGCGCGCGGGCGGCCGCGACAACGGCAAGCCGGGGCTGCGCCAGGATTACGGCCCCAGCTACTACGCCGCCTTCGTCGTCGACCCCGCGGGCTATCGCATCGAAGCCTATTGCGGCCGCTGAAAGGGAGAGATGCGATGGCCGAGCAGACACGCAAATTGCTGTGGCGGGCAGGCGAGCGGGAGGCGCGGCAGCGCGCCTTCGCCCAGCGCCTCAATCCCAATTCCTACCTGCTGCGCACGGGGCTCTCGCGCCTTGCCGGGCTGAAGCGGGCGCATGTCTCGCTCGGCCGCGTGCCGCCGGGCAAGGACTCTTTCGCCTATCACGCCCATCTCCTCGAAGAGGAATGGGTCTATATCCTATCCGGGCGCGGCATCGCCGAGATCGATGGCGAGAGCCACGAGGTGGGACCGGGCGATTTCATGGGCTTTCCAACGCCGGGCGTTGCCCATCTCCTCCGCAACCCCTTCGACGCCGATCTCGTCTACCTGATGGGCGGCGAGGCGCTGCCGCTCGACGTGCTCGATTATCCGAAGCTCGGCAAGCGCTACCTCCTCGTCTCTGACGGCGGCGTTCCGGACTTTTACGAGCTTGTCAACCCGACGAAGCCCTTCGACCTGGCTGAGCCCTCGGCGACGCGGTAGGGCGGCGGATCATGCGCCTCGTCATCGACGATCCCGCCCCGTGGCGGCGGCGGTCGGCATAGCGCCGCTCAGATTTCGGCCTGGCGCAGGAGCTCGCGCAGGACGCGGTCGGCATCGAAGAATTCGTGGGCGATCTCCAGCGCCGCATGGCATTGCCGGCGGTAATCGGCGTTGATGCGGCCGATCGCCTCGCGAATCTCCTCGAGCGTCGAGAAGGCGAAGAGCCCGGCGGTGCTGGGAATGCGCTTCGAGAAGCCCGTATCCTGGGTGACGACCGGCCGCCCGGCGGCGAGATAGCAGACGCTGCGGTCGCTGAACCACCCCGTGCGGGCGCGCACATAGATGTCCTTGGCGACCGTGAACTCCGCATGCGAGGTCACGATGAAGTCGCGATAGGGCCGCATATCGGCCGAGACCGGCACCGGATCGACGATCTCCCAGCCGGCCTCGCGCACCCGCGCCGCGATCTCCTGTGTGGGCGGCCACATGGCGAGGCGGCAGGGCTGCAGCGTCTGGCGCGGCAGATCGAGGAAGCGCAGGAAATTGACGTGCTTCGACCAGAGATAGGTCTCGCCGCCGATGGTGATGTCCTTGCCCGTGCTCTCCCAGGTCGCGACCGAGGTGAAGAAGGGACCGGCGGAAACGCAGCCCGCGTCCCAGAGGTCGAGCAGAACGGGCGGCCGCGTCGCGCGCCAAGTGAACCCCAGCAGCGGGATCGGGCAATCCGCCGCGCCCATATTCTCGCCATAGGTGAAGAGATGGGTGTGCGCGCCCAAATAGCTGCGCGCCGCGGCGTCGCCTTCGGCGGCGCGCGCCTGCTCGTAGCCGGGATCGGTATCGACGAAGACGCGAACCGGGCACGCCATGTGCTCGTCGCGCAGATGCGTCGCGCCGGAGAGGTTGATGAGCGCGTCCGCCTCGCGGTAGAGCGCCTTCACGCGTGCGCCGGACAGCCCGTGCCACGCCTCCCCCGCGGCGTCCCAATACGCCCAGCGGTCGCCGAGGTCGAAGCGCTCCATCATGTGGCGCAGGAAGGCGACGTTATAGGCGCAGTCCTCGGCGAGCGCCTGGCGGCGCGGGTCGTAGGGGCGCGCGCCCGAATCCTCGATGTACCAGACCTCGTGGCCGAGGCGGCGCAGGCCCAGCACGTAGTGGAGCGCCTGCCACGCGATCCCGGCGAGCGGGATCTGCCCGGCAAGGTGCAGGACGAGAATGGTCTTACGTGACGCCAAGCCGGGTGTCCTCGCTGCCGAACTGGGTCTTGTAGTATTCGGCGAAAACGCCATCCCGCCGGATCAGTTCGGCAAAGCCGCCCTGCTCGGCGATGACGCCGTCGCGCAGAACGAGGATCAGATCACAACTCCGCACGGTGGACAAACGATGCGCGATGATGAATGTCGTGCGGCCTGCCGCAAGGCGTTCAATTCCGGCCATCACCACCGCCTCGGTTTCGACGTCGAGGGCCGAGGTCGGCTCGTCGAGAATGAGAATGGGGGCATCGCGCAAGAGGGCGCGCGCGATTGTCAGGCGCTGTTTTTCGCCCTCGGAGAGCGTCGCCGCGGCCTCGCCGATGATCGTGTCGTAGCCCTCGGGGAGCGACATCACGAGATCGTGGATGCGGGCGAGCTTCGCCGCCGCCTCGACCTCGGCGCGCGAGGCCTCGGGCCGGCCATAGGCGATGTTGTCGTGCACCGAGACGGGGAAGACGAGCGGCGGCTGCAGGACCATCGCGATCTGCTGGCGCAGCGCCTTCAACCTGTATCCCCGAACATCGACGCCGTCGATGAGGACGCGCCCCGCGGTCGGGTCGAAGAAACGCGGGAGGAGCCCCAGCAGCGTCGACTTGCCGGCGCCGGTCGGCCCGACGACCGCAACGCGCATGCCGGCGCGCACCTCGAGGTCGATGCCGCGCAGCACCGGCAGATCGGGGCGGTAGCGGAAGCTGACGCCTTGCCAGGCGATGTCGCCGCGCGCGCCTTCCGGCGGGAAGCGGCGCGGGCCATCGGCGAGATCCGCCTCGGTGTCGAGGATCTCGAAGACGCGGCGGGCGCCGATCCGGGCGCCCGCGATGAGGCCCCAGCTCTGCGTGATCTGATTGACGGGCTGGTAGAGCTGCGCCAGGTAGGAGATGAAGACGACGAGCTCGCCGAGGGTGAGGCGGCCGCCGAGGACGGCCCTGCCGCCGGCATAGACGACGAGCGCCGTGCCGCCGGCGATGACGACGTTGACGATGCCCGAATAGAGCGTCTGCCAGCTATAGAGGCGCAAGGTCGAGCCGAGGCTCGCCCGGCTCGCCCCCATGAAGCGCCGATGCTCCTCCTCCTCCTTGGTGAAGGCCTGCACCACCTTGATCGAGGAGAAGGCCCATTGGACGAGGCTGTAGACGCGGCTTTCCGCATCGCGCACCTCGCCGGCGACGGCGGCGATCTTGCGGTTGAAGACGGCGATGAGGAGGAAGAGCGCCGGCACGACGGTGAGCGACAGCAGCGTCATGACCGGGTCGATCGGGATCAGCACGGCGAGCATGCCGGCAAGCAGCACGAGGGCCGAGAGGATCGGCAGCAGCCCGTTCATGATCATGGTCTGCACGGCGAAGCTGTCGGCGGTGACCCGGTACATGAGGTCGCCCACCCTCTGGCGGCTGTGGAAGGCGAGCGACAGGCGCTGGAGATGGGCGTAGAGCGCGCCGCGCAAATCGTTCACCATGCGCTGGCCGACGCCGATCGTCGTCCAATTGTGCAGCAGGGTGAGGCCGCCGGCGCCGATCTGGACGGCGACCATGGCGAGGCAGGCAAAGCCGAGCAGGGCCAGCGGCGACAGCGCCGCGAGCGGCGCCCCGATCGGCTTCCCGGCGAGCACGTGATCGATGACGATCTGCAGCGGCCAGGGCTTCAGGAGCTCGAAAGCGGCGATGAGGAAGACCTGAAGAAGCGCCCAGGCGAAGCGCAGCCGGTAGGGGCGCAGATAGGGCAGCAGCTTCCAGCCGAGCGGCGGCATGGCTCCGGGCGCGTTCCGCCGCCCCTCACGCCGTCCGCGGCGAGCCGATGGCGATGGCGGAGCGGGGCGTCGGCGCGATCGGCGTCAGCTTCGCCTGCCCCGCCACCGCCTCGATGATGCGATGCATGAGCCCGCCGAAGGCGGCGGTGCGCTGGGCGATGAAGGCGAAATGGCCGAGGCCGATGATGCCGACCGCCGCCGCCACCGGCGGCGCGCCGAGGATGAGGGCCCCGGCGGCGATCACCGCATAGCCGCGCAGCACGAAGGCCGAAAGCCGCGAGAAGCGCATGGCGCAGCGCACGCGCAGCAGGCGCTTCGCCCCGCCGTGATTCTCGGCGCAGACCGTGACATAGGCGCGGCTCCAGAGGCCGCGGGCGATTTTGAGGTCCCAGTCGCTCCAGCCCGTATCCGGCACGATGAAGTATTTCTGCGGCGCCAGGAACGCCATGAGGCCGCCGAGCAGCACCTCCTTCTCGTCGCCCCGCTCGCTCCAATAGGCGAGGTAGAGCGCGCGCTGACGGCAGTCGATGCGCGGCTTCTGCCGCGTCTCGCCGAGCCGCGCCGGGTCCTTCGTCTGCATCAGCCGCGAGCGCCATTTGAGGCGCTCCCAGCCGCGCAAAATGGGGCCGAGATATATGAGGAGCGCGATGAGCGCCCGCGCCTTCGGGCCGCGGAAGCGGCGGTCGATCGGCGCCTTCAGCGCGCCGTTGACGCACATCGTCCAGGTGACGAGGAGCGGCACGAGCAGGAGCCACATCCAGCCGCCGCCGGCGATGCCGGCGAGCGCCAGGGCGATCGCGACGACGTTCCACTCGAAGGTGAGCGGGAGGAAGGCGGCGAGCGAGGAGGGCGGCTCGTACATGGTCTGGAAGAGGCCGCGGCCGAAGACGCCCGAATAGATGACCGGCCGGTTCGAGAGCAGCAGCGAGGCGGAGAGGTCGCCATAGATGCGCCCCAGCCACTTCGCCTGGCCGAAGAGGTTGAAGCGGAAAGGGTGCTTGCCGTAGACGAGGGCCTCGGCCTTGCCGTAGCCGCGCTGCTGGCCGAGATAGGCCTTCACGGTGTTGCGGCGGAAATGCCAGACGACGGCCGAGGGGCTGAAGCCGATCGTGTAGCCGGCATCCTGAAAGCGCCAGCAGATGTCGACATCGTCCCCCGCCGCGCGGTAGAGCGGATCGAAGCCCCCGAGGCCGAGCAGCACGTCACGGCGGAAGGCCATGTTGCAGCCGGCGATATGCTCGGCCACGTCGTCGCTGACGAGGACATGAGTGGGGCCGCCCGGCGAGACGGCGACCGCCGCGGGGACGAGGCTGTCCTCGGGCGGCGGGAAATTCGGCCCGCCGCAGGCGACAAGGTCGGCGGCGACCATCTTGCCGACGAGGTAGTTGAGCCAATCGGGATCGGCGACGCAGTCGCTGTCGGTATAGGCCACGATCTCGCCCGTCGCCGCCTCGGCGCCGACATTGCGGGCGACGGAGAGCCCCTTGTTGGGCTGGCTGATGATCTTGCAATAGGGATAGCGCTGCGCGATTTCGAGCGTGCGGTCGGTCGAGCCGTCATTGACGACGATGACCTCGTAATCGGGATAGTTGAGATGCTCGAGCGAGGCGAGACACGCCTCCATCGTGCGCTCGGCATTATAGGCGCAGACGACGACGGAGACGCGCGGATGGCGCGGCAAAGGCGGCGGCAGCGGCCCCCGATACGCGCTCGCCACGGCATGGAAGGCGGGCTTCGGCCGGCGCGCGCGATCGACGAGGCCGAAGGCCCAATCCTCGATGAGATGCCCGCCCGTGAACCATTCGTCCGTCCAGGCGAATACGAAGGTGCCGGCGACGCCCATCGAGAAGGCCGTGCCGACCTGCCAGGAAAGGATGGCGCGCTGGCCCTCCTCGCCTTCGCGCATCGAATCGACGCCGAATTCGGTGAGGACGAGCGGCCGGTCGACGGCGAGGTTGTGCAGGCGCGAGACGTAGCGGCGGAAAGCGTCCTCGCTGTGGAGATAGACGTTGAAGCAGAGGAAATCCGTGAAATCGATGGTCAGATACTCGGTCGAGGGAAAGTTGGCGTAGCTGACGAGCGCGCCCGGCACCTCCGCCTTGACGGCGGCGACCAAGGATTTGAGGAAGGCCCGCACCTCCTTCGCGCCGTGCCAGCGCACCATGTCGGGCGGGATCTCGTTGCCGATCACATAGGCGAAGACGGCCTCGTGCCGGGCGCAGGCGCGGACGCCGGCGAGCACGGTGCGTCGGACCTCCTCCTGGACCGCGGGGCTGTCGAGGAAGGTGATATGCTGCGACCACGGAATGCCGACCAGCACTTTGAGCCCGCTGGCGGCGGCGATGTCGAGCAGCCAGACCGGCGGCACGGTGAAGACGCGCACCGAGTTGGCGCCCATTTCCGCCATCAGCGCGAAATCCGTCTCGACCGTGGAGCGTTCGGGGAATTGCGCCCCGTGCGAGGCGACGGCGAAGGGCCGTAGGTGACGCCCTTGACGAAATGCTTCCGGCCGCCGCTGAAGAAGAACTTGCCCCGCACTTCGATCGCCGCCGGCGACGATGGCGCATGCGCCTCGATATCCGCTGGAGCGGCTGCGGTCGCGACCATCTGCATTCCGAGAACTCCTATGCCCGCGGGCCGATGATCCGGATCGCAGGCGTCGAACAACGAGAGCCGCTTGCCGGCTATTCCCGATGCGATCGCGGCGAAATCATGGCCTTAGCGGCAACGGCATGGACAAGAGCGGGAGGCCCCGTCCCTGTCAAGTCCCCGCTGTCCGCTCGCGGCGCTCGGAGCCGGCCGGCTCGGATACGGCATCGTTCCGCCGGGCGCGGTCGTGCCAAGCCCAGGCGGTGCCGACGATGCTGTCGAGATCGGAGAGGCGCGCCTGCCATCCCAGCACCTCGTGCGCCCGCCGCGGATCGGCGACGAGCGCCGGCGGATCGCCCGCGCGCCGCGGCGCCTCGCGGCGCGGGATTCTCCGGCCGGTGACGCGCTCGGCCGCGTCGATCACGGCGCGGACGCTGTGCCCGGTGCCCGTGCCCAGGTTGAGCTGGAGATTGCCGCCGCCTTCCAACAGATGGCGAATGGCCGCGACATGCGCTTCCGCCAAATCCTGGACGTGGATGTAGTCCCGGATCGCCGTGCCGTCGGCCGTCGGATAGTCGGTGCCGTAGATGTCGACATGCGGTAGCTTGCCCTGCGCCGCCGCGAGGACCAGCGGTATGAGATGGGTCTCGGGATCGTGGTCCTCGCCGATTTCGCCGGCGGGATCGGCGCCGGCCGCGTTGAAGTAGCGCAGCGCCGCATAAGCGAGGCCGTAGGCGCCGGCGTACCAGTGGAGCGCCCGCTCGACCATGAGCTTGCTCTCGCCATAGGGATTGACCGGGCGCTGCGGCGTCTCCTCGCCGATCGGAACGCGTTCGGGCGTTCCATAGGTGGCGCAGGTCGAGGAGAAGACGATGTGCCGCACGCCTTCCGCCAGCATGGCGTCGAGGAGGCCGAGGCTGTTGACGAGGTTGTTGCGGAAATAGAGCTGCGGCTTCGCCATCGACTCGCCGACATAGGCAAAGGCGGCGAAATGCATGACGGCGGCGATCTTGTGCTCGCGCAAGGCGGCCCTGAGCCGCGCCGTATCCGCGAGATCGGCCTCGATGAGCGGCCCCCAGCGGACCGCCCAGCGGTGCCCGTAGACGAGATTGTCGTAACTGACGGGAACGAAGCCGGAGGCGGCCAAGGCCTTGCAGGCATGGCTGCCGATATAGCCGGCGCCGCCGGTGACGAGAATCTTCTTTGGCATGGCTCCAATCGAATATCGGCGAGGGGATGGAGAGGTCGTCGCGAATGCGTGCCCTCCGCCGACCGTCACGTCTTTAGGGCGAACGAAGCGGTCCCGCAAGTGTTCCGCTCTTGAAAGGATCTACTTACCTTGCGCCGGAACCGCGACCAGAAGTCGAAGACGCTTTGCTGTCGTCCCGAAATCGACTAGGAACCGGCGGGCGGATGTCTCGGCCGGAATGCGCCGGAACCGCGACCAGAAGTCGAAGACGCTTTGCTGTCGTCCCGAAATCGACTAGGAACCGGCGGGCGGATGTCTCGGCCGGAATGCGCCGGCACCGCGGAATAACGGGCGAGCGGCGCGCGTTCTGAGCTTCGTTTGACGGGGAACATCGATGCATATTGCGGTCATCGGCACGGGTTACGTCGGCCTCGTTTCGGGGGCCTGCTTCTCCGAATTCGGCGTCAGCGTCACCTGCGTCGACAAGGACGCGGCCAAGATCGCCCGGCTGCAGCGCGGCGAGATGCCGATCTACGAGCCGGGCCTCGACCAGCTCGTCGAGAGCAACGTCAAGGCCGGCCGCCTCGCCTTCTCGACCGATCTCAAAGCCGCGGTCGCCGGCGCCGAGGCGGTCTTCATCGCCGTCGGCACGCCGTCGCGGCGCGGCGACGGGCATGCCGATCTCTCCTATGTCTTCGGCGCTGCCGAGGAGATCGCCGCCGCCCTCACCGGCTACGCCGTCGTCGTGACGAAATCGACCGTGCCGGTCGGCACCGGGCGCCAAGTCGAGGCGATCCTGAAGAAGGCGCGCCCCGCCGCCGGATTCGATGTCGTCTCCAATCCGGAGTTCCTGCGCGAGGGCTCGGCCATCCAGGATTTCATGCGCCCGGACCGGGTCGTCATCGGCACCGAGAGCGAGCGGGCGCGGGAGATCATGCGCCAGCTCTACCGCCCGCTCTATCTCATCGAGACGCCGATGCTGTTCACGACGCTCGAAACGGCGGAGCTGACCAAATACGCCGCCAATTGCTTCCTCGCGACCAAGATCACCTTCATCAACGAGATCGCCGATCTTTGCGAGAAGGTCGGCGCCGACGTCCAGGACGTCGCCAAGGGCATCGGCCTCGACGGCCGCATCGGCCGCAAATTCCTACATGCGGGGCCGGGCTTCGGCGGCTCGTGCTTCCCCAAGGATTGCCTTGCCCTGGTGCGGACGGCGCAGGAGGCCTCGGCGCCGCTCTCGATCGTCGAGACGGTCGTGCGCGTCAACGACCGGCGCAAGGCGGCGATGGCGGACAAGATCATCGCGGCCTGCGGCGGCTCGCTCGCCGGCAAGACAATCGCCGTCCTCGGCCTCACCTTCAAGCCCAACACCGACGACATGCGCGACAGCCCGAGCCTCGCCATCCTGCCGGCGCTGCGGGCGGCCGGGGCGGCGATCCGGGCCTTCGACCCCGAGGGCATGGCGGAGGCGAAGAAGCTGCTGCCCGACATCGCCTATTGCCGCAATTCCTACGAGGCGATGGACGGCGCCGACGCCCTCGTCCTCATCACCGAATGGAACGAATTCCGCGCGCTCGACCTCGCTCGCGTCAAAGCCTTGCTGCGCTCGCCGACGGTCATCGACCTGCGCAACATCTATAAGCCGGACGAGATGGCGGCGGCCGGCTTCTTCTACTTCAGCATCGGCCGCACTTCGCCCGCATCGCCGGCGGCGCGGCGGCGCAAGCTCGCGTGAGGATCGCAAGATGAGCTCGACCAGAAAACGAATTCTCGTCACGGGAGGAGCCGGCTTCCTCGGCTCGCATCTCTGCGAACGGCTGCTGGCGCAGGGTCACGACGTGCTCTGCGTCGACAATTACTTCACTGGGCGCAAGGACAACATCGCGCATCTCTTGGGCGAGCCGCATTTTGAGGCGATGCGCCACGATATCTGCTTCCCGCTCTATGTCGAAGTCGACGAGATCTATAATCTCGCCTGCCCGGCCTCCCCCATTCACTACCAGTTCGATCCGGTGCAGACGACGAAGACGAGCGTCCTCGGCGCCATCAACATGCTGGGGCTGGCGAAGCGCGTCAAAGCCAAGATCTTTCAGTCCTCGACCTCGGAGGTCTATGGCGATCCGACCGTCCACCCGCAGCGCGAAGAGTATCGCGGCAATGTCAATCCGATCGGACCGCGCGCCTGCTACGACGAAGGCAAGCGCGCGGCCGAGACCCTGTTCTTCGACTACCACCGCCAGCACAATCTGCGCATTCGCGTCGCCCGCATCTTCAACACTTACGGGCCGCGCATGCACCCCAATGACGGGCGCGTCGTCTCCAACTTCATCGTCCAGGCGCTGAAGGGCGAGCCGATCACCGTCTATGGCAGCGGCGAGCAGACCCGCGCCTTCTGCTTCGTCGACGATCTCATCGAGGGTTTCCTGCGCCTCATGGCCGCCTCGGACGACGTCACCGGGCCGGTCAACCTCGGCAACCCCGTCGAGACCACGGTGCGCGAGCTCGCGGAGCGGATCATCGCGATGACCGGCTCGCGCTCCAAGATCGAGACGAAGCCGCTCCCCGTCGACGACCCGGTGCAGCGTTGCCCGGACATCAGCCGCGCCCGCAATCTGCTGGATTGGGAGCCGCGCGTTCCGCTCGAGACGGGCCTCGAGCGCACCATCGCCTATTTCGAGCGCCTCCTTCGCGAGCGCGGCGAGATCGCCGCGGCGCCATTGAGGCTGCGGGCCTGAGCCCGGCTCAGAGCGAGGGTCGGTACAGGTTGCAGCGCACCGTCGCGACGGTGAGGCCGATGGGGGCGCCGGGCACCGGCGCCGCCTCGCTCATCTGTTGGCCGAGCGTGCAGATTTGCGCCGCGTGGATCGCCGGCACCCCCGGCGACTGGTTGTTGATCTCGGCATAGCCTTCGGGCAGCGCGCCTTGCTGGAGAGCGGAGACCGCGAATTGCGGCGTCTCTTCGGGCAGCCCGGTAATGAATTGCGGCAGCACCGAGCCAATGTCGCCGGATGGCGAAGCCTGGCCGGCGGCGCAGGCGGCGAGGACGAGGGTGCCGAGAAGAACGGGAAGGCTGCGCATCATGCTCTCCGGTTGCTCTGCCGCCGCAGCATGAACCGTGCGCCGATCCGGCGCAACGGCATTTGGTCGCCTTACGGCAAGGGCAAGCCTTCCGCTTCGAGTGCCGCTTTCTGCCGGTCGGCCAGCGTCTCGACATCGAAATCGGCAATGAGCTCGTGGAAGAGGCGGTGCCAATTCACTTCGGCGGAGAGGTGGAAGAAGACCGAGCCGAGGCCGACCGCCGCGCGGTCCATGAAGACGAATTCGCGCGGCGGCTTGACCCCGCCGAGGCGGCGGATGTCGCGATGCACGGTCTCGGCGAGCTCGCGCCCATTGGCGCCGGAGCTCTTCACCTGAATCGGCCGCTTGCGGTCGTCGAGGAGCGGTCCGTAGACGAAGCGCGCCCAGCGGTTGAGCGCGGCGATCAGCTCCTTGGAGAGATCGCGGAACCCCCAGCTCTCATAGGCATGGACGGCGAGCGCGTCATCCTCGCGCTCGAGGGCGAAATAGAGCTCGATGACGCCTTTGACGAAGCTCGGGCGAAAGACGCGGATGCAGCCGAAATCGAGGAGATTGACGCCGCGGTCGGGCCGCACCGTGTAATTGCCGAGATGGGGATCGCCGTGGATGACGCCATAGAAATAGAATGGCACGTACCAGGCGCGGAACATGTTGATCGCGATCTGGTTGCGCGCGGCTTTGGGCTTGCCGACGACGTCGAGCAGCTTCTCGCCTTCGATCCAGGTCATGGTCAGAAGCCGCCTCGTCGACAGCTCGCCGATCACCTCGGGCACGGTGACGCAAGGCTCGGCCGCCAGCATGCGCCGATAGAGGCGGATGTGGCGGGCCTCGCGCGCGTAGTCGAGCTCTTCGCGCAGCCGTGCCGCGATCTCGGCATGGATTTCGCCGGTCGAGACGGCGCGGTCGTAGCGCTCGTAAATGGCCATGGCGAGCTTCAACTGGCGGAGATCCGCCTCGACCGCCGATTGCATGTCGGGATATTGCAGCTTGCAGGCGAGAAGCCGGCCGTCGAGGCCGACCGCGCGGTGCACCTGGCCCAACGAGGCGGCGCGCGCCGCCACATGCTCGAAGGTCCTGAACCGCCGCTGCCAGTCCGGGCCGAGCTCGCTCGCCATGCGGCGCTTGACGAAGGGCCAGCCCATGGCCGGCGCGTCCGATTGGAGCTGCAGCAGCTCGCGCGCGTATTCCTTCGGCAAGGCGTCCGGTATGGTGGCGAGGAGCTGCGCCACCTTCATCAGCGGCCCCTTGATGCCGCCGAGAGCGGCCGTCAGCTCGGCCGCGTGCCTGCCGCGGTCGAGCGCGAGGCCGAGATAGCGCTCTCCGGCAAGCCGCGCCGCGAGGCCGCCCATTGCCGTCGAGACGCGGGCATAGCGACGAACGCGGCGGGCGAGCGAGTTCTCGTCTTCGGTCATGCGAGGCGCCCGCTCGGCAACCTCGACCCGCAGCTCTCCCTCTCCCGTGTACGCGTGAGGGCCGGGGTGCCTCTCACCTGCCCTCTCCCCGGAGGGGAGAGGGTTCCGCAAAGGCCGTCGGCGGGAGACTGTTCCGGCGAAGGATGCATGCGCACGCCCTCATCCCATCGCCTCGAGCTCGTCGATGAAGCCGCCGATGACCGAGAGCCCCTTGTCCCAGAAGGCGGGTTGCGTGGCATCGAGCCCGAAGGGCGCGAGCAGCTCCCTGTGCCGGAGCGTGCCGCCGGCGCGCAGCATGTCGAGATATTTGCCGACGAAGCCCGGATGCGCGTCTTCGTAGACGGCGTAGAGCGAGTTCACGAGGCAGTCGCCGAAGGCATAGGCGTAGACATAGAAGGGCGAGTGGATGAAATGCGGGATATAGGTCCAGTACCAGCGATAGAGCCCGTCGAGCTTCAGCGCCGGCCCCAGGCTTTCGCGCTGGACGTCGAGCCAGATCTCCGACAGTCGGTCCGGCGTCAGCTCGGCCTCGCGCCGCTCGTCATGGACGCGGCGCTCGAACTCGACGAAGGCGATTTGGCGCACGACCGTGTTCAGCATGTCCTCGACCTTGCCGGCCAGCATCACCTTGCGCCGCTTCGCCTCGCTCTCGCGCCGCAGCAGCGCGCGGAAGGTCAGCATCTCGCCGAAGACCGACGCGGTTTCGGCGAGCGTCAGCGGCGTCTCGGCCATGAGCGCGCCCTGCGCCCCGGCCAGCACCTGGTGGACGCCGTGGCCCAGCTCGTGCGCCAAGGTCATGACGTCGCGCGTCTTGCCCTGGTAGTTGAGGAGGATATAGGGGTGGGCGCTCGGCACCGTCGGATGGGCGAAGGCGCCGGGCGCCTTGCCGCGGCGGACCGGCGCGTCGATCCAGCGCCCGGCGAAGAAGCGGCGGCCGATCTCGGCCATCTCGGGCGAAAAGGCGGCGTAGGATTCGAGCACGATCCGCTCGGCCTCGGGCCAGGGGATGACGCGCTCGTCCTCCTCGGGCAAGGGGGCGTTGCGGTCCCAATAGGCGAGCTGAGGAACCCCGAACCATTTGGCTTTGAGGCGGTAGTAGCGATGCGATAGCGCGGGATAGGCGCGGCGCACCGCGGCGATCAGCGCATCGACCACCTCGTCCTCGACGAAATTCGAGAGATTGCGCGCCGAGATCGGCCGCTTGAAGCCGCGCCAGCGGTCCTCGATCTCCTTGTCCTTGGCGAGGGTGTTGGTTACGAGCGCGAAGATGCGGGCGTTTTGCCCCAGCACCTCGCCGAGCACCGTTGCGGCGCGCTCGCGCACCGCCGGATCGTGGTCCGAAAGCAAGTGGAGGATTTCGGCGCTGGTCAGGTCGCGGCCGTCGAGCGGGAAGCGGAGCGCCGCCATGGTCTCGTCGAAGAGCCGCGTCCAGGCGGCGCGTCCCGCCACCGATTTCTCGTGCAGCAGCTTTTCCAGCTCGTCGGCGAGCTGGAACGGGCGGAAGGCGCGTATGTCGCGCAGCCACGGGGCGTAACGAGCGAGCTCCCGGCTCTTCAGCTTCTCAGCGAAATCGGCATCCTCGATCTTGTTGAGCTGCAGCGTGAAGAAGAGCAGGTCGGTCGTGATCGCGTTGACGCGCTCCTGCATCGTCTGGAAGAAGCGGCCGATCTCGGCATCGCCCATATCGCCGGCATAGACGAGGTAGGCGTAGCTCATAATCCGCCCCAGCCTCTCCTGGAGCTGCTCGTAATCCGCCACCGCGGCGCCGAGCGCGGCGCCCGAAAGCCCGGCGAGCTTGCCCTCGAAGCGCTCGCGGAAGGCCGCGGCATCGCGCGCCGACCGCTCCAACTCGCTTTTGAGCGCGGCGCTGTCGCGGCCGGGATAGAGATCCGCGAGATCCCATTCCGGCAGGGCGCCGAGGTTCTGGGGGGCGGCAGTCGACGCCGTATCGGGTGAAAGCCTCTTTGCGCTGGTCGCGATCATTCATCTCTCCTCAAGGTGAGGATGCATATAAGCCGGCAAGCCGACCGGGCCAACCCGATCGGCTATTCCGTCGCCGCAGCAAAATCCCTAAAAGCTTTCCGGACAGCGCAACCCACGGACCCCAGCATGGATTACGAGACCTGCCAGAGTCTGCCGGCGATGTTCTTCGCCGCGGCGGCGCGGCTGGGCGACAGGCCATTCCTCTGGTCGAAGCGCGACGGCGCCTACCGGCCGATCTCCTGGAACGAGGCGGCGCGCCAGGCGAGCGCGCTGTCCCGCGGCTTGCGCGCCCTCGGCATCGGACGCGGGGACCGCGTCGCCCTCGTTTCGGAGAACCGCCCGGAATGGGCGATCGCCGATTTCGCGATCATGGCCGCCGGCGCCATCACCGTTCCCGCCTACACCACCAACACGGTCGAGGACCACCGCCACATTCTCTCGAACAGCGGCGCCAAGCTGGTCATCGTCTCGACCGCGGCGCTGACGCAGCGCGTGCTGCCCGCCGCCGACCAGGTCACCGGGATCGACAATATCGTCACGATGGAGATGCCGACCGCCGGCCAGCTCTCGCATGCCGAGGTCCATCTCTGGGACGAGATCGTCGCCTGGGGCGAAGCGAGGCCCGACGACGTGGCCGAGACCGTCGGCGCCAGCACCCGCGACGAGATCGCCTGCCTCATCTACACCTCGGGCACGGGCGGCGTCCCCAAGGGCGTCATGCTGAGCCACGGCAACATCCTCGCGAACTGCTTCGGCGCCCACGAGATCTTGCGCTCGCTCGGCCTCGGCGACGAGGTCTTCCTCTGCTTCCTGCCGCTCTCGCATTCCTACGAGCACACCGCCGGGCTCATGTTCCCGGTCTCGATCGGAGCGCAAATCTATTTCGCCGAAGGCGCCGAGACCTTGGCCGCCAACATGATCGAGGCGCGGCCCACCATCATGACCGCCGTCCCGCGGCTCTACGAGACGCTGCACCAGCGCATCCTGCGCGGCATGGAACGCCAGAGCGCGATCAAGGTCCGGCTCTTCCGCAAGGCGCTGGAGCTCGGCGGCAAGCGCTACGACAATCCGCATGGGCTGAGCCTCGCCGAGCGCATCGCCGACCGCGCGCTCGACCGCCTCGTCCGCTCGGCGATCCGCCGCCGCTTCGGCGGGCGCCTCAAGGCGATGGTGTCGGGCGGCGCCCCGCTCAACCCCGAGATCGGGCGCTTCTTCATCGCGCTCGGCCTCAACTTGCTGCAAGGCTACGGCCAGACCGAAGCCTCGCCCGTCATCTGCTGCAACCTGCCGGGGCGGGTCAAGATCGACACGGTCGGGCCGCCTCTCGCCGGCGTCGAGGTGCGGATAGAGGAGGATGGCGAGATCGTCGTGCGCGGCGAGATCGTCATGAAGGGGTACTGGAACGACCCGGAAGCGACGGCGCGCACCTTACGCGACGGCTGGCTCCATACCGGCGACATCGGCGAGCGCGACGCCGACGGCTATCTGCGGATCACCGACCGCAAGCGCGACTTCATCAAGAATTCGGGCGGCGACATGATCTCGCCGGCGCGCGTCGAGGGCTATCTCAGCCTCGAGCCCGAGATCGCGCAGGTGATGGTCTATGGCGACCGACGGCCCTATCTCGTCGCCGTCATCGTCCCCGATCCCGATTTCCTCGCCGCCTTCGCGCGCGAGCACGGCAAGGCGAGCCGCGAACTCGCCGATCTCGCCCACGATCCCGAGCTGCACAAGGCGGTGGGCGCGGCGGTGACGCGCGTCAACCGCAATCTGTCGCCCTTGGAGCGCGTCCGCCGCTTCGTCCTCGCCGAGGACGCCTTCACGGTGGCGAACGGGCAGCTCACCCCCACTCTCAAGATCAAGCGCCACGCCATCCGCGCCGCCTACGGCCCGGCGCTCCTAGCCCTTTACGAGACCAAGGCGGCGACGAGCTGAGCTGCGTCCCTCAGCGCGGCAGCCCCGTCTCGAAGCAGTAGTAGAGCGTCGGAAAGGCGGCGCGCAGCGCGACCACCTCGGGCCGCACCCGCTCCGGAGCCTCGCCGCGCAGGACGATGCGAGCGATCAGCTCGGCGATCGCCTCCATCTCGTGCTCCTTCATGCCGTAACGCGTCACTTCGATCGTGCCGAGGCGGAGGCCGCCCGGATAATCCCAATCCTCGGGGCGATCGGCCGGGATCAGGTTCTTGTTGACGATGATGTTGGCGCGCTCCAGCGCCTGGGCGCAGGCGAGGCCGCGGCCGTAACCGCGGACATCGGCGATCGCCTGGTGCGTCGCCGTGAAGCCCTTGGCGCGGCCCAGCATCGGAATGCCGCGCGCATCGAGCGCGGCGGCGAGCGCGCGCGCGTTGGCGACGATCTGCGCCATGAAGGCCTCGCCGTAGGCGATCGCCTCGGCCGTCGCGAGGGCGAGCGCCGCGACGCGGTTCACCTGATGCGTTGCCGCCCAGACCGGGAAGACGGCGCTCGTCACCGCCTCCGCGATGGCCGGATCGTCCCACAGGATGATGCCCGATTGCGGCCCGGCGAAGGTCTTGCCGGCGGAGCCGGTCACGATGTCGGCGCCTTCCTTCAGCGGGTCCTGGAACTGGCGGCCGCCGATGAGGCCGAGCTGGTGGGCGGCATCGAAGAAGAGCCGCCCGCCCCATTCGGCGATGACCGCCTTCATTGCCGCGACCGGCTGCGGAAACAGCGTCATCGACAGGCCGAGGGCGACGAGCTTCGGCCGCACCAGCGGCGCCAGCTTGCGGAACGCGTCGATGTCGACGACCAGCGCCTCGGGGTCGAAAGGAATGTCGACGATCTTGCGGCCCATGGCCCCGGCCGGACCGTCGCGCCGGTTCGAGGAGTGGCCGCCGACAGGCTGCGCCGCGCTCATGACGATGTCGCCCGGCGCCGACAGCGCGGTGTAGACGACCGCATTGCCGATCATGCTGGCGCACATGCGGTGATCGGCGTAGTTGCAGCGGAAGTACTGCTTCAACAGCTCGACGCAGAGCGCTTCGACCTCGTCGATATGGCGCGTGCCGGCAAACCAGCGGTTGACGGGGCCGATATGGCCCTCGGCGGCACGCGTGCCGATCTCCGCGCCGAGCAGTGCCCGTACCGCCGGGCTGGTCGGCGCCTCGGGCGCCAAGAGGTTGATGCACAGCTCGCCGCGCCAGCGCGCGTTGCGCGCGACCGCATCCTTCACCGCCTCGCCCATCGCCCGGGCGTCGCCGCAGGCATCGAGCACGGCCCGCGCTCGCGCCAGCACCTCGCGATCATGGATCTCGGGCAGGTTGGGGAGGTCGGGCCGGCCGGTCATGACATCTCTCCTGGCGAGCAGCGGTGATGAACCCTATCACGCGACCAATGCGAAAAAATTTCGTTCGCGACCATCGCCATCCGGCGAAGGGTTTCGCGCGTCGCCGTCGCGATGCTACCCTGTCGACAACGATCGTGGAGGAAACGAACCATGCGCAGCTACGATGTCGCCGAATGCGGCAGCCCCCTGAAGCTGTTCGAGCGGCCGACGCCGAAGCCGGAAGGCGCCGCCGTGCTGCTCCGCGTCCTCGCCGCCGGCGTCTGCCACAGCGACATCCACATCTGGGAAGGTTATTACGACATCGGCGGCGGCAAGAAGCTCAAATTGACGGATCGCGGCGTCGCGCTGCCGCTCACCATGGGGCACGAGACGGTGGGCGAGGTCGTCGCCATCGGCCCGGAGGCCGAGGGCGTCCGGGTCGGCGACAAACGCCTCGTCTTCCCCTGGATCGGCTGCGCCGACTGCGCCGTGTGCCGGCGCGGCGAGGAGCAGCTCTGCCTCGCCCCGCGCTTTCTCGGCGTCTTCCGCGCCGGCGGCTATGCCGATCACATTCTCGTCCCCCATGCGCGCTACCTCCTCGATATCGGGACCATGCCGCCGGCGCAGGCGGCGCCTTACGCCTGCTCGGGCCTCACCGCCTATGGCGCCCTGAAGCGCATCGGCGCGGTCCTCAAGGAAGAGCCGCTCGTCATCCTCGGCGCGGGCGGGCTCGGCCTCATGTGCCTCAACCTCCTCAAAGCCATGCGCGGGCGCGGCGCCATCGTCGTCGATACCGACGCCGGCAAGCGCGAGGCGGCGATGGCGGCGGGCGCGCTCGCCGCGGTCGATGGCGGCGCCGCCGATGCCGCGGCGCAGGTGAAGAAGGCGGCGGGCGGCGGCGTCTGGGCGGCGATCGATTTCGTCGGCGCGACGAGCACGGCGCGGCTCGCCGTCGACACGCTGACGAAGGGCGGCAAGGTCATCGTCGTCGGCCTCTTCGGCGGCGACATCACCTTGCCGCTCCCCTTCCTGCCGCTGCGCGCGATGACAATCCAGGGGTCCTATGTCGGCAGCCTCGCCGAGATGCGCGAGCTCCTCGACCTCGTCCACCGCGCCCACGTGCCCTCGATCCCGATCACGACACGGCCGCTCGATGCCGCCGATGCGACGCTCCAGGAGCTGCGCGCCGGCAAGCTCGTCGGCCGCGCGGTGCTGACGCCTTAGAGGCGGAGCCGCTCACTCCAGCGCGACGCGGTGGGTGAAGGCGCGGCCGTCGCTGATCGTGATCTCCTTGAAGCCGATGAGGCGGGCGAGGTCGTAGAAATTGAGCTGGTCGTCGAGATCGGCGTCCTTCAGCATCGGCGCGAGGCGCGCCAGCGAGGAGAGCGCCGCCATCACGGCGCGGGCACGGTAGATGGTGGCGAGCGCGCTGTCGTCGAGGCCGACGATGATCAGCTTCTCGGCGCCATCGCCCTTGGCGAACATGACATAGCGCGGCGCATAGCCCGTCTCGGTCTGCTCCTTCGTCACCGAGGCGACGAAGAGCAGCCGGGCGGCGCGGTCCATCTGCGCCAGCGGCTTCGTCTGGGCGTGGTAGACCTCGCGCGAGGTGATCTTCGGGTAATAATAGCCTTCGTGCCGGCTCTGGTCGGCCGCCGCATGGGCGGGCTTGGCCGGTTGCGCCGCAGAGGCGGCGGCGGGCGCCAGCGCCAGCGCGGCCATCGCGAGCAGAAGCAGCACGCGCCTCATCATTCCGGTCCCCCCCTATTCCGGTCTCAATCACCGCCCGCCTTATATCCGCGATTGCGGCGGCAGGCCAGCCGCGGCGGCTCAGGGATCGAGCCCGGCGATGCGGGCGCTTTCCTCCCAGAGCCGCCGCGCCGCATCGCGGTCGCGGGCGGCGGCGCTCGGCTGCGTCTCGCGGCATTTGGCGAAATAGCCGCCGCTCGACGCCGCCGGCTCGGCCGACGCGGCAAGATAGACGATGGTCTCGGCGCCGCGCGCCGGCGGAATGGCGAGGATGCGCTTCGAGAGGCCGAAGAGGAGGCGCATACCGAGCCGACGGCTGTTGTCGCCGAACCGCGTCGCGACGAAGCCGGGATGGAGGCTGTTCGCGATGACCCCCGTCCCCGCGAGCTTCTCGGCCAATTCGAGCGTGAAGAGAATGTTGGCGAGCTTCGAGCGACGGTAGGCGGTCCAGCCATCCGTCCTCCGCCGTCCCGCGAGATCGCTGAAATCGAGCGTTGCGCTGCGATGGGCGTCGGAGGCGACGACGACGATCCGCGAGGGCGCCGCCGCCTTCACCTTCTCGAGCAGAAGCCGGGTGAGGAGGTAATAGCCCATATGGTTGAGCGCGAAGGTCCGCTCGAGCCCGTCGGCCGTCAGCTCGTGCCGGTCGAAGAAGGCGCCGGCATTGTTGATGAGCACGTCGATGCGGGGGAGCGCCGCCGCGAGATCCGTCGCGAGACGGCGGATGTCGCCGAGACTCGAGAGATCGGCGTAGCGGAGCTCGGCCTCGAGGTCCGGAAGCTTCGCCCGAAGCCGCGCCAGCGCCGCATCGCCGCGCCGCGGGTCGCGCCCGACGAGGACGAGCCGCGCTCCCTTCCGCCCGAGCTGCTCGGCGGCTTCGAGGCCGATGCCGGAGGTGGCGCCGGTGATGACGCAGACCTTGCCCTTCATCGGCGGTGATCATGGGCATCGACGCCGCGCTCTGTCAAAAGCCGCGAAGAGCCGGGTCAGGCGAGGAGCTTGTCCGGCGTGATCGGCAGATCGCGGATGCGGATACCCGTCGCGTGCCAGGCGGCATTAGCAATGGCGGCCGCGGCGCCGACGATGCCGATCTCGCCGATGCCGCGCGAGCCCATCGGGTTGGAATGCGGGTCGACCTCGTCGAGCCAGACCGCGTCGATGTCGCCGATATCGGCGTGCGCGGCGATGTGATAGCTGGCGAGATCGTGGTTCACCACATGTCCGAAGCGCGGATCGAGAACGCTCTCTTCATGAAGCGCCATGGAGAGACCCATCGTCATGCCGCCGATGAATTGCGAGCGCGCGGTGCGCGGGTTGATGATGCGCCCGGCGGAGAAGACGCCGAGCATGCGCGGCACGCGAATCTCGCCCGTATCGGCGTTGACGCGGACCTCGGCAAATTGCGCGCCGAAGGAATGCATGGCGAAACGCTGGGCTTCGGGATCTTCGGGCATTTCCGCGCCGATCTCGGCGCCCGGCACGGGGGCGGCCCCGTGCTGGCCGCGGAAGGCGCGGGCGGCGGCGACGATCGCCGAGCCCCAGCAATTGATGCCGCTGGAGCCGCCCTCGACGCTCGCATGCGGCAGGGCGCTGTCGCCGATTTCGAGACGGACCGCCTCGATGGGACAGCCGAGCGCGTCGGCGGCGATCTGCGTCAGCGCCGTCCAGGTGCCGGTCCCGATGTCGGCGGCGCCGATCCGCACGACATAGCGCTGGTCTTCGCCGTAACGGATCGTCGCCCGCGAGCCCGGCAGCGCATAGGCGGGATAGGTCGAGCTGGCGACGCCCATGCCGACGAGCCAGCCATCCTCGCGCCGTGCGGCCGGGTTCGGAGCGCGCCGATCCCAACCGAAGCGGCGCGCCCCTTCGCGCAGGCACTCGACGAGCTTGCGGCCCGACCACGGCTTGCCGGATTGCGGATCGGCGGCCGGATCGTTGCGGATGCGGAGCGCGATCGGGTCGAGGCCGCAGGCGACGGCCAGCTCGTCCATCGCCACCTCGCCGGCGAACATCCCCGGCGTCTCCCCGGGCGCCCGCATCCAGGACGGCACCGGCACGTCGAGCTTCGCCAAGCGGTGGCTCGTGCGGCGGTTCGGCGATGCATACATGATGCGCGTCGACGTCGCGGTCTGCTCGGCGAATTCCTTGAAGCGCGCGGTCTGCTCGATGACCTCGTGGACGATTGCGGTGAGGCGGCCGTCACGGCCGGCGCCGAGGCGGATGCGCTGAATGGTCGGCGTCCGGTAGCCGGCGAGCCAGAACATCTGCTGGCGCGTCAGCGCGAACTTCACCGGCCGCCCCGGGACCATTTGCGCGGCGAGGCCGGCAAGGACGTCATGCGCATGCGCCGTGCCCTTCGAGCCGAAACCGCCGCCGACATAAGGAGCGATGATCCTGATTTTGTCCGGGGCGAGGCCGAAGACGGGAGCCAAGGTCGTCCGTACCGAATGCGCGCCTTGCGTCGAATCGTAGAGCGTCAGCACGCCGCCTTCCCAGATGGCGACCGTCGTGTGCGGCTCCATCGGGTTGTTGTGCTCCATCGGCGTCGTGTAGGTCGCGTCGATGGCGACATCCGCCGCGGCCAGCGCCGCCTCGACATCGCCTTCGTCGGTGTCGGCGGCGTAGTCCGGATTGACCTGTTCGGGTTTGTAGAGATCGTCGCGGTCGGCGGCGAGCGCCGCGTCATGCGGCTCCGCCTCGTACGCGATGCGGACGAGCGCCGCGGCGTGCCGGGCGATTTCCGGCGTTTGCGCGATGACGGCGCCGACGAGCTGGCCGCGGAAATGGATGCCCTCCGATTGCAGCAGCCAGAGCTCCTGGTCGTCGTCGGCCGCAAGGCGCGGCGCATTCCGCGGCGTCATAACGGCAACGACGCCAGCGAGCGCCTCGGCTTCGGCGGTATCGATCGCCGTCATTCTGCCGCGGGCGATGGCGGCTTCGAGAGGATAGAGGTAGAGCGGATCGCGCAGCGCATGCTCGAAGGCGTAGGGCGCCGTTCCGGTGACCTTGGCGTGGCCGTCGAGGCGTTCGAGCGGCATGCCGATCGCGCGCGGCTCCAGAAGCCGCGTCATGCTCCGCCCTCCTTCGCCAGATCGCGGAGCACCGCGATGACCGTGTTGCGGGCCATCGGCAGCTTGAACGCGTTGCCGGCGAGCGGCTTTGCCGGGGCGAGCTCGGCATCGGCCGCGCGGCGGTAGCTCTCGACCGTCGCCGGCGCGCCGCGCAGAGCCGCTTCCGCGCGCACCGCCCGCCAGGGCTTGTGCGCGACTCCGCCCAATGCGAGGCGCGCCTCGCGAATGGCGCCGTCCGCGAGATCGAGCGCGGCCGCCACCGAGACGAGAGCGAAGGCGTAAGAGGCGCGTTCGCGCACCTTGCGGTAGGCCGAGCGCGCCGCGAAGGGCAGCGCCGGCAGCTCGACGGCGGTGATCAGCTCGCCATGCTCCAGCACCGTGTCGCGGTCCGGCATCTCGCCGGGCAGGCGGTGGAAATCGGTGAGCGGGATGCGGCGCTCGCCCTTCTCGCCCAGCACGACGACGACCGCATCGAGCGCCGCCATGGCGACGGCCATATCCG